>VGVE01000186.1 GCA_016874135.1 Gammaproteobacteria bacterium | reverse complement strand
GCGGTTACGGTGGAGCGTGCAGGATTTGTTCGCTGTGATCGCATCGAACGCCTGCCTGAAGGGTTTGCCGGCTTCTGGGTCTCGAGTCCCGCCTCGATCGTGCACCTCGTGTCTGAAATGGAATAGTCGATGCCGCTCATCGGTCGTCCGTACTTGTAGTTGGGAGTAGCTCGACCCGCAAGAACCCAGCCTTCACATTCAAAAGGGAGTTCTCATGCAAGCACAGATCTTCAAGTCAAGGATCGACACGTGGTTGCTGATCGTTCTGGCGTTATCTGTTTGCATCACCATGGGTGCCATCATCATGATCGCACTCAATGAGCCGGCCCTGCTGTGGGTCGGACTACTGACGCTGTTGGTCGAGATAGGGCTCCCGATCTGGCTGATTCTGCAGACAGACTACTCGTTGGTCGACGGGACACCCCTCATCCGGTCCGTTCCGGTGGAAGGTCTCCGTCGCAGCCATCAAGTCCATCGTCCCCACGCGAAACCCATTGTCGAGCCCTGCGCTCTCACTGGATCGCTTACAGATCGACTACGAACCCGGCAAGTCCATCATGGTTTCGCCGCGTGACAAGCAGGCGTTTATCGACGCGATCGAGAGGCAAAAAAAAGCAGGTCCGAATGAGCTGACCTGCATGCGCAGCCGGCCGACAGTTCCAGATCACGGATCGAATGTCTGCGCGAGTTCCACAGAGCCACCGTCCTTGAGGATCGGGCAACCTTTGGCAATCGTGATCGCCTCTTCCAGGCTCCCTGCTTCGAAGACGCCATTGCCGGTCACGGGATTCGCACCACCATGCGGCAGAACCGTTCCGCCGGCAAGAACCGTAGTCGACTGCCCTACCGGCTTGCCGCCATCCACTACTCGCGCACCGATGAACTCGAACCAGTTGCCCCAGTCCTACATCGCCTGATTGGCAGCTTCTTCCATTTCCGGCTTAACGCCGCCGTGATAGATAAACAGCCACTGCGCCATGTTTGCCTTCTCCTATGTCTCAACTGCAGGTGTTGCCTCTTCCGCATTTCTGCCAACTGGACGCATCGTCAGTCCGCGTTGCAGATCCGACTCGTCGTGCCCTTGTAGGGCTTCTTGCAGCACAGCCGCGATCCATTGGCGAGCTTGTGCTGCACTTTTCACTGAACCAGTCAACGATTACCCGCCACCTTGATGTTCTTGAGAGTTCCGGACTTATCAATCGCGAAAAAGAGTGAGGACGCCGTATCTGTCATCTTCAAGGCGAATCATTGGCAGAGATCCAGCAGTGGTTGAACACCTACCGACGATTCTGGGCTGGCGCTCTCGTCCGACTGCATCGCACCACTCGCAGTTGTCAACGCCACCAGGATAAACAATGAACCAGCGAAAGAATGATGGAGCCCTCTTCTCCTCTACCAATACTGTTGAGGTGCGCCATAAATTCGACGCTTCGGCAGATCTTCTGTTCGAAGCGTGGACGACACCGGAAAAAATCGAGGAATGGTGGGGGCCAGAAGGCTATACGGTCCGTGTCGTATCGCTGGAGCTGCGTATCGGATCCGGCTCTGTTTTCGAAATGACTTCACCCAACGGCTCCAGCTGTGTCATGACTGGCACCTTGATCAGTATCGAAAGACCGAGGAGACTCGCCTTCGAACTGCTCACTCATTGCAATCTTGAGCTTCCGGCTGGGGTCCCTGAGCAGCTGGAACCGGCGCTCGTCGTGGTGCAGTTCCTGGCACATCGCGATGGCTGCGAAGTGGTGCTAACCCATGGCCCAGTGCTCAGGGACTACGACACCGTAGCGGCGATGAGCTGGCGTCAGGTCCTTTCAAGCATCAGGATCACGCCAGATCTCAATCCTTCACACCCACCGGCGCGGCATTCGCCAACCCGGCAAGAGACTCGAAATACGCGAGCGTTTTGAGAACACGCAGGTCATCACGCTGCCTCCCGATCACCTGCAGACCAACTGGCATACCGGTCGAACGGAACCCCACATTCACCGTACCCGCAGGATTTCGCGTCATGTTGATCGCGGGCGTAAACGTCACCCAGGAGCTGGATTCGCGACCGTTCAACAAGCCACCCCCTGCATCCTTCTTCGGCACTTGCCCGGCAAGTGTCGGTGAGAGGATGAACGGTGCATCGCGCAATGCCGCTTCGAGATCGACGTTCAGGGTATGGCAGGCGTCGAGGGCACGCACAAACTCGATTCCCGAAACCTTAAGGCCGTAGTCGACCATCGCCCGCAGGCTCGGATCGATGAGTTCCCACTGCGCTGTACCATGTAGATGTTCCTGCGCCCGGGCGCGATAGGTCGCCCACAATACGAACCACTGACCATTCGGGTCCTTGTCGAAGATCTGTTCGCGACGGATGACCTTCACGCCTTCCGATTCAAGCCGCTTGATGAATGCCTCGCAGGTGGCCAGCACTTCGGCATCAACCTCACCAAAACCCATGGTTGGCGACCAGACCACGGCAGCGGGTCGATTGTCTACATCCAGCGCCGCTCGAAGTGAACAGCCCGGATGCGGCAGACCGAAAATGTCAGTGGATTCATCACCGGTGAGGGCATCGAGAGCGAGCGCGATATCCGTGGCACGCATTGCCATGGGACCGCGTACAGCCAGCAAACCTGCACCCGCCGGAGAGGATCCGCCCAACGGCACCCGCCCCTGGCTCGCCTTGAAGCCCGTAAATCCGCAGGCGGAAGACGGCAGGCGAATCGATCCACCGCCGTCTGAACCGGTGGCAAGAGGAACCATGCCTGAAGCGATCGCCGCGGATGAACCACCCGAGGAGCCACCCGCTGAATACTCGGTGTTCCAGGGATTGCGTGTGAAACCGAACGGCAGGTTGTCGGTGACACCCTTGTGCCCGTATTCCGGTGTATTCGTCTTGCCGACGATGACACACCCCGCTGCGCGCAAACGGGCGACCTGCACCGAATCTTCGGTCGCCTTCGGATTGTTGATGTTGAGCTGTGAGCCGTATGTCGTGACGTATCCGCGCGCGTCTTCCAGGTCCTTGACGCCGAGTGGCACACCCACGAGCGGGCCAACGGGATCGCCCTTCTTGAGCCGCGCATCAAGCGCATCGGCCTGGGCGAGCGCATCCACTGGATTCAATGCGCAGAACGCGTTGAGCGATTTGTTGAGATCTTCGATGTTGGCCAAAGCCCGTTGTGTCACCTCTCGAACCGACATCCGCCGCAGGCGAATGTCCGCAACCAGTGACTCAACCGATGATTTGCGAAAGTCCATCACCCTCTCTCCTCCCCTCTTGTCTCTTCTGAATCCGGTGTCTCACGACTGAAACTGGAGCGCATGCAGGCGCGCATAGGTTCCGCCTTTGGCGAGCAGTTCTTCCGGCGTACCGAGCTCCGTCACACGCCCGCCTTCCAGTACCAGCACCCGATCTGCATTCTGAATCGTCTGCAGGCGGTGCGCGATGATGATCGAAGTACGATCCTTGGTGAGCGTATCCACCGCGGCCTGCAAGAGTCGCTCGGTGTCGGTGTCAATGCTCGCGGTGGCTTCGTCCAGCACAAGAATTTCCGGATTGGCCGCAAGCACACGCGCGAAGGCGAGCAGTTGGCGCTGCCCCTGGGACAGGTTCTGACCACGTTCCGCGAGGGGTGTGTCATATTCCGAAGGCAACTTCGAAATGAACTCATCCGCGTGTACCAGCCGAGCCGCCCGCTCCACGCCGGCACGATCGATGGCTGGATCACCGAGACTGATGTTGTCGTGAACGGAACCGGCAAACACATGGAAGTCCTGCAGCACGAGGCCAATCTGTCGCCGCACAACAGCTGATGGCAGATCCATCAGGTCGACACCGTCGAGGAAGATCGAACCCCGCGGGAAATCATAAAAACGCGCCAGCAGACGGATCAACGTGCTCTTGCCCGAGCCGGTCGGGCCGACGATTGCCAACGTCTCACCGGGCCGCACACTCAACGTGATGTCATGCAATACCGTGGTTCCAGCGGTGTAACCAAACGTGAGATTACGGATATCGATTGCGCCATGCCGATTCGCAGGCAATTCCGCCGGTCGTAGTGGCTCGTGGATAGATTCGTCCCAGTCCAGTGCCTGGAAGATGCGTTCGCCACTCGCCATGGCTCGGAACAGCACGTTGTACTGTTCCCCCACGATCACGATGGGCTGGATCAGCATGGCGATGAACTGGGAAAAGAGAATCATGCTGCCGAGGCTGATGGTGTTCTGCAGTGCCTGGCCGCCACCCACCCAGATGATCACGGCCATCGCTGCGGGCGCGATGTTCTCCATGAACGCGCCGTACCAGGTCTCCATGCTGATCGCGCGGCTCTCCTGCTCACGGTTATAACGGTTGATCTCGCTGTATACCGCGAGATTGCGATCTTCGCGCCGAGACAACTGGACCACCGGCATGCCGTTGATGTTCTCGGCGAGGTTCTGGTTCAGGTGCGACACGCTCTGCCGGATCTCGCGGTAGACACTGCGGGTTGCACGTCGATACAGAAATGTCCCCACCGCTACCACCGGCAGTGCCATCAGGAGCAGCCCCGTGAGTGACGCACTGATCGTCAGCATCAGAACCAGCGCCACGATAAACGGCGCGAACGATCCGAGAATCACGCCAAACCCGGACATTAACTGGAACAGTTGCTCAACATCATTGGTGACCCGGGTCATCACCCGGCCAACAGCGACACGGTCATAAAACGAGGACGGGCGTGTTTCGAGGTGGGTGAAGAGATCGTGGCGAAGGTCACTGAGTGCACGCAGAACGCCATTCGCCAGAAGGACCCGGTGCCAGTGGATCGCAAGTGCCTGCAGCGAAGCGAGCACGAGGTACAGACCACACGCAGCAGGAATGGCATCGATGCCGAGCATCGCGCCAATCGCTTCTGTGGCCGCACTGAGTCCAAGATCTGGCAACTGCAAGGGTTGATCTGCGGCCAACAGGCCATCAACGACCACACGCGAGGTGATCACCGGCATGGCCACCGCCAACACCGACGCGATCAATACCAGCACTCCGCTCAGCA
>VGVE01000185.1 GCA_016874135.1 Gammaproteobacteria bacterium | reverse complement strand
AAACTCTCGGCCAGGTGTTGGCGCACTACAACAACCCGAACGGCACGGTGAACAACTTCCTCGACGACGGAGCTGCCTGCACCCTGGTGCAATTTCAGAACCGCACTGATTGCGCGACGCTCTGGCCCGCCAGCCGCCCCAACAGCGCAGCCGCACTGCGCAAGCTGCAACAGGAAAGGGCTTCCGGTACCTCAGACTTTCCGGAAACCAACCTCAATGGCGGAGAACGGGCCGACATCGTTGCCTTTCTCAATGCACTCACTGATCCCTGCGTGGAAAGCCGCACCTGCCTAGCGCCTTGGATCGCGGATACATCGAATCGTGGACCGGACAACCAGCAACTGAACGCGCGTAATGCACAGGGGAACCTGTTGTAATTCTCGCGCCAGATACGGGCCCAACGTGCGTTTCACCATCACGCTGAAACTGCTGCCGATTTTTCTCGGTACCACCGCCGTGGTGCTGCTCGCTGCGCTCGGGCTCGCACGCTGGAGCTTCAACCAGGGCTTCCTCGACTATGTAAACGCTCTGGAACATGACCGGCTGTCGCGTATCGCTCTGGATCTCGTGCAGTTCCACGAGCCGACCGGCGTAACACCGTTTCCAGACCTCGACCCTCACACCTTCATGCGGATCGTACAGTCTCACTCGCCGAGGGGACCCGGTGATGAACAGCGACCGCCGCCCGGCAAGCGCCGGCACGACAGGCCATTTGTTCCTGGTTCTCCAGGTACTCCGGGAGGACCCGGTCGCCCGCCCGTCGGCCTCTACAACCTTGAAGGCCACCTCATCGTCGGTCAGGCCATCGAAGACGAACCCACCGACAACCGCAGTGAACTCGTTCGTGTGCCAGTAAAGGCGGCTGGTGAAGTAGTCGCGCAGCTGCGCACCCTGCCGCATCGCCGCCTGACAACACCGCGAGAAACCGGGTTTGCAGCAGCGCAAAGAACGGCGACCTGGGGTATTGCCGCCGTGAGTCTGCTCCTCGCGCTGGTGATCTCATTGATTCTCGCCAGAGCGCTGCAAGGTCCGGTGCGACGCGCCATGGGGCGGGTGGATCAGATCGTCGCCGGAGATTTCAGCGCGGAGCAACCGGAACTGCGCAGCGACGAGTTCGGAGAGCTGTCGGCAAACCTGGAGCGCCTCGCAGCGACGCTCGATGATCATCGCAAGGCAAGACAGCGCTGGCTCGCTGACATTTCCCATGAGCTGCGAACGCCGGTCACGGTTCTCATGGCAGAGTTGCACACGCTGAAAGACGGCGTGCGTGCACTCGACACCGCGCAGCTTGAGTCTTTCGATCAGGAAGTAACCCGGCTCCAGCACCTGATTGATGACCTCTATCAGCTGTCGCTCTCTGAAATCGGCGGCCTCCGGTACACCTTCGCCGCAGTTGAACTTTCAGCCCTGCTTGAGTCGTCCCGGCCAAACAGAATGGCGAACGACTTGCGGTTTGAAACACACATCGAACCCGGGCTTCGACTACGAGGTGATTCCAACCGCCTGGACCAGCTCTTTACCAACCTTTGGCAGGACGCCATCGCGTACACCGATTCCCCGGGGATCTGCCGCTGCACTGCACGGCGCGCAGGACAACGGATCCACGTGGTCTTCGAGGACAGTCCACCAGGCGTTGATCCGGCACTCCTGCCACGACTTTTTGAGCCGCTCCTCCGTACGGAGGTTTCGAGGTCGCGCAAATACGCCGGAGCAGGCCTAGGTCTCGCGATCTGCCGTAACATCGTCACCGCACATGAAGGTACCATTCACGCAACGGCCTCGGAACTCGGCGGCCTGGCGATTCACCTGGATTTGCCCGCACTGTGACGCACGTTCTCATTGTCGAAGACGAAGCCAAGATCGCGGACGTTCTGCGCGCCTACTGCGAACGTGAGTCTTTCCGCGTCACCGTACATCGTGATGGATCAGCTGCCGTTGAATGGATCGCGGCTGAACAACCGGACTTCGTGGTGCTCGACCTCATGCTGCCGGGCAAGGATGGTCTTTCGATCTGCCGCGAGGTGCGCCAGTTTTCTGCGGTGCCGATTCTCATGCTGACCGCGCGCGTGGATGAAATCGATCGACTGCCTGGGCTTGAACTGGGTGCCGATGACTATATCTGCAAACCATTCAGCCCGCGCGAGGTGATCGCCCGCATCCGCACGATACTCAGACGCGTGAACCAGGCACCGGGTGCTCCAATCGAATCAGCAACTGCAAACACACTGGCCTACAACACGATCGCAGTCGATCCGGAGCGGTTCACCTGTACCGTCAGCGGCCAAGGGATCGACCTGACCCCGGTTGAGCTGCGCATACTCACTCAGCTCCTCCGGATGCCTGGCCGCGTGTTCTCCCGGGATGCGCTCATCCGCGTCGCCTACGACGATCACCGCGTCGTCAGCGACCGGACGGTGGACAGCCACATGAAAAATCTGCGACGCAAGATCAGTGAAGCCGGTGGCGATGCGGAGCTGATCCGGTCAATCTATGGCGTCGGTTACAAGATCGAATGAGGCAGCACCATGAATCCTGAGCTCAAATCCCAGATTGAAAGCCAGGCGATCTGGACTTTTCCGGAGTGCATCGCCCTGGCCGCTGAGTTCGGCCTCAAACCCCGCTTCGTGGTGGCCATGATCATGATGCTGGGCCGCACCTACCAGGATGGAGATGCCGGGAGCTATCGCAATACGGATCAGGCGCCCTTCGAAAACTGATAGTGTGATGGATCAGGCTGCTTCGACTGTTCCCAGTATTCAATCAGCGTAAACGGCCAGTTCTGGGTAATGCGGCCACTCGCATTCTTGTACCAGGTGTTCACCCCGGATTGTCCCCACGCCATGCCTTTGTTGCCCGCATCAATGCGCACGTTGTAGGCATCATGCACATCGCGTTTCACATCCATCGTGGTGCCGGGTCCGCGTTTGGCGAGTTCGGCAAGACAGCCGAGGATGTAGCGCACCTCGCACTCGGAGAAGAAGATGATCGAACTGTTGACGACAATGTTGGTGTTCGGGCCGTAGGTGCAGAAAAAGTTCGGGAAGCCTGGAAACGTGATGCCCTGGAAGGCACGGGGCTCCCCCGCCCAGGCCTCATGCAGCTCAACGCCATCTTTGCCGTAGATTCTCATCGGTGTGAGGAACTCACTCGCTTTGAACCCCGTGCCGTAGATCAGCACGTCGAACTCAAGGGTTTGGCCATCCTTGCAGGCGACGCCGGTCGGCGTGATTTCGCGAAGTGCGTTCGTGGTGAGTTTGACGTTGTCCCGCTTCAGGGTTTTGAACCACTTGCCATCGTCCACCAGCATCCGCTTAGAGCCCGGCGGATAGTTGGGCGTACAAACCTCAAGCAGATCCGGGCGATCCGCAAGGTGCTCCTGCATCCCGTCAATGAGTTGCTGACGGAATGTCTCGTTCGCTTCGCTGACGGATCGTTCCGGCCGGTTCCAGCCAGGCTCGACCGTAACCGCTGCGAGCATGCCTTCAGCAGACTTCCAGAACAGGCTAAAGCGGTACCAGCGTGCGTAGTACGGCAGGTGGTTGAGCAGCCAGTGCACCCCTTGCGGGATTTCGCTGAAGTACTGCCGATTGAGCAGCACCCACGGCGGGGTACGCTGGAACACCGTGACCTTCGCGGCTTTTTCCGCCACGTGGGGCACAAACTGAAAAGCACTGCCACCAGTGCCGATGACACCCACCCGTTTGCCGGTGAGATCGACGGAGTGATCCCAACGTGCTGAATGGAACGCAGGCCCCTTGAAGGCGCCGACACCCGGCAGCTTCGGCATTGCCGGCTGATTGAGCTGGCCCACACAGCTGATGACCACGTGACCTTCGAGTTGGGTACTGCCTTCCGGCGTCTTCATGTCGATGACCCAGACACCACGCTTTTCATCCAGACGCGCACTGATAACTTCATGCTGGAAGCGGATGTGTTGGCGCAGGTCATAGGCACTGGCGGTATCTGCAAAATACTCCCGCAGCACAGGTTGGCTGGAGAAGTACTGCGGCCAGTTCTTTTGCCGGAACGAGTAGGAATAGACATGGTTTCCGCTGTCGACGCGACAACCCGGATAGGTGTTTTCGAACCACGTACCACCCACGTCCGCGTTCTTGTCGACGATGACAAAGGGAATACCAGCTTCCTGCAGCCGGATCGCTGACAGCAGCCCCGACATCCCGGCGCCAATGATGATCACTGTGAACTTCGAGCGGTCCGACACATTCACGCGATGCAGGTTGGGCTGACCGTATGCGTCTTCGCCGGCCACGGAGAGCTCTGCGGTGAGGAACTCGACATAGTTGTCAGAGACTTCCTGGCCCATGACAAAGCCGATCATTTCCCGTACCTGCGCTTCGGTGAGCGACGCCACCGCTGGTGTGGCGCTGTCGCGGGCCGAGCGGATGAGCTCGAACGCCTTGGCGCGGATCGCGGCCTGATCCGCTTCACTGATCCCATCCTGCGGATCACTCATGAATGCCGGTTGCGGTCGGATGGCTGAGCGGATCAGTGACAGATCACCCGTGAGGTGCACCAGCGCCAGCATCAGGGAGGGAACGTGCGCTTCCGCAAGAGCAGACCGGATCTGGTCATCGGTCACGTTGGACGGAATCACTTTGGGGTCACTGCTCATGAACGGATCACCTGGAGAGGGAGTTGGAGAATGGAAGCAAAGGTACCATCAAATTTGACGGGGCAGTGAACCTGAATCTTGTCGTTTTTGACGTGGGAGTGGTACGGTTCCGCTCGGGGAATACAGCTTTCCGGCGAGAGGAGGTCCACATGCGACTACGCCACGCGTACAGCGGCTACATCTACGAAACCATGGCAGATGGCATGGTCAAAGTTGATGACCCGAAAACCGGTCGATCGGGGATCTTCACGCCGGATGCCAAATGGCTGTCCGGCGATCTCACCTATGCCGATCACCACATGATCGGCCACATCGGCGGCAAGACCGCAGAAGGCGCAACATCGCTTGGGACGTTTTCGCGGCGACGCGGGTGAAAGTCGCCGTCGAACCCGCAGGCGTGGAGTTCG
>VGVE01000184.1 GCA_016874135.1 Gammaproteobacteria bacterium | reverse complement strand
CGGGGCCCACCGAGCCAGCCGCAGAGGAAAAGTGTCAGGCGGTCGCACATCTCCTCGCGGCTGCGGGTGTGCATGCTGAGGATGGCAGTTCCAGCGGGTGATGCTTCCAGACCGTCATAGAAGGCGTCGACGAGCGCCCGCAAACCCGATTCTCCTCCGGCAGCCTGAAAGGATGCGTCGAGCGTTCCATAGGAACGGCTGGCAGAACTGTTCACGTTGGCGGTTGTTCAGGCGGAGAGGCGCTGGTTGAATTCAACCATGTTGCCGCTGGGGTCGTGCGTGAAGGCCTGTCGACACACGGTCGGAATCTCTCGGGCATCGGAACAGCGGATGCCGGCCTTGCGAACGGTGTTGATTACGCTATCCAGGTCCATAACTTCGAAGGCGAAGTGCTGTTCCTTGGGGGGCTCGGTGGACTGAATGCCGAGCAGATGCACTTCCTGTTCGCCACTTCGAAGCCACGCACCGGGGAAACCGAGGTCTGGCCGGTGGAGCTTTTCCATGCCCAGGACGCCCGTGTAGAACGCGACTGCGTCATCGACGTTTTTGACGTTGATGGAAACGTGGTGGATACCTTTGAGCAGCATCGAATGCCCTGCAGTTCATTACTGCCGCGAGCGTATCACGGTGCCAGCACCTCAAGCACCGGTTCGCCTGAGAGGGCCGATAGCGTTCCCTGATGGGTGAATCCGTCGGGAATGAGGCCCCCCGCATGTTGCCAGGCGGCGATGGCGCGTCGTGTCGCCGGCCCGATCAAGCCATCGATCGGGCCTACTTCGAATCCCTGGATCGCAAGGCTCTCCTGTACGGTGCGGATAATGTTGAGCGGCAGACGGCTGGGAACGTCCGGTATTGGCCGCACGAGTTTGCCTCCACCGGCGATCTGGTCCGCGAGCCGACCTACGCTGATGGCGTAATACTCGGACCGGTTCCACTTCATGATGACATCGAAGTTCGGGTAGGCGATGAACGCAGGCCCCTGATGACCCGAGGGTACGATGATCCGTGCCGGGGTATCCGAGGCTTTCAGCGGTCGCCCTGCTGAATCCGTTACACCCAGAGCCGCCCACGCCGACAAGGGCTGGATCAGATCTGTCTGCCGGTAGTCAAAGTTCACCGGCAGCAGGATCTCGCGTCCCCAGCGTTGCCCCATGGTCCAGCCGAGTGACGAGAGGAAGTAGCCTGCAGACACCAGAGCATCCGTGCTGCTGTTCCATAGATCGCGTTTGCCATCGCGGTCGCCATCTGTCGCATGGTCCAGATACGCGGACGGCATGAACTGCATGTTGCCCATTGCTCCCGCCCAGGAACCGACCATGCGCTCGACCGTGACATCGCCCCGATCGATGATCCGCAATGCCTTGATGAACTCCTCACGGAAATAATCTGAGCGCCGCGAATCGCAGGCAAGCGTGGCGAGTGATACCGGTACAAGATGGCTGCCGAGGGTCCGCCCGAAGTCCGTCTCCAGCCCCCAGAACGCCAGCAGGTACTGCGGTGGCACGCCCGTACGATTCTGGATGTCCTGCAGCAGCGTCTGGTGAGTTTGCAGGAGTTCGCGGCCACGGCGGACACGCTGGTCACTCACGCGCAGCGGAAAGTAGCCGGCGAAAGTCTGACTGAATTCGGGTTGGGATTGATCGAGAGACAGGATCCGCGGGTCTTCACGAAGCAGGGGCCTCACCTGGCCGATGGTTGGTGTTGTCACACCCGCAGTTGCAGCTGCGATCAGCAGATTTTCTGCACACTGTGCAAAGGGCGCGGTTCCATCTTCCGCTGCAACAGATGCAATGCCACAAACTGCGGTCTGAAGTGCCGCAAGGAGCAGCACGCAGAAGCGACTGCGCGCTGACAATCCTTTTGTGGGCCCAACCAACTTCGGGCGATTGACCACTCGTTCACCAGTGAACTGCCAATGAGAAATCGCGTGATCCGGTTCGTTGCGTCGATTGCATCATGCGCACGAGATCACAGCCCAACCGTTCTACCGGATCGCTCGTGAGATAGCCATAGGCTCTGCGGGCCAATCGTGTATCGGGACCCTTCGACCGAGGTTATTCGGTGGCCTATCGACCCGTACTGAACAGTCGTGCTACAAAACGGCTATGAACAATCTCAGGTTTGAAGCAGTAATTTGTTTTCAGTGGTGGTGCGCGCCAGACTAGCGGCCCCAGCATTCACTCATTGCCGCATGAATCACCGGCGGCAATCGTTCCCTTCTCCCCTGTCTCCGGCTGATGCGGCTCTATCGGGGGCAGAGCATGAAAAAAGTACCGGTACTCATCAGTGGCGCAGCGCCGTCAGGGCGGCTCACGCTTGGCAACTATCTGGGTGCGATCCGTCATTGGGTGGTGGAGCAGGATCGAGCCCGTTGTTTTTTTCCACTGGTCGATCTGCATGCCATCACGGTCCGGCAGGACCCGTTCACATTCGCGGCGCGTTGCCGGGACTTCGTCGCGCTTGATCTGGCCTGCGGTATGGATCCCGGACGAAGCGTCGTGTTCGTCCAGACACACGTCCCGGCGCACTGCGAACTTACCTGGATTTTTCAGTGCTTTACCCAAATCGGCGAACTGAATCGTATGACGCAATTCAAGGAGAAAGGTCGTAATACAACCGGTCAGACCAGCGCCGGGCTGTTCGGATACCCCGTACTGATGGCGGCGGATATCGCCCTCTACAAAGCCGAGCGGGTTCCCGTGGGTGATGACCAACTGCAGCATCTGGAGCTCACCCGTGATGTGATCACGCGGTTCAACGGCCTTTACGGCAACGTTTTTCCATTGCTGGAATCGATTGGCGCGGCCCGGGGGGGCACGGATCATGAGCCTGCAGGACCCAACTAAAAAAATGTCGAAGTCGGATCCAGTGGACGGGAATGTCATCGCCTTACTGGACGATCAGGATGTGGTGGCACGCAAAATCAGGCGATATGTCACGGATCCGGGTAGTGAGGTGCGCGCGCGTGCCGACAAGCCTGGCATCTCAAACCTCCTCAGTATTCTCGCCGCCATCACTGGCGAGTCCGTGCCGGTGCTTGAGTCACGTTTTGCAGGTAGGGGATATGGGTAATTCAAAGTGGAGGTTACGGACGCGATCAACGCGGTACTCGCGCCCGTACGCGCGAAGTTCAAGCAGATCCGTTCGAATGAAGTTGCGCTGGACGCGTTTCTTCAATGTGGAGCAATCGAGGCGCGACGTACAGCGGAACGAACACTCAGAGAAGTTCACGCGACGCTTGGGTTCATTCCTGCGGCACCTGTTCGGTAAACACTGGACGCCAAAACGGGAGATTGCCTCTGCCGAACTCACTCCACCAGTGAACGGCCGACGACGAACCGCATGATCTGGCTTGTACCCTCGAGAATTTCATGCACGCGCAGGTCGCGGAAAAAACGTTCGACGGGATAGTCCATGAGATAGCCGTAACCGCCGTGCAACTGCAGGGCGTTGTTGACGACTGCCGAACCAGATTCAGTGGCCATCAGTTTGGCCATCGCGGCGAACCGGGTTTTGTCAGCGGCACCTTCGCTGACCTTGAGCGCGGCGACATAGAGTAGCGCTCGGGCGGCTTCGAGCCGGGTTGCCATGTCAGCTAGGGTGAACTGGGTGCTCTGGAAATCCGCGATTCGCTGACCGAACTGGTTACGCTCCTTCACGTAGGTGATGGCGTCGTCGAGACAACGTTGCGCGCCGCCGAGGGAACAGGCACCGATATTGATGCGGCCGCCATCGAGACCGGCCATGGCGATGCGAAATCCCTGGCCTTCTTCGCCGACGAGGTTGGCTACGGGCACCCTGACGTTGTCGAACATCACCATGGATGTGGGCTGCGAGTGCCAGCCGAGCTTGCGTTCCTGGGCACCGAACGAAACACCCGGCATGTCCTTTTCGACGACCACGCAGGAAATACCACGGGCGCCAGGACCACCCGTGCGCGCCATCACCACATAGACATCGTTTTCGCCGCCACCGGAGATGAAGGCCTTGGTGCCGGAAAGCACGTAGTGATCGCCATCCCGTCGTGCCGTGGTTTTGAGTGCTGCGGCGTCCGAGCCTGCGCCTGGTTCCGTAAGGCAGTAACTCGCCATGTGCTCCATAGTGATGAGTTTGGGCAGGTAGGCGTCCTTGACGACCTGATCACCGAAGGCATCGATCATCCACGCCGCCATATTGTGAATGGAGAAGAACGCTGAAGTTGAAGGACAACCGTAGGCCATCGCTTCCATGATCAACGCGGCTTCCAGCCGTCCGAGTCCGCAGCCGCCCATGGCTTCTGCGATGTAGATCGAGCCAAAGCCGAGTTCAGCGCCTCGCCGGATCACTTCGCGCGGGAACACCTTGTGCTCGTCCCATGCCGCCGCGTTCGGTGTTATGGCATCGGCAGTAAATTTCCGCGCCATGTCCTGGATGGCCCGCTGATCGTCGGTCAAGTGGTAGTTCATTGGCGGGAAATCTCTCGTTCTTCCGCGAATCTGGGAGTTCTTCCTGAAACTTTAGCTGAGCTTCGGCCGGAATCAGCCGAAGCTCTCTGTGGCGGGTAACTGTCGGGTTAGCGTCCGGCGTTCATGCTCTGGGAGATAACCGCGAAACCCGTCGTCGCGGCAAGGCGCTTGCCGACGACTGCCTGGTAGGCACCACTGTCATACCAGCCTCTGGCGGCCGCGGTGTCCTTGAACTTGATGATGACCGTCTGCGGACCGGGCGGTGTACCCTCGATGGTCTCTGCGGCCACATCGAACGCCACCAGCTCACCACCTGCGGCGGCGAGGGTTGGACCGGCACCGGCCTGGTATTCCCGATACAGCGCTGGATCCTTGACGACATACTGGGCAATAAAATACGCGGCCATGTGTTCCCCCTGGAATGTTGAAATCGGTCGAATCGAGACGTTGGGACTGTGCTTCGATGAGGTCGAATCAGGCCCGGTGGCAATGTTACCGTGCACGTCGGGAAAGCAATAGACAAGGCTGACGGTTTCATGTCGAACGTTGTGGTGCGCCTGACCCGCCGTTGGCCGGAAGCAGTAGAGGAGCGTTTACGGGGCCAGTGTCAGTTGGTGCTGGACGACGCGGATCGTC
>VGVE01000183.1 GCA_016874135.1 Gammaproteobacteria bacterium | reverse complement strand
CCTTTCTTTTTGCGCAACAGAAAGATGAGACGGATCATCGTGCGGACACCTCGCGCTGCAGACTTGCATAGGCCCGATCAACAAAATTCCTTGAGTCGCCTTGTGCGCTGTCAAAGTCGTGGGTCGGTTTGGCGGCAACGACTTCGCCGAGGGTTTTGCCCGCTTCCACCATTTCCAGGATGCGGCCACGCAACGTTTCCAGCATGGCGGCATAGGCGGCAAGTTTTTCCTGGTTTGTGACCTCACCATGTCCGGGAATCACCACCGTATTGGCATTGGTTTGGGCAAGTACCGCCTTGCAGAAGTTGATCACCCCGGTGAGGTCACCCCCATTGTCCGCATCGATGAACGGATAACCGGAGTTGTTGAATACATCACCTAGATGCACGGCATTGCTGCCTCTGAAGATGACCGCCGTGTCTCCGGTGGTGTGCGCGGGACCGGCATGCACCAGATCAATCTGCTCGCCATTGAAGTGGAACTGCATCGTGTCGTCATAGGTGAGGTGTGGTAGCGCATCCGCCGGATAAGCCTGCTGCGCATACCGCATGCCAACAAGGTTGATGATGTGATCGTCCAGCATCATGTCGCGGGAGTTCTTCTGGCTCACGAGCCAGGTGCCTTGAGGCCCAAGACTCAGGTTTCCTTCCGCATGATCGAAGTGCCAATGGGTGTTGATGGCGAAATCCACCGACTTGCCACCCAGTTCTCCAATGGCCTTCATGACCTTCGGGATCACCTGCGGGAACTGGTCGTCGACGATGAGTACACCGTTGTCACCCGTGCTGACGGCAATGTTGCCGCCAATGCCAAACAGCATATGCAGGTTGTTGGTGATCTTCTGGGTCTTGATCTCGGCCGTTTCGAAGTTCCAGCCGAACGCCTTCATCAGTTGGTCTAGATTCATTGCCTCGTGTGCATTCACTAGGCAGCTGGACAGAAGCAGCGCGAATGCTGCGATGGCTGTTCGGATCATGACGCCCTCCCTCCGGATACAGGGACGTTACCTGCACCGGGAGGAGTACTGCAAGCGGTGTACTCAATCAGAAACTTCGCCCGGGTTTTTCCCAGCTTGCCGCGTATTGCAGCGAAGGCGCAGCCATCGTGGACACCACCTTGTCACCGCGATTGATGGGGCTGCCGCCGGACACACGGTCCGCGATGCTGAACTTCTCGGCGAGTTCCGAGATGCGTAGTTGGCCAATCTCGGTTTCCGTCGACCCGAGGCTGATACCGGTGTCCGGATCGATGAGCTCTTCACCACGTCGCCTCACTTTCAGAATTTCGCCTGACTTCACCACGTCAGAACCGACGTTTAGCCATACGCGATTGCCTTCCGTTTTGATGACACTACCGCTGGCTGCTGCCGCTCCGACCTGTTTTACGAGCTCATACATACCTTTGTTGATGCCGGCAATGACTGCCTGGCCGATCGGGGTCTTGGAAAAATTGCCAAAAAACCCGCCCAGAGCCGCAGAGCCTGTGAACCCGGCTCCGCCCAGCAACAGTCCGCTTTCCTTGACGATCGACTCCACCTGTTTGGTGTAAATGATCTCACTGGTTTCAGGATTGATGAGCCGGAAGTTCATGCCAACCCGCCCCTCGCCTTTCTGCAGACCTACGCCACCGAGCGCCGGCACCCTGCTGCCGAGCAGGCCTCCGACTAGGCCACCCCCACTGCTGCCTGACGTTTTTGCTTCGTAGTCGGTGACCACCACCTGCACGAGGTACTGCGCTCCAAGCACGTTGCCGGTTTTGGCGACGGATGGCTGCGCAATCCGGCCGGAAGTCACCAGATCCTGTTCTTTCAGCACCTGGTTCAGGACATTGCGTTCCACCAGACGGAAGCGACCGGACTGGTTCATCACATCGATGACGATGGCTTCGATACCGTTGACTGGCACGGTGTTGGCATTGTCATACGACCACGTGTACGTGGAACCATCGGCACCGGCACTGGTGAAACTCGCGGAGGAGGAGTTGTTGTCTACGCCAAGCACACCCACGCGGGATTTGGCGCCGTTGTACTCACCCCAGGCGAGGTTGAGCAGGTATTTGACTTCGATGTGGTCAATGTTCTCCGGTAGGGGCACGCGGCTTTTTTGCCCTACCGCATACGCCAGGTAATCGGCCGTCGCCAATCCGCTGCACAGCAGCAGCAGTAGTCCCGCAAACTCTCGTGTCCATCCATCGTTGCGCTGTTTCGCCAAACTCTGTTTCAGCATAGGTGGCCCTCCGGTCATTCAAGTGTCGGTCAGGAAACGTCTGCCCAGTAAATCAAAAGGCACCCGAGGCGGCAAAGCCGGGTGTCCGCTATTTGGCTACGGCATCACTCATCCGGCAATCCGAGGATGCGTTTGGCGATGATGTTCAACTGCACTTCAGAAGTCCCGCCTTCGATCGAGTTCGCCTTCGACCGCAGCCACCCCTGTGTGGTTTCCAGCTCGTCAGCAGCAACAGAGTCCGCACCCCAACCTACGCCGCGGGTTCCCATCGCTCGCAGCATGAGTTCATAGCGGTTCTTGTTCTGTTCCGTGCCGTAGTATTTGAACATCGACGATAGTGCTCCCGGGGCGATGCCCGCCGCGGTTTCTTCCATCGATCGTTTCATGGTCAAAGCAAAGCCACGGTCATTCATGCGATGGCGCAGAACATCCTGCCGCAGGGCGATATCGTCAATGTGTCCACCGAGATACCGCTTGGCGAGGTCTTCGAGACTTTCCCCGGCCTGACCGCGGCTACCAATGCCACCAATGCTGGTGCGCTCGTACTGCAGCAAACGCTTGGCGACGGTCCAGCCCTCATTGATCTTCGACACCACGTTTTTCTTCGACGCCCGCACACTGTCGAGAAACGTCTCGCAGAACGGTGAAAAACCGCTGATCAGCAGTATTGGCTTCACCGTCACACCCGGTGTTCTCATGTCAAAAAGGATGAAGGTGATGCCAAGGTGCTTGGGTGCGTGCGGATCGGTACGCACGAGACAGAACATCCAGTCCGCCTTGTCTGCGCCCGACGTCCAGATTTTCTGACCGGTGATGACGTAATCATCACCATCATCCACGGCCTGAGTGCGCAGACTTGCGAGGTCTGATCCGGAACCCGGCTCGCTGTAGCCCTGGCACCACCAGATCTCGCCACGTGCGATCTTCGGCAAGTGCTCTTTCTTCTGGGCTTCGGTTCCGAACTCGAGGAGCGCCGGTCCGATCATGCTGATACCCATGCCGAGGTGGGCAGGTCGCGCGTTGATCTGTCTCAGCTCTTCCTGCAACACCTGGTTCTCAGCTTTCGAAAGTCCCGCTCCACCATATTCTTTGGGCCAGGTGGGTACCGTGTAACCCGTCTCGCCCATGCGATCGAGCCATAGCTTGGTTTCCGGATTGCAGTAAACCGCCCGTCGCCCGCCGCCCGGGTATTCATCTGCAGTCATGGGTGTACGCATGCTCGGCGGACAATTGGTTTCGAGCCAGTTGCGAATCTCTCGCCGGAAAACACTGAGGTCGGCGGCCACGTACATACTCCGGTTGCTTGCTGACACCGATTCTATGCCTAGCCGACGCTGTCCGCGGCCCTGTTTGTGGCTCTGTCTATAGCTCTTGGCTTTCCCCGAGTTGGTGTGTTAAACCGATGCGCGGAAGGGGGACTCACAATGACTGATACGGCGGCTGAAAAAGGCGCGTTGTCCCGGTGGACGATGGTCAGCTACGGGGCACCGGCACTACCGCTGTCGATGATGGCACTGCCGCTCGCGGTTTACCTGCCCGCCGTGTACGCCGATTCGAAGGGTTTTGGGCTCTCGCTCGGATTCGTGATGCTGATGCTTGCTCTGTCCCGTGTTTTCGATGGCGTGACAGACCCCATCATCGGCTTTATCTCTGATCGCACCCGCTCCCGCTGGGGCCGTCGCAAACCCTTCATCCTGCTCGGTACACCCATCTTCATTCTCGGGGTGTGGATGTTGTGGATTCCATTCATCGAGTTCGGCGACGTCACATTTCTCGGCATGACCTTCAATTCAGGCTATCCCTGGCTGCTCGGTTCACTGGTGGTGATGTACATCGGCTCGACCATCAAGGACGTGCCCTACAGTGCCATGGGCGCAGAGCTTGCCAGGGACTATCACGAACGCACGCGGGTGATGAGCTGGCGGGAAGCCTTCACGGTGACCGGCTCGCTTATCGGTGCCTTCACACCAGCAATCCTGGTGTTCTTCGGTTACACCAAACCGACCGACAACGTATACGTGTTGACGATCTTCATGGCCATCGTCATGCCGGTCTTCATCCTCAATCTCCTGGCCAGCGTTCCCGAAGCCCCGGTGCGGGAAGTAGATGTCAAACCGACACCCTTGCGCGAAAACCTGCGCATGGTGTGGGCGAATGAACCCTTCCGCATGCTGGTCATCATCTTCCTGTTCGCGACCATCGGTTCGGCGATGACTAACTCGTTGTCTTTTTTCTTCGTGAAACACGTGCTGCTGGCCGGCGACCTCTACGGCTTTTATCTCGCGCCGTATTTCATTTCGCAGATCATCGCGATCCCGCTCTGGTTCATGTTGTCGCGGCGGGTAGGCAAACACCGCGCCACCATGGCCGCGATTTTCTGGTACTCGTTCTGGTCGTCTTTCATTCCAATCATCGTGATCACGCCGCTCGGCTGGTACGACGCGTTTGAAATCCATCACCTTCTCACCTTCCTGCCACAAGCGTGGGTGGACGCGGTGGCCGTCTACTTTGCAGATATTCCCACCGGGAAGTTCATCTTCTTCATCGTCGTGATGATGCTCAAAGGTTCTGCCATCGGTGCACTCTCCGCCTTGCCTGCGGCAATGGCCGCGGATGTCATCGACGTGGATTCGAAACGAACTGGCAAGCGCCAAAGTGGTGCCTACTTCAGCATCTGGACCATGACGCGCAAACTCGCCTATGCGCTCGGCCTTCTCATCGGTGGCGCAGCCGCGGTGTGGGTGGGTTTTGACTCGCTGCGCGATCCCGTGAACGATCCCAATCCGGAAAGCGCTTTGTTGTGGCTCGCGGTGCTCTACTCCATCATTCCAGCGATCTTCAAGTTCGTCGCCATTCCCATGCTGTGGATCTACAGCCTGACAGAAGACAAGGTGAAAGCCATCCAGGCCGAGATCGATGGCGACAAACCACCCACTGCCGCAACGACAGCCTGACAGTAACATTCAGCG
>VGVE01000182.1 GCA_016874135.1 Gammaproteobacteria bacterium | reverse complement strand
ATGGTGCCGCAGTCAGTATCGATGCGCTTCTCAATGTGCCGTGGTATCGCGACTACACCGCAGGCTATCAGCAGGTGATGATCGGTTATTCGGATTCGGCGAAGGATGCGGGCCAACTTTCGGCGGCGTGGGCGCAGTACCGGGCGCAGGAAGAGCTGGTGGAGGTGACGACCCGTCACGGCGTGCGCCTCGTACTCTTTCATGGCCGTGGTGGTGCAGTGGGTCGAGGTGGCGGACCTGCACAATCCGCCATTCGCTCCCAACCACCGGGTTCTGTGGCAGGTGCGTTCCGGGTGACGGAACAGGGTGAGATGATCCGCTGGAAGCTCGGGTTGCCGGCGCTCGCGCAACAGACCCTGCGGCGCTACCTCACGGCAACCCTTGAGGCGACGCTGTCACCACCGCCCACACCCACACCGGCATGGCGTGACACCATGGCATCACTGGCACAAGCGTCGCTGCACTCCTATCGCGCCCTGGTTCGGGATGATCCTGCGTTCGTGGAGTTGTTTCGTGCACTGACACCCGAACAGGAGCTCGGCATTCTTGCGCTTGGCAGTCGCCCCGCGCGGCGCCAGGCGGTGCCCGGCATCGGCAGTCTGCGCGCCATCCCCTGGGTATTTGCGTGGACCCAAGTCCGGGTGATGTTACCCGCCTGGCTCGGTACCGATACGGCGCTGCACGGAGCGGTAGAGGGGCGGAAGGCAGAAGTGCTGCAGCAGATGTTGTCGTGGCCGTTCTTCCGGATGCAGATGGATATGCTTGAGATGGTGCTCGCCAAGACTGATCCGGTACTGGTCAAGTATTACGCAAAACGAATGACCACTGCGGAACAACAGGCGATGGTCACCGCACTCAATCAGCGACTCGACGGTCTTGAGCGTGATCTCCTGGCCGTCACCGGCGCGTCGCAGTTGCTCGAGGGGGACCCAGAACTCGCCGAGTCGCTGCAGGTACGCAACACCTACCTCGATCCGCTGCATCTGCTGCAGGCGGAACTGCTTTTCAGACGCCGACAGCAGATCGATGAACTGGCCGTGGTGGAGCAGGGGCTGCAGGTCACCATGGCGGGCATCTCCAGCGGCCTTCGGAATACCGGTTGAAGGGATCGGGGGGAACGCTGCAGACTGTGCCGCGTTTTCAATCAGGAGGGGTTTGCTAGCGGATTTGCTCGGCGGGCAGCGGGTTGATGCCGAGCGGCTGATTGAGACGATCAACCAGAAGGATCAAGTGATCCTGATGCATGAACGACCCGATGGGCTTCTCGCGTGTGTGCTTCTCGAGCGCGTGGCTGACAGCGCCTATCTCGGCATGCTCACCGTTCGGCCCGTCGCCCAGGGTGATGGTATCGGAAGGCGGTTGCTTGCCGGCGCGGAGGCGTTCGTCGCTGCTGCCTGGCACAGCCGTTCAGTGCACATGACCGTCATCGTGCAGCGCGAGGAGTTGATTGCCTGGTATGAACGGCGGGGCTATCAGCGCACGGGTGAGTTTGAACCGTTTCCCTATGGCGATGACCGATTCGGGCTGCCGAAGACCAACGACCTCAAGTTTGAGGTGCTGCGCAAGGACCTGACTTCAGCCTGACCCGGACGCATCGGGTCAGTGCAGATCTTGATCGCGCACTTGCATCACACCCCGGCTTCACGTCCACTTGGCTTCGATGAATTCGGCAGACAAGGGTGGGGAGAAGAGATTGGCCAGCGAACAGAATCCAGTTCAGAAGGTAACGGGCCTCAACCGGCTGCTGCTGCGCAAGAGCGTCGAGCAGGTGCATGCGGAACATGCCGGCAGTACTCTCAAGCGCGAACTCGGTGCTATCAACCTCATTTCGCTCGGTATTGGCGGCATCATCGGCACCGGCATCTTCGTACTCACCGGCAGTGCAGCGGCTAACTTCGCAGGTCCGGCGATCACAGTGTCGTTCATCATCACCGGGCTCCTGTGCGCCTTTGTGGCGCTTTGTTATGCAGAGCTCGCGTCGATGTTGCCGGTCTCTGGTTCAGCCTATTCCTATACCTATACGTCCCTCGGTGAATTCGCAGCCTGGCTCATGGGTCTCTTGCTGGTACTCGAATACGGCCTCGCCGCATCCACGGTGGCGGCGGGCTGGTCTGGATACTTCGTAAGCCTGCTCGCCAATATGGGCATCACCTGGCCACCCGAACTCGCCGCAGCGCCGGGCGTAGCCGTGAAACTCGCGGATGGGACCATGACGACCGGGCTCGTCAATCTGCCGGCTCTGCTTGCCATTGGCGTAGTGACCTGGCTCCTGGTTCTGGGTGTGTCCGAATCGGCGAAGGTCAACAACATCATCGTCGTGATCAAACTGACGGTGGTGATTGCCTTCATCGCGCTTGGTGCGTTCTTCGTGGATTCAGCCAACTGGACGCCGCTGGTACCGGATGAGGTGCCACCGCCACCCGAAGGGACCGAACGTGGCTTCTGGCCGGACATCTGGCGGGCGTTCACCGATGTGCTGAGTGGAGAAGGTGACTCCCGTTACGGTATCGGCGGGATCATCAGTGGCGCGGCAGTGATCTTCTTTGCCTATATCGGTTTCGAAGCGGTATCGACGGCGGGTGCGGAATCACGTAATCCGTCCCGCGACATGCCCATCGGCATTCTCGGTTCGCTGATCATCTGCACGATTCTCTACATCCTCACTGCGGGTGTGCTGGTCGGGATCGTGCCCTACATGCAACTCAACGATCCGGCGCCGATTGCGCTCGCGGTGAACCAGATGGGTATGCCGTGGTTTGCGATTCTGGTGAAGATCGGCGCCATCGCCGGTTTGTCGTCGGTGATGCTGGTGCTCCTGTACGCCCAGACCCGGGTGTTCTACACCATGTCTGGTGATGGCCTCATTCCGGGAACGTTCTCGAAAATTCACGACCGTTTCCGAACACCGGCGGCGGGTACCATTGTGGTGGGCGTTATCGCTTCGATCTTTGCGGGCTTCATGTCTCTGGACAACCTCGCCTCGCTCACCAATGTCGGTTCACTGGCCGCGTTTGCGATGGTGTGTCTCACTGTGATTTACCTGCGCATCGCCGCACCGGAGCTCAAGCGTCCGTTCCGCACGCCCCTTTACCCACTCGTGCCGCTGCTCGGAGCGGCAATGTGCCTGTTCCTGGTGATGTCTCTCATGGCGCAGGATGTGACGCGGGAGTTCTTCCTGATCTATCTGGCGATGGGTGTCGTGGTGTACTTCCTCTATGGGATACGCAAGGGGAAACTCGCCCGGGCCTAACCCCGCGCGGGTGAACTCAGCCGGTTTCGCGATGGACGGGCACCCCGGTCTCGAGCACTGACTTGAGCGTCGGGTCTTCAGTGTCTTCTTCCCGCAGCTGATCCTCCCACTTTGAGACCACCGCCGAGGCGACACTGTTGCCGATGACGTTGGTCGCCGAGCGGGCCATGTCGAGGAAGTGATCCACGCCAAGTAGTAGCAGAAGCCCGGCTTCCGGAATGTTGAACTGGGCGAGGGTCGCGGCGATGACCACCAGCGATGCCCGCGGAACACCAGCCATGCCTTTGGAGGTCACCATCAGGATCAGGAGCATGGTGACCTGCTGCCCGAGCGTGAGATCGATGCCGTAAGCCTGGGCGATGAAGACGGTAGCGAAGGTGCAATACATCATCGACCCGTCGAGGTTGAAGGAGTAACCGAGCGGTAACGCGAAGGATGCGATGCGGTTGCTGCAGCCGAATTTCTCCAGTTGCGCGAGGGTCTTCGGATAGGCGGCTTCCGATGAAGCGGTTGAGAACGCCAGCAGCACCGGTTCCTGCACCGCTTTGAAGAGACCGACGGCGCGACCACGCAATACTAGATAGGCAGCGGCGAAGAGCACCCCCCAAAGGATCACGATGCTGAGGTAGAACTCGGCCATGAAGGTGCCGTACACCGTGATGACTTCAAGACCGCTCTTCGCAATGGCTGATGACACCGCGGCGAACACCGCGAACGGCGCGAACCACATCACCATCATGGTGACCTTGAGCATCACGTAGGACACACCTTCAAGGGCTTCGACCAGTACCGTCGACTGTTTGCCGACGGCAGCGCAGCCGATCCCGAAGAACACGGAAAACACGACGATTTGCAGGATTTCATTCTTCGCCATGCCGTCGATGATGCTGGTGGGCACGAGGTGCACGAGGAACTCCTGAAAACTGAGCGAGGTGGTCGTCACGCCGCTCGCCGCAGCAGCGTCCGGCAATTCGATGTTTAGGTTGACGCCAGGTTGGAAAAAGTTGACGAGGATCAGACCCAGCGTCAGCGAAACCAGTGATGCGCCGATGAACCAGGTCATGGCCTTGAGTCCGATGCGGCCGACGGAATCCAGTTCACCCATCTTGGCAATGCCCATCACGAGGGTCGCGAAGACGAGGGGCGCAATCACCATCTTGATGAGGCGCAGGAACACGGTCGTCACCATCCCACAGATCTCGATCCAGCTGGTCGTATCCACGCCTGTGGCGCGTAGAATCAGCCCCGAGATGACGGCCAGCACCAGTGCGATCAGGATCCACCGGGTCAACGATTTGCCTGAAGTCATCTCCACCCCTGCTTGCGATTCGCGGCAGTATCGGTGACCTGTGTGGAAACTGCCAAATGCGGTGTGAACGAGTTGGCTCAGCTTGTGCCTAGAACGCTTGAATGGCACTGTCCCCGCTGCCATCAGGAACCACCCCGTCTCTGCTGAAAATAGTGTCTGCTGAAACCCGTGCCCTCGACACAAACGCCACGATGGCGAATATCTCGTGGCATCTGCTGCCCCTGATTATCGTCAGTTATCTGGTCGCCTATATCGATCGCACCAACATCGCCTTCGCGGCGTTGACCATGAATGCAGACCTCGGCATCTCGGCTTATCTCTATGGCTGGGGCGCCGGCATCTTCTTCATTGGGTATGCGCTCTTCGAGGTGCCGAGTAATCTGATGCTGGTCCGCGTGGGCGCGCGTCGCTGGATTGCGCGCATCATGATCACCTGGGGTCTCATCTCCTGTGCCCAGGCATTTGCTACAGGTCCGGCCAGCTTTCTGGTGCTGCGTTTCCTGCTGGGTGTGACGGAAGCTGGCTTTTTTCCTGGCGTGCTGTTTTATCTCACGCAGTGGTATCCGCGTGAGTACCGGGGGCGGGTCATCTCTGCCTTGTTTGTCGCTGTGCCTGCCTCCAACGCTATCGCGTCAGTGATCTCCGGG
>VGVE01000181.1 GCA_016874135.1 Gammaproteobacteria bacterium | reverse complement strand
TGTGGCAAGGACTGCGCGTCCTCATAGGCGACGATGTGATCATAGAGGCCGGTCCCGGCCACGAATCCGCAATTGGCTGCGGAGGTCAGCCCGGTAACCCGCACCCCACCGCGACGCTTAAGCATGAAAGCGAGGCCAAAGCCGGTCTTGCTCGATGCGCTGCCGATGATGACCGTTCCTGCACCAAAGAATCCGTTATCCTCGAGATAGTCGTCCAGTACGAACGACGTGGTGAAAAGGGGCCGATACACCATGGCCTCGCTGTCCCGCGCCGGATCAAAACCGTTAGCGGCACTCACCACCGAATACTGGTTGTAAACGGCGGGTAGAGCCGCGCGGTGCGCGGACGCATCCACAAAACCGCGGATATTTACCCGTTCCGGCTTGACCTTGAGTTCACTAGACATGGGCAGGTAGCCATAGATGCGCGTACCCACACGCAACTCGGGGTGCTGGCTTGAGGTTACCGTTCCCATTCCCCAGACAGGAATACGTCCAAACCCCACCGGCGCCGGGAAAAAATTCCAATACCCGATCATGTCCCCGGCGACACCGTAGGTGATGTTGTTTGCTGTCAACGCAAACCGGTAAACCCGGATGATGGCTTCGCCTTCACCTGGGGTGAGTGCAGCCGTGTCCACCAGTCGTGTCTGCGTCAGGTCATCGCGCTTGACCAGAAAATCCACGCTGTTCATGCGAACCTCTTCCCCAAAAGTTGTTATGGAATATACGAACTCTGTCGATAAACCGCTCTGGCTCCACCCGGTGCGGACAGTGACCAAGCCACGGCCAGACCTCTGTGCGGGCGCCGCGGATCACCGATCCGAGCCAAGGCGCGTACGCATCACCCGAGGTTTCACCGTGCAGAGTAAGGTAGGGCACGTTGATCCTGGCAAGCGTCGGCAGGAGGTCGGCCAGCACAACCTCTTCAGTCAGGTGGACAATGGGCAGCCACATGTCGGTCACCACCTTCTGCCGCGCCGGTATGCGGTAGCGGTTCATTTCCGCTTTCACCGCTTCGGGCAACCTTGGCCCTGCGAGGCTCGCCATTTCTGCGTTCATCACTTCACTGAACCGCTTCCCGGCGAGGTCGGTGGAGATTTTCTTGACCCTTTCGATGAAAGAGCCGAGACGCAGCGCCTGGCCCACATTCAGCACTGAACGCACCTGACAGAGTGACGCGGTAATCGTAGCGACGATGCCACCGAGCGAATGTCCAACAAGCCGCGGGGATCCAGGTTTCTCTGCGGCGATGAATGCCGTAACCGCTTCCGCAGTTGAAAACACCGAATAGTGGGGCAAGGGCGAGGATTGACCGTGTCCCGGCAGATCAATGGCAATCACACGATTGTCACGGGACAGTTCAGTGACAAACGAATCCCAGGCGTGATGGTCTTCGGTGATGCCGTGCAACAGCAGCACCGCCTCCCCTTCTCCCCTTTCAAGCCAGGCTATTTCACGATCCTGACCGATGTCGGTTCGACACAATTCCATCTGTACGGCTCGCATTGACTGCGCCTTCCCTGTTATTTCGACCTTGATTGTTTGCCTGCCAGCGAACGCAACAGCTCTGTCACACCGGAGACACCGTCTCCCTTGAGCATTTCATCCGCGGCTTTCCGCGCGTAGTGATCACAGTGCGGCAGCGTTACACCGTGACCTGCCCACTCCAACATCGAGACGTCATTGACACTGTCGCCGATCGCCATCACCTCGTCCTGCCGTACTCCCAAGCCCGCAGCGAGCAAGGCCAGTGCTTTGCCTTTGCTGGCTTCCGGTGAATGTGCAGCCGTCACCGTCGGGAAGTCGAGCAGATGCACCCGCTCGCCGAGCAGCGCTTCAAGTTCGCGATGCACCTGGGTAGCGCGCTCTCTGGTGCTGATCACATCGACGCCGGTGGGTATTAACCCACAATCCCGCGCATCGGCACGGAACTCCGGCTCCACTCCGCAGTAGTAGCCGTAATCAACTGACGGTTGATTGTGCCGCGAGGCGACATAACGCACCGCGTCAAACCAGGCATAAGGCCAATCGTACTGCGTGGCATAATCCACCAGCGTGTGTGCGACATCGGGGTCGAGATGAAAGCGATACAGGAGCGTGCCATCGAGCCGATGCACTGCTGCACCTTGTTGACACACGAGCGGTGTTGTTAAACCCAGATGCCGGCCAATGCGAGCGGTGCCCGGAAACATTCGGCCACTGGCCAGCACAACATGCACACCGGATTCAACAAGCGCACGCACCGACGTGCTGAGCGCTTCATCCGGCAACGCATCGGGCTTCGCTCCCGGCGGCAGCAACGTGCCGTCGATATCGAGTGCCACCAGTCGAATGGTCGACATCCCTGTAACCGGTGTTCAGCTGTTATTTGAAGTCGGCTGCGCTGTGCCGCTCGGTGACACGGGTCTCTTCCGACCCCCAAGGTCGGTTAACCCGCTCACCACGTTGGACCGCAGGTCGCGCCTGGATCTCCCGGGCCCATCGCTCGACATGGGCGTAACTCTGCACATCGAGAAACTCCTGCGATGCATAGAGCTTGCCGATCACCAGCTGGCCGTACCACGGATAAACCGCCATATCCGCAATGTTGTAGTCATCGCCACAGAGGAAACGCCGGTCAGCGAGGTTGCGGTTGAGCACATCGAGCTGACGTTTCGTTTCCATGGCGAAACGGTCGATGGCGTACTGGATCTTTTCCGGGGCGTAGGCATAAAAGTGCCCGAAACCACCACCGAGGTACGGGGCGCTGCCCATCTGCCAGAAGAGCCACGACAGGCACTCCGCACGCGCCGATGGATCCGTCGGCATGAACGCATCAAATTTCATCGCGAGATAGGTGAGGATCGCACCGGACTCAAACACCCGGGTTGGCTTCGGTGTCGAATGGTCACACAGCGCCGGAATCTTCGAGTTCGGGTTGATGGCGACAAAACCGCTGCTGAACTGGTTCCCTTCACCGATATTGATCAGCCAGGCATCGTACTCTGCCCCGGTCTTCCCGATGGCGAGCAGCTCCTCCAGCATCACCGTGACCTTGACGCCGTTCGGTGTGCCGAGGGAATAGAGCTGCAGCGGATGTTTGCCGACGGGCAGTTCCTTTTCATGAGTTGGGCCGGCAATCGGCCGGTTGATGTTGGCGAAGCGGCCACCACTGCCCTGTTCCCAGGTCCAGACGCGCGGTGGTACGTAGGCAGGCTTGTCAGTCATGTTGTCCTCGAAACCAAAAAAAGAAAAAAAAAGAGTCTATTTCGCCGACAGGCTGATCTACGCGAGGGTGAGCACCTGTTCCGACTTCAGAAAACCGTCGTTCCACTCCGCCTCCAGGTCAGCGAGTGGTTTGCTGGCAATGAAAGCTTCCATCGTGGCGCCACTCTGGATGTTTTTCTGCACCCGGCCTTGAACGTCGACGAGCATGTCATGGAATTTCTGCAGATCACCGCGCGATGCCAGCGGCCCGTGACCGGGAATGATCTTCGTCTGGTCATTGGCGCGGGCGAGCACACCGGCTGCGGACTGGATGAGGCCCGGAAACGAACCGCCTCCGTCGATGTCAGGAAAGGCCCAGGCGCCGTTGACGAGGGTATCGCCCATGTGGACCACGTTGGCCTTCTCGAACCAGATGTGACTGTCACCATCGGTGTGCGAGGGCGCTACATGTTCAACCCGGATGATCTCGTCGTTCCAATGCAGCGTCACACCATCATCAAACGTCACCACTGGCCATGCCGCTTCAGGTGACGCCGGCATGGTGCGGTTCATGAGCTTAGAAAACTGATCCGTGGAGAGGCGGGTGCGCACATTGTCATGGGCAACGATCAGTGCACCTGATCCACCAAGTGCTTCATTGCCACCGGTGTGATCGAAGTGGTGATGGGTGTTGATGACGAACCGGATCGGCGCATCCTGCAGGGCCTTCACCGCTGCGATGATCTTCGGTACCAAAGGCGCGAACTGGTCATCGACGATGATCGGACCATCGCTGCCAGTGGACACGGCGATGTTGCCGCCCTGCCCGATCAACATGGCAACTCCGCCGCCGAGAGGTGTTGTGGTGATTTCAACCGCAGAAAAATCCGGCTCCGCCGCGACGGCGAAGTGGCCGCAAAGTCCAAAGGCAATGGCAGTAGACGTCTTTTTCATCGTGTGTGAGCCGGGATGACGCAACCGCGAGCATGGCAGGTCCGCGACGGGTCTGACAACTTGCGAACACGCGCTTCACGTCAGACTGTCGCCCCCGGTTGTCGCCGGCTGCGCGAGCGCAGCCGTCACGGCCGCAACGCCTGCACTTGCTGCCAGAAAGAGCAACGCCATTTCATAGTGCCCGGTGGTTTCCCGGATCCAGCCGACGATGAACGGGCCGATGTACCCACCCAGGTTGCCGAAGGAATTGATGAGCGCAATGCCGGCCGCAGCCGCGGCACCGGTGAGAAACATCGAGGGCATCGGCCAGAACGGTGGCCTCGAGGCATAGATGCCCGCCGCGGCAATACTCATGCCGACAAAGGCGATGAGTGAATCGAGGTTCATCGCGGCAATGGCAAGACCACAGCCTCCGGTCGCCAAGGCGAGGATCAGGTGCCAGCGCCGTTCACGAAACCGGTCAGTCGACCAGCCTGCCATCACCAGCGCCAACACGCCGAGGATCCATGGAATCGCTGACAGGAGGCCGGTGACCATGTTCGAGTGGCCGAGCCCCTTCACGATCAGCGGCAGGAAAAACGCGAGTCCATAACTCGCTGTAAGCGTCGTCAGCCAGATGAACGACAGCACCATCAGCCGCGGATCACTCAACGTGGCCAGAAGGCCCGGTCGCACGCGCTGCTCAACCTCCGCGTGTTCCGCGGCGAGCTCGGTTTCAAGCCACACCTTTTCATCTGGCCGCAACCACTTCGCCTCGCGCGGATGATCAATGAGCTTGCGTAACACCACGAAGCCGAGACCCACGGCAGGTAGTGATTCAAGGATGAATATCCATTGCCAACCTTTGAAGCCGAGCCAGCCATCGAGCTCGAGAATGGCCCCGGAGATCACTGACGCGATAGCGTTGGAGGCAGGCACAGCGACAAACAAGGCAGAGATGACCCGCCCCCGGTACTCACGCGGATACCACTGCGTGAGATAAAACAGCACGCCAGGAAAAAAGCCAGCTTCCGCCACACCCAGCAGGAAACGCAGCACCAGAAAGCTGGCCGGACCTGTAGCAAATGCCTG
>VGVE01000180.1 GCA_016874135.1 Gammaproteobacteria bacterium | reverse complement strand
GGAGCCGCACCGTCACGGCGTAGGCGTATCCAGAGGTTCTGCAGGCCGGCACCAACGACCTCGAGCAGGTGACCCACCCGCTCCGCTACGGCCGCCCAGGAAAAGCCTGCCGCAGCCTGAGCACCGATCAACACGAGGGAAATCATGAGCAACGTCAATCCGATCCAACCCATGAGACTGGTGCCAACGGAGCCGAACGAGGCGCCAATCATCCCGCCGGGACCCGCCGGCAACGTACCGTCACCTGTGAAATGGAGGTCCATAAGCACACAAAGCCCGATCACCACGCCGATCCAGCCCAGTGTCCGGATCAGGGTCACCTGCCACGTCGCCGTCTCTTCGCGGTGTTTGACGAGTCGCCAGCCGATGATGGCAAGCATCATGGGCAGCACCCACGCGACCCAGCCAAACGACCACAGCACCACACCGGCAAACACCGCGCCGGCATTACCGATGAGGTTCTCGCTGATGGCCTGGGTGCTGGTGTAACTGAATGCGACATCGGTCGGGCTGTAGGACCCGATGGCCAATGCCACGATAAGTCCGGATGCGACCAGAGCCACGAGACTGATCTCGCGGAAGGGAATGCTGTCCTGCATGACGCCGTGCCTGTCCTGTCAATGTGAAGGCGCCGCGAAGTCTAAACCCCCTCAGATTCGGGAACAATATTGATGAAATACAGTGTTTTGCGTCCTGAAATTCCAAACCGGGCAACGATGGGCAGTCTCGGCTGGCTGGCATATGATGCCTACCTGCGCAGGCGCCTATGAACTCTAACTCGCCTGCACCGCATTCAACCGCACCATTAAACAGAATTTAACAGGAGCCCTCCAAGGTGCGTCCGGACAAAAAAGCGATCGTCGACGAAGTATGGGATGACGCCCGTATCGAAGGGTTCCTCCACAAACCATCGCTTGGCGAGGGGGAAGATCCGGACTACAGCATCCTTGTATACGCCTATCGCAGCATGCGCGTGGACGATTTCGCGCGCTTCCTGCCGATGTTCCTGGCTTCGGGGAAGCGCATCGACGCACGAGGCAAGGACGGCAAGTCGCTGCGCGAACTGCTCGCGGAGCATCGCCACGGGCAGCCGTTTATTGAGGTGCTCAACGCCGTCTCCTGAGCCGATCTAACCTTTCCGGATGAGCACCAGCAACCCGACACCAGACTTTCCCTCGCCCCTCCTTGCGCAGCCCAACGGATTGCTTGCCCAAGGCGGGCGCCTCGAACCCGAGTGGTTACTGGCTGCCTACCGCAAAGGCATTTTCCCCTGGTTTGACAGCGATCAGTCTCCGATCCTGTGGTGGAGTCCCGATCCGCGGGCTGCGGTGATACCCGGGGATGTGCGGATTACACGCAGCCTCGCCAAGGCCGTGCGCAATCGCCCTTTCGATGTGCGCCTCGACCATGACTTCACCGCTACCGTCGAAGGATGCGCAAAACGTTCGGACCGGGAAGAGACAGGGACTTGGATTACGCCAAAGATGCAACAGGCCTACGGCCGTCTGCACCGCATGGGTTTTGCGCACTCGGTGGAGATCTGGTCCAACGGCCAGCTCGCGGGAGGCTTGTACGGGGTTTCGTTCGGCCGGCTGTTCTTTGGCGAATCGATGTTCTCGTTCGAAACCGACGCATCCAAGGTTGCTTTCGTCGCCCTGCACATCCAACTCAGGCGTTGGGGGTTTGCGCTGATCGATTGCCAGTTACCCAATCCCCACCTCACCTCACTCGGTGTCACGACAATGCCGCGGCGCCAATTCCTGCGCATCGTGGAAGCGGGTCAATCCAGTGACGGGCGCATCGGTCGCTGGCAGTTGGATGCGGATTGGCGCGATGATCTCGTCGCGCTGCGCAAAATCTGTGACTGATGAAATCCGAATCCACCGAGCTGCGGTTCTTTCTGACCCCGGAACACCCATGCAGCTACCTGCATGACCGACAGGCCAAGACGCTGTTTCTGGACCCGCGTGAAACCATCAGCGGGAGCCTCTACTCGAGACTGACCAATGTCGGCTTTCGCCGCAGCGGCTCGCATTTGTATCGGCCGCAGTGTGGTGGGTGTACCGCCTGCATACCGACGCGTCTGCGCATCAGCGCATTCGAACCGAACCGGACCCAACGGCGGTGCCTGCGCGACAACCAGGATCTTCGTTTCGAACTTGCACCTGCAGCCTGGTCGCCACAGGTGTTCAATCTGTACGAACGTTACATCGCCGGTCGTCACCGTGACGGCGACATGTTCCCGGCATCGGAAGACCAGTTCAGGTCGTTTCTGCTGAGCCCATGGGCAACCACATTTTTTCTGTGTGCCTGGGTAGGACCGGAACTTGCCGCCGTGGCGGTGTTTGATCGGCTTGAGCAGGGTCTTTCTGCGGTTTACACCTTCTACGAACCTGAGCTTGAGAAGCGTGGCCTCGGCACCCGCATGATCCTCGAGGAAATCCACCTCGCCGAAGCGCTTGGACTTCCTTGGCTGTATCTCGGTTACTGGATCCGCGATTCCGAGAAGATGCGCTACAAAACCAACTTCCGCCCCGTGCAGCTGCTTGTGAACGGCCAATGGGTGGATCTGGTCTGATCCCAAGGATCACGGGACAAGACTTATTTGCTTTAAAAAGGCCGGCTCAGGCAGAATTCGCGCGCCTTTTTCCACCCCTTGGAACATCGCCGGGAGACTATGGCCAAAGAAGAACAGATCGAGATGGACGGGACGGTGATCGACACACTGCCGAACACCATGTTCCGCGTGGAACTCGATAACGGCCATGTCGTAACGGCGCACATCTCCGGAAAAATGCGCAAAAACTATATTCGCATCCTGACCGGCGACAAGGTGAAGGTGGAGTTGACCCCCTACGACCTCACCAAGGGCCGGATCACTTTCCGCAAGTAGGTTCAGACGTATCAGTTAGGCCCGATCTGCTCGCACCACCGGCCAGCGAGCGGGTGGCAAGCCGTATCGCCGAAGCGAAATCCGATCTGGCTCAGTGGACCACCGCTGCCGCCTCTTCCACGTCAACCACCAGCTCGCCGTTCTCAACGGCGACGTGTACGGTCCCGCCGTTGCGTGCCAGCTTGCCGAACAGCACTTCTTCAGCCAGTTCTTTTTTGATCTTTTCCTGGATGAGCCGTTGCATCGGCCGGGCGCCCATTTTTTCGTCATAGCCTTCGCGGGCAAGCCACTCGCGCGCTTCGTCATCCACTTCGAGCATGACCTTTTTCTCATCGAGCTGCGCCTGCAGTTCCGTCAGGAACTTGTCGACGACGGTCAGGATGGTCTCGCGTGACAAGGAGCCGAACATGACAATGGCGTCGAGGCGGTTGCGAAACTCCGGCGAGAACATTTTCTTGATCGCTTCCATGCCATCCGAACGGTGATCCTGTTCGGTAAAGCCAATGGAGCGACGGCTCATGTCCTGCGCACCCGCATTGGTCGTCATGATCAATACGACATTTCTGAAGTCTGCCTTGCGACCGTTGTTGTCAGTCAGCGTGCCGTGGTCCATGACCTGAAGCAGCAGGTTGAACACCTCCGGGTGTGCTTTTTCGATTTCGTCGAGCAACACCACGCTGTGCGGATGTTTGGTCACCGCTTCGGTGAGCAACCCACCCTGATCAAAACCGATGTAACCCGGAGGCGCACCGATGAGGCGCGATACCGTGTGCCGCTCCATGTATTCAGACATGTCATAACGCAGCAGCTCCACACCCATGATCTTGGCCAGTTGGCGACAGACCTCTGTCTTGCCGACACCGGTAGGGCCTGCGAACAGGAAAGAGCCGATGGGTTTTTCCCCTGCCTTCAGTCCGGCGCGTGACAGTTTGATTGCGGCGGACATCTGGTCGATGGCTTCATCCTGACCAAAAACCACCATCTTCAACTTACGGTCCAGATCACGCAGTGCTTCCTTGTCTGAGGAGGACACCTGCGCGGACGGAATACGCGCGATTTTTGCCACCACGAGCTCGACATCTGCGGGCCCAATGCTCTTCTTGCGCTTGCTGGGCGGCAGCAGTTTCTGGGCAGCACCGGCTTCGTCGATGACGTCGATGGCCTTGTCAGGCATGAAGCGGTCGTTGATGTACTTGGCGGCGAGTTCTGCAGCGGAACGCAGCGCCTTATCGGTATACCGCAGATCGTAGTGATCCTCGAAGCGGCTCTTCAGTCCTTTGAGGATCTGGTAAGTCTCTTCAACCGTCGGTTCCACGACGTCGATTTTCTGGAAACGGCGGGACAGTGCGCGGTCCTTGTCGAAAATGCCGCGGTACTCCTGATAGGTGGTAGAGCCCATGCACTTGATCTCGCCGGACGCGAGCAACGGCTTCAGCAGGTTGGATGCGTCCATCACCCCACCGGACGCAGCGCCCGCACCGATGATCGTGTGGATTTCATCAATGAACAGGATTGCGCCTTTGTCCTTCTTCAGTTCCGCAAGCAACAGCTTGAAGCGTTTCTCAAAATCGCCACGGTATTTAGTACCTGCGAGCAGAGCACCGAGATCGAGGGAATACACCGTGCCATCCTGGACGACGTCCGGCACCTGGCCATCAACGATCCGCTTGGCGAGGCCTTCCGCGATGGCGGTTTTGCCGACACCGGATTCGCCGACGAGCAGCGGGTTGTTCTTGCGTCGACGGCAGAGAACCTGAATAACCCGCTCAAGTTCGTGCTCGCGGCCGACCAGCGGATCGATACGCCCCTGACGGGCCTGATCGTTGAGGTTTGACGCATACGCGATCAGCGCACTCTGTTGCGCACCTTCTTGCGCCGCTCCTTCTTCTTCGTTTTCCCCCTGGGGAGCGCCTTTCTGCGCTTCGCCGCCAACTTTCGGGATGCCGTGGGCGATGTAGTTCACCACGTCGATGCGGGCGATGTTCTGGGCCTTGAGGAAGTAGACCGCCTGGCTTTCCTGTTCGCTAAAGATTGCCACGAGCACGTTTGCACCCGTCACCTCCTTGCGTCCTGATGACTGGACATGAAAAACCGCACGTTGCAGAACCCGCTGGAACCCCAGAGTTGGTGTGGTGTCTCGATCCTTGTCACCGGCAGGAATGAGTGGCGTGGTGGATTCGATGAACTCCTTGAGGTCCGTGCGCAGCTTTTCGATGTCACAGCCCACTTTCTGCAGCACATCGACCGCGGTGCTGTTATCCAGCAATGCCAGCAGCAGGTGTTCGACGGTCATAAACTCGTGGCGTTTACTCTTCGCCTCGCGGAACGCGTGATT
>VGVE01000179.1 GCA_016874135.1 Gammaproteobacteria bacterium | reverse complement strand
TCAAAACCGATCGCCTCGATACCGCGAATCATCCGCTCGACGCCATCGGCCCCGTCGCGGTACAACACACTTGGGAAGACCACGTGAATCCGCATGAGCCATTCTCCGCTTTGATGTCTCCGCTTTAATGTCTCTGCTTTGATGCGAGCCGATCGTCGGGTCAGAACCCGGATTGTTTATCCACCAACCCAATCAGGTGTTCGCCCGCCTGGGCACGGCGCAGGTTCTCGCAGAAGCGCGCAATGTTGCGTGGTCCTCGAAGCTGACTGGCTCCGGCGGTATGCGGCGTCATGACCACGTTGTCGAAAGTCCACAACGGATGATCCGCAGGCAGCGGCTCGATGGGCGCGACATCAAGGGCCGCGCCACCACAGCGTCCGTCTCGCAGCGCCGCCACCAGAGCGTCACCATCGATGATTTCACCGCGAGTGACATTCACGATCAACGCACCACGCTTCATCCGGGAAAACGCAGCATCGTCGATCAGGTTTCGCGTCTCCGGAGTCAGCGGAGCGCCAATGGCCACGACATCCGAAGTCCCGAGCAGCTCAGGCAACCGATCCATCGTCCAGACGTCGTCCACTCCATCTGATCCCGGAACCGCCATGGCATCGACCGCGATGACGTTCATGCCGAAGGCAACCGCACGTCGCGCCATGGCTCGACCCGTGCCTCCAAAGCCGATGACACCCATGGTCATACCTTCAAGCTCGACTTCCTTTGTTCGCATCGCCGGTCGGTGGTTCCAACCATCTGGTCCAAGCGACAGCGCAGTTTTGATCTGCCGCGTCAGCGCCAGCAGCAGGCCAAAACCGGTGTCCGCCAGATGGCCGCCGACGAGACCCTTTTCGCCACTGAGCAGTACGCTGGAATCGCGCATCTTCGGATACAGCATGGCATCCATACCTGAGGCGATGGCATGCACCCACTTGAGTTTTGGTGCCGCATCGAACAGCACCTCGGGAATGATGCCGAGAATGACATCGACATTTCCGGCCTGTGCCACCGCCTGACGAACGCTACTGACCACACTAACGGTTGATCCAGGGGGCGCGGCCGCCTGAATCCGGTTGATCTCCTCCTCACTGATGCTCGGCAGCGTCAGAGCCAGCACCACCTGGATGTTGATCGGTCCACGAAGGTCAAGCGTGCTCATGCCGTGATTTCCCCCTGCGGCAACTGGCTCTCATCGATGTTGTAGAGGTTGATAGTGTTGTCCCAGCACATCTTCTGACGATCTTCGTTGGGCACACCTGCGAGCGCCTCATCCAGGGTGGGCATGGAATTCGGCCAGATCGAATCGTGATGTGGGTAGTCGTTGCCCCATAACAACCGGTCGATGCCGATTTCGTGACGAGTACGCACACCGATCGCATCATCTTCAAATGTCGCCCAGAAATTGCGCCGGAAGTAGTCACTGGGCTTCATGGTGAGGTAATCGACGGCAAGATGGGGGGTGCGGTACGCCGCATGGTCCATGCGGTGGAGAATGTGCGCCAGCCAGCCGATCTCGAACTCCGAGAGGATCAGTTTCAGCCTCGGAAAGCGTTCGGTCACACCCCCGCAGATGATATCGATCATCGAGTTGACCACGGTCGTAAAGGACAGCGTGTAGCCCTTGATAGTGCCGCCCGGGGTACCCCAGTGCGCCGGCATGCCGGCTTCGAAGGTCGTGTTAGCAAAGATGTGCATGGTCAGCGGTCGGTCCATTTCCTGGGCCGCTGCCCAGAACGGATCGTAGTCCGGATGGTTGTACGGACGATCCGGGGAGACGTGCCCGGGGATCATGAAGCCGCGCACGCCGAGTTTTGAAGCGCGGGTCATCTCTTTGATCGCGGCGTTCACGTCAGGAATCGGCAGACAGCCAATGCCGATCAGCCGCTCCGGTGCGACGGAACAATAGTTTGAGACCCAGTCATTGTGTTGACGGAAGACCGCATTCAGCACGTCCATGTCCGTCACGCTGTAAGTCAGCATGTTGAGGCTTGGATACATCACCTCACCACAGATGCCATCACGCTTCTGATCGTCGAGACGTTTGACCGGATCAAGCACGCCTGGGTTAACGCCGGCGTAACCGAGCGCAATTTTCTCGTAGGTCTTCGGATCGTCGAGCCGGTTGCCGGCGATGCCGAAACGACCAACGCTGATGGACACGCCGTTTGGCAGTACCAGGAACTCACCTGGCTTACCTTTGTGGCCCATGACGATACGTGGGGCACGCTCACCAAATCGAGTATCGAGACCTTCGAAAACTTCAGCAGGTTCTACCAGGTGCGAGTCACAGGAGTAGTAGCGCATCAAAGGCTCCTTGGCAGATGGGTCACGGGCAATCAGTCACGGGGTACAGCGGTTCGTAATCGCACAGCGACATTAACCCAGAATCCGGGTGACCGTCCTGCTGGAAGCAAACATTCGTTAACCCTGGGCGAGCGGCGCGACGCCGAGTCTGCCGACAACACCGAAGCGCTTAATCAGCTCGCCGACAAACCCAGATTTTTTGGCGTCTTCGACGAATTCCCGCAAAAAGGCAGCACCTGCGGACCGCCCTTTGCGTACACCGATGGCTTGCTGCACCGCCGCGAATTGGCCATCGAGGATGCGCGACCCTGGCAGTCGCTCCGCATCCTTGCCGAGCCCAGCCCGCAGACCCGCCAAGGCATCCATGTGCTGTTCAGTAAACACCTTGAAGGCACCATCGGCACCGGTTGCACGGTGCAGTTTTGCATGACGAATGTTGTCAGTGAGCCACAGCTCGAATGCGGCACGCGCTGGCACTGCGATGTGCCGACCCGGTCGATCGACTTCGTCAACGGTTGTGATGTTCGAGCCAGGAGGAACGAGATACGTGGCTTCGATCTCCGAATACGCAGCGGTGAAATCGATATGTACCGCACGCGCCGGTTCGGCACCGATCAGACCAATGTCCCAACGATCTTCAGTTGCCGCATCGGCCAGCTCTCCCGGTGTCTTGAAGGTCACATAGACCACTTCAACACCAAGTCGACGAGCGACTTCCACCGCCATGCTGGGCGACACGCCCTCAGGGTCGCCATTGGCGGCCTTGCCGGTGACCAGAAGAAAGTTGGACAGATTGATCGCGGCACGCAGCACTCCGGTGGGGGCCAGGTCCGCTCGGGCGGCATCGGACATCAGTGATTCCTGCTGGTCAGCAGTTCTTGGGGAGGCTTGCAGGCGCACGTCTGTGCAGTTCCGGCAGCGCAAGCATCACGTACAACATCGCCGAGAGAACCCGGGAAAGGTAATCGTGGTGATGGCGGCGTAAGCTCTGGTCCCAATTTTCTTGGCCATAACCACGCGCGAAGACTGCTCGATGCCAAACAGGGTCTGATCACTGCAACCCTCCCTTCGGTAACTCGGATCAATTCGCTGCCTGCGAATTGATCCGGTCGGGGGCCCTTGGCTCCCTCGCATTTTCACAGCACTTCGTGCTGCAAGAATAGTAGTGTGTCCCTACACATACATGGGCTTTGCCCGTAATTGCGCGTGCGAAGCCCGCGCTGACTAAGGAAGGTCTGATAAATCAGACCTTCCTTAGGCCGGAGCTTTCCGTCCGAGCTCAATCAGGTTGGTGAACGCCTCCTGCAGCGCCTCCTGCGAAGTACCCCCATAGTTCACGTTGACAAACAACGTGAGGTCCACGAGACCGTTGAACGATTCGATCTTGCGGCGACCGTCAGCAATGGTGCCAGTAACGGTAACCGCGTCGATTATGTCGTCCGTAAACGCTTCCATCGCCTTCTCAATTCGGCCTTCAGGGACATGCCGCGCGGCGGCATCCGCAGCCTTTGAGAAACCTTGTTCACGCAGGACAAAGTCGTAGTACGGATGGGGCAACGGTGCGTAAAGATGACAGATCGCAGCACGCGCAGCATCGCGGGCGGCATCGGCATCAGTGCCAACCGATACGAAGGGTGCAAGCGTAGTACCCAGCGCATCCGGGTCGCGTCCAGCGCGCTCGGCAGCTCCGCGAAATCGCGGTAGGACAACGTCTTTCAGATACCCGGGAGACAAGAGCGCCCCGAGGGCAATGCCATCAGCAACCGTTCCGGCGACCTCGGTCATCTTCGGGAACAAGGCTGCCAGGAATACCGGTATCGTCGAACGCGCCGGCGCAACCGCAGGTGCCCAGTGCATGTGGTGCACGTCGCCGTCCACATCGATCCGCCCACCCAGTGGCGTGCTGACAGCTGCCTTCAGCTGCGCCACATATTCACGCATCTTGGCAAGCGGTCTGGATTGCTTGATGCCCTGCCACTCTTCGTTGATGTGTTTGTTGCCCGTACCGATGCCAAGCACCAGCCGGCCACCACTGAGTTCATCAAGGTCTACCGCGCTCATCGCAGTCAGCCACGGCGAACGACCGTAGGCATTCAGGATGTAGGGTCCAATCTCTACTCGCTCGGTGGCGAGGGCAATAGCTGCGAGGCCGACAATTCCGCTACGCCAGGCTTCGCAGAGGTACACGGCATCGAGACCAGCAATTTCTGCTTCACGCGCCAGCTCTGCCATATGGCGGATTGTGGTACCTCCACCAGAAAAGATCAGTCCTGTGCGCATATCTGCTCCTCCCTATCTCACTGGAAGACCCGGAGTATAAGTCGTACTCCTCCGGAGGAGGCAGTTAAGGCGTGGCAACCGCCTGCCCCTTGACCACCCGCTCGTAGGCCTCCTGCAGAATTCCGCGCACTGTCTTGCCCCTGCGTTTGGATGGAATTCCGAGGTGCTCTTCGCGAAGGTCGGCCATGAAGCGCGACCACATCCGGGACCCACCCTGTTCAAGCGTAACGGCTCGAATGCTCAACTCCGGTGACACTAGCCGCCACTTGCTGCCCCATGCGCTAAGAGGAGCGATCGCTGGCACCAGCTCGATCGACATCTCCGTAAGGCTGTAGACAACTTTCTGTTTGTGTGTCGGATCCGGCGCAATGGTCAGCATGCCGTGCTCGACGAGATGCTTCAGGCGCTCAGCGAGACGGTTCGAGGCAATACCCTCCAGTGAGCCGTTGAGGAGCGCACGAAAGTGCCGGCGACCCCCGAAGATCATGTCGCGCAGGATGACCAGACTCCACTTGTCACCGAGTACCTCGAGCGAAAGGTTGATTGGACACTCCGAGCGATGCGTCCGCGCCATGAAACTGCCTCTTGAGAAAACCAGTTGTTATGTAGGTACAGTTTGCGCCACTCTCAAGATGGTTTCAAAACGCAACCGGTTGGGTCGGAGGTCAGGAGCCAACCAGCACGCGGGAT
>VGVE01000178.1 GCA_016874135.1 Gammaproteobacteria bacterium | reverse complement strand
AGGTCTTTCATGCGCGGAACGAGGGGTGCCAGGAGCGGATGGGTTTTTTCGCTGAAGTAGCCGCGAATGAGCAGTGGCTCGCGCAGCTGCTCAAGGTAGCCGTGCGTGGCATCGGAAATGGAATAGATGCGACCTTCAGTCAGATCGAAACGAGCGCCGCTTACACTGCCCAACCATACGTTGGCGAGCAGCAGGTTGCCGGCGAGAAGTGCGGTGCCCACCTGCCAGTTGCGATGTGTGGTCTTGTTGCCATCGTGCGCCCACCGTTCGCGCGTCAGTGCGTAGACATTGAGCGCGAGAAACACCAGGGCAATGGAGACGTAGTAATACAGATCACGCAGATCCAGCACGCCACGGGTAATTGACTCAAAACGCGATCCCGCACCAAGCGACTGGAAAAGCTCTGCCAGCCAACCACCTGTCAGCGAAACCAAAAGTGGTGAGCCCAGCATGTAGAAGACGCCGCACAACAAAGCCGACAGGATCAGCGCCACGATCTGGCTGTCGGAACGCGCACTGACATAGAGGCCAATGGCGAGATAGGCGCCACCCAGGAGCAACGCTGCGAGATACCCCGCGAACACAGGCCCCCAGTCGAGCTCTGAAATGAAGGAGACGATGACCGGAATCGGCAGCGTCAACAGCAAGGCGAGCCCGAGCAGAAGCCAGCAGGCGAGGAATTTGCCGAGTACGAACTCCCACGTTGATGCCGGCAATGTCGCCACAAACTCAAGTGTTCCCGTCCGGCGCTCTTCACTCCACATCCGCATGGTGATCGCGGCTGACAGGAAGATCATCAACACCGGCATCCACTCGAACATCGGTCGCACATCAGCGATGTTGCGCGCAAAGAACGCTTCGACCCAGAAAAAAATAAACAGGGTTACCGCCAGAAAGGCGGCCAGAAAGAGATAGCCGATCGGCGCCCCGAAAAAGAGGTTCAGCTCCTTGCGCTCAATTTCACGAATCACCGGTAACCGCGGCAGGCTCATGCTGCAACCTCCTCATTGACCCTGCGGAACACCATTTCCAGGTCCTGCTGCACGGGCGCAATTTCGCGGATATCTGCACCCGCACTCACCAACGCCTTCGCAATCGATGCGACACCGTCTTCAACGGATCCACTCACCTCCACCAGCCACGCACCGTCGTCCGCAGTTTTTTGTTTGACCGCAGCGAGCCCGGTGAGTACCGATGATACATCCACTCCGGAGGCACGTACCCGCAGCGCGCTGGTATGCACCAGGTCCGCGAGGCGTTCATCTACCACCAGCTTGCCCTGTCGCAGGATCAGCGCCCGATCACAGACGGCTTTGACTTCCTGCATGATGTGGGTGGACAGAATAACAGTCGCCTGTTCCGCGAGCTGACGGATCAGAGTTCGCATGTGCTGGGTCTGCGACGGATCGAGGCCGTTGGTCGGCTCGTCCAGAATCAGGAAGCGTGGCTTGTGCAGGATCGCCTGGGCTACGCCGACACGCTGCCGAAATCCTCGCGACAGTGTGGCGATGGGATCGAGCAGCCGACCCTGCAAATCCGTTGCACGTACAGCAGGAGGCACAACCGCAGCGGGATCGAGACCCCGCAACCTGGCGACGTAGGCAAGGTAGTCAGCGACGGTAAGTTCCGGATAGACCGGCAGGCTTTCAGGCAGATAGCCGATGAGACGGTGTGCAGCTTCCGGGTCCGCGATGACATCCCATCCGTCGATGCGGACTTGCCCGGCAGAGGGTTCGAGATAGGCCGTGAGCATCTTCATGATCGTGGTCTTGCCGGCACCGTTGTGGCCGAGCAACCCCACCACTTCGCCCGGATCGATCGAAAAGGACACATCGTCAACGGCGACGAAGTCTCCATACCGACGGGACAGGTGTACTGCCTCCAACATCATTTTCACTCCACTGTCACTGCAGGAGCCGGCAAGGTAAGCACTTGGCCCGGAATTTCAAGGGGGTAGGCCGTTCGCGATACGGCCGATGCGGGTTTGCGGCGCAATCCGGGGGACTTTCCGGTGTTACCATCAGGCCATGAAGAACTGTCTCGACATCGAAGGCCCAGCCGGAAAGCTTGAAGTCATGGTGGATCAGCCGGACAACGCCGGTGACACCTGGGCCGTGCTGTGCCATCCCCACCCGTTGTACGGCGGCAGCATGCACGACGGCGTATTGGACATCGCCGCAAACGTAGCCTTGTACAAAGGCATAAGTGTGGTCCGGTTTAACTTCAGGGGTGTCGGACGAAGTGCTGGTACCCACAGCGGTGGAGCGGGTGAGGCTGATGATCTGGCAGCGGTGCTTGCATGGCTGGCCTCCACCCACCACCCGGCACGAACGCTGCTTTGTGGTTACTCCTTCGGCTCGAGCATCGCCTGGCATATTGCTGGCAAGACGGGTTCGCTCGAACTGCTCCTCCTCATTGCACCGCCCGTCGGGATGATGCCGTTTGATCCTCCCGCGCCCTCGTGTCTGGTACACGCCATCTGGGGGGACTCCGATTCATTCGTCGATGAAGAGGCACTGGAGGCGCTGCCTGGGGTAGTCCAGCACTGCATCGAAGATGCGGATCACTTCTTCATGGGCTGCCATGAAGGCTTGTCTGCGGCTGTGGACGAAGCGCTTTCCTGATCTGTTGTTCACCAACACGCCAAAAAAGGGGTGCGATCAGAATATCGGCACGCCGGAAACCCACTCATGCAGAAAGTAGACCAGCGCATAGCCGGCTGTGCCGATCAACGTTGGCAACCACAGCTCTGAAGGCACGAAGCGGTTGCGTCCGGAGAGAATTGCCGCAAACGGAACATTCGAGGTCGCCGCTGCAAAGGGTGGCCACTTGTCACCGAGGCTTTGGGCTTTCTTGCGATCCAATAGCACCGTACCGATCCCACCAAGCAACAGGAACGTTCCAAAAAAGTAGACAGAAACATAATCACCATTGACGACGATGTGCGAGAGCGACCAGAGAATGACCGACCACAGAAACGGGTGCCGGGTGATACGCAGCAGGCCACGTGTGTCGGCCCCCTTGTCGAGAATCTTCTCGCCACCTACCTGTGTTGGGTTGGGCACGAGAAAACCGCCGAGCAGAAAGATCATGGCGAGCACCATCACCACCTTCGGAATCCAGTACAGCGCGGGATCAGAAAACCATGCGTACTCAAGTCGGGGAGCTTCCCGCCAGGTCCAGATGACGAGCGCTATCGCACCGAACGCCACCAGCGAATAAAGACCCTGGAAGCCACGTTCGCCGATCATCCTGACCAGTGCCCCACGCAGGGGCGTGCTGCTGAGTCCGAAGTGGGTGATCAGCAGAATCAGTCCTGCGACGAATACTTCGTACATGCACCGCTCCGACTCATGAGTTGACGTTTATGATACGACTCGCGCAGACAAGCTGACCAGCAACGCAGTTCCCGCAGGTTCGCCTATACTCGCGGAACGGAAGAAGACTGCCGCTTGACCCTGGAGGTCCCGGAATGAATCGTCATCTGATAGTGACATTGAGTGCATGCGCAGTGCTGGCCTCCTCCCCGACACAGGCTCTCGACCCCGCCTGCGGCCCTCTCATTGCATCTAGTGAAGCCAAGATTGGAGCCCCCGCATGGCACGCGGTGTCGCAGCTAGATGACTTCGAGACGGAGATCATCAAGGTGAATGGCCGCTTTTACATGAAGGACGGCGATCAGTGGACGGCCGCTCCAGTCAACATGGACGATGCGGAACGCAAGACCGTGGAAGCGGTCAAGGCTGGAGAAATCCGTGTCACCGGTTGCACTGACGCCGGGGAAGAATCCGTTGAGGGCATCCGCACCCGCGCTCTCGTCTATTCCGTGGAGGTACGCGGGAGCGGCACTCCCGCCTCACAGACACGCCTCAACGTGGGCATCGCTGACGGCTTGCCGTACCGGCTGTCGAGCGCCGCAGGAGAGACCCGTCAGCAGGTCACTTACCGCTACGAAGGCGTTAAAGCGCCGCTTTGATTGCACCGCTGAAAAAGAAAAAGCGGCCCGCAGGCCGCTTTGATCCTCAGATCGAGTGCGTTGATCAAGGCCCCTTGAACTGGGCGACCAGTCCCGCGATGGACTGCTTGGCATCACCGAACAGCATGCGGGTGTTTTCGCCGAAGAACAGCGGGTTATCCACACCCGAGAAGCCGGAAGCCATCGAACGCTTCAGCACGAACACGGTACGCGCCTGATCCACGTTGATGATCGGCATGCCGTAAATCGGGCTGTTCTCATCATTGCGTGCCGCCGGGTTCACCACGTCGTTCGCACCGATCACCACCGCCACGTCGATGTCGTTGATGCGTGGGTTGATGTCATCCATCTCGACCAGCTGGTCATAGGGCACGTTCGCTTCGGCGAGCAGTACGTTCATATGACCTGGCATCCGCCCCGCAACCGGGTGAATGGCGTAGGTCACTTCGGCACCGTTCTTCTCCAGCAATTCACCGAGTTCGCGCACCACGTGCTGCGCCTGGGCAACTGCCATTCCGTAGCCGGGTACGAACGTCACACTCGATGCGGATTCGAGAATGAGGTAAGCATCCTCGGCATTGATCGGCTTGACCTCGCCTTCCACCTTGCTGGCGACCTTCACCGCACCAAAACCGGAGAAGAGTACGTTCGCGAGCGAGCGGTTCATGGCCTTGCACATAATCTGCGTCAGGATGATGCCGGAGGCACCCACCAGCGCACCGGCAACGATCAGGATGTTGTTGTGGATTGCAAAACCGGCGGCACAGGCTGCCAGACCGGAATAGCTGTTCAGGAGCGATATCACCACCGGCATATCAGCGCCACCAATCGGCAGCACCGCCATGACACCAAACATCAGGCTGAGCGCGATCAGCGCATAGAGCCACGGCGAATCCACAGCTGGCTCGATGCACAACATCACGCTGCAGACGACGATGCCAAGCAGCACCAGCGCGTTGACGATCCGCTGCGCACCGAAGACCACCGGTTTACCGGAAATAGTCTCGGCGAGCTTGAGCCACGCTAGGATCGAACCGGTGAAAGTCACGCCACCAATCAACACCGACAGCGCGATGGTGCTGTAGATAAACGTGGTATTGACGGGTTCATACATTGCGGCCCAGCCCACAAGAAGACTGGAGAGGCCACCAGAACCGTTAAACGCCGCCACCATTTCCGGCATCTTGGTCATCTCGACCTTGACCGCCGCCCACCAGCCGATGACCGTGCCCACGACAGCGCCGGCGATCATCCACTCATACGAAATGACGCGTTCGTCGAGCAGGGTGACCACGACGGCGATCAGCATCGCCCAAGCGG
>VGVE01000177.1 GCA_016874135.1 Gammaproteobacteria bacterium | reverse complement strand
TCGCTTCCTGCGAATTGATCATGTCGGCAGGCAGAGCCTGCCTCGCATTTTCCCTGCATGTAGCGCGGGCTTCGCACGCGCCCTATGCACAGAAAATGAGGGTGCGTCCCTGCACCCCACAGGATGTTCTGACAAATCAGACCATCCTTAGAGAATAATCAGATGATTTGGCAGTTCGTCACGCGTGTGCGTTGCCGGAGCAACCCGCTACATGATCGCGCCTACCTGGGATATGGCCTCTAGAAATCCGGCTTCGGTTTCGCCGCGTTTTACCCGGGCAGTAAATGAGTCCACGATCCGCTGCCACTCGCCCTGGTCCACGTGCCGGTCAATGCCATGGTCTGCAATGAGGCGCATATGGTGCTCGGCTTCAGCGACAAAAAACAGCACGCCGAAACCCTGCGCAGTCCGATGCACACCCTGCTCGAGAAACTGGCGCACCGCCAGACCTTCTGCCCGTCTCACCTTGATCAGATCCGGTACGAGCCAGTGTTTGAGCCCGGGTATGCGGAACAGCAGCGCCAACACCACGAATACCACGACCTGCAGAATGAGCACATCAACGGTTGTGAGCCACCAGGAAACGTTCATCAACAACAGTGGCGCCGGCAGACACAGCAACGCGGCCCACAGCGTCGGCACAAAACGATACGCATCGGCTTCACGGGCCACCACCGCAACGAACTCCGCGTCGGTGTTCCTTTCTGCCGCCATAATGGCGTTGCGAACCCGCTCTGCCGCTTCTGTTGTCAGCATCACCATCCGCCCGACGCGCCGCCGCCGCCGAATCCACCTGACCCGAAGACAATTCCGCGACCGCGACGTCGCGCGCGTCCACGGCCAAAGAACATGCCATAGAGGACAACGATCATGAAAATCGCCGCGAAGACTTTTTCAGCATCCTCAAGTCGATCCGGCTCCGCAGGTTTGGCGACGTGCTCGCCGGCTATCGCTGCGAGTATGTCATCCACACCCCGCTCGATTCCGCCCTCAAAGTTACCGGCCCGGAATGCAGGCTGCAGTGTCGAGCGAATGATATTGGCGGCGAGGGCGTCGATCAGCGCGCCTTCGAGGCCATACCCGGTTTCGATACGGATGCCGCGCTCTGCCACCGCGATCAGCAGAACCGCGCCGTTATCGCGATCTTTCTGTCCCAACTGCCAGTGACGCGTAAGATCGATCGAGCGCTCTTCGATGGCGTAGCCGCCGAGGTCTGGAAGTGTCACTGCCACCACCTGATTGGTAGTGGCTTTCTCGTGTGCTGCGAGTCTTGCAGTAATGCGCTCAACCGCAGCAGCCGACATCAGGGAGGCGTGGTCCATCACGCGTCCTGTGAGAGGCGGAAGGGGAGACGACGCGTGAGAGCCGGGAGAGAAGACGAGCGCGATCAACACCAGCGCGGCCAGGGCTATCCTGGTCGCGCGGTCACCCAGGATAAATCTCTGCTTCAAAACTCGACTTTCGGTGCCTCGTCCGCGCCTGCTGTGGTGGTTTCGAACGTCGCGCGGTTGGCGAGATCGCTATAAAGGATGGAGTGCCAGATTAGGCCCGGGAAGGTGCGCAGCTCCGTGTTGTACGCCTCCACGGCTTCGATGTAGTCCTTGCGCACCACGCTGATGCGGTTCTCGGTGCCCTCAAGCTGCGATTGCAGCGTCAGAAAGTTCTGGTTCGACTTCAGATCCGGATACTGCTCGACAACCACCATCAGACGGCTGAGCGCACCACCGAGTTCACTCTGCGCCTGTTCGAACGCCTGCAGTTTTGCCGGGTCATTGATGGTGTTTTCATCCACCTGGATCTGGCCCACCTTGGCACGGGCTTCGGTCACTGCGATCAGGACCTCTTGCTCCTGCTCGGCATAACCCTTCACCGTGGCAACCAGGTTAGGTACGAGATCTGCGCGCCGCTGGTACTGGTTCTCGACCTGTGCCCATCCCGCCTTGGCGCGTTCATCCAGCTCCGGGATCGTGTTGATACCGCATCCGGTTAGCAAGATGACGATGGTCATCAACAAACCGTTGCGGATGGTCATGGTGTACATACCTTCCCCTGATATTGTGAGGTTTTTGCGGGGGATTGATGGTGGTGTCTCCCAGCGCCCACCACAATCTCCAGGCCACACTTTTTACTGTTGGGTTACGATGGAGGCCCATCGAGGGCGCTTCCGGTTGGCCCGGGCTCGCCGCAGTATCGCCCACCGTTGTTCCGGTCACTCACCATGCACGATTCCCGGTCCGCAGCCCAGGCACTGACAAGCTACCGCAAGTATTGGGCCCATCGCCTCACGCCGGCACCGTTTCTGCCCATGTCCCGGGCGGAGATGGATGAACTCGGCTGGGATTCCTGCGACATCATCCTCGTGACCGGTGATGCCTACGTCGACCATCCGAGCTTTGGCATGGCGATCATCGGTAGAACACTTGAAGCGCAGGGGTTTCGGATCGGCATCATTGCGCAACCGGCCTGGGGAGATACCACGCATTTCGCTGCGCTCGGACAACCCAATCTCTTTTTCGGGGTCACAGCGGGGAACATGGATTCGATGGTGAACCGCTATACATCCGACCGGAAGATTCGTTCTGACGACGCCTATACCCCGGGTGGCGAAGGTGGCCAACGCCCGGATCGTGCCGTCATCGTTTACTCCCAACGCCTGCGTGAGGCGTTCCAGGATGTACCCATCATCATCGGAGGCATCGAGGCCAGCCTGCGCCGGATCGCACACTTCGACTACTGGTCTGAAAAAGTCCGACGCAGCATCCTGCTCGACGCCAAGGCTGATCTTCTGGTTTACGGCAACGCCGAACGACAGATCATTGAACTCGCGCACCGGCTTGCTGCACGGGAACCGATTGCCGAGATCCAGGATCTGCGCGGTACCGCCTTCCTGCGAAAGGCATCACCCGCCGGTTGGATGGAGGTGGACTCAACCCATCTCGATACCCCAGGCAAAACCGAACGCCATCCCGACCCATACGCCATGACTCCCGGAAGCGTCATTGCGACAAGCGCGCCAACGGGGACAAGCGGCGCTGCGCCCTCGTTGGCCGATGATGTACAAATCGTCCGGTTCGTTCGTGACGTTCCCGCTTCCCGCCGTGAGCAGAGTTTCATCCGGCTGCCATCATACGAAACAGTTCGTGACGACCCGATCATGTATGCCCACGCGTCGCGCATTCTGCATGCCGAAGCCAACCCGGGTAACGCGCGGCCTTTGGTGCAAGCGCACGGCAATCGGTTGTTGTGGATCAATCCGCCGCCGATACCGCTCAGAACGGAAGAGATGGACCACGTCTACGAGCTGCCGTACCAGCGCCGGCCACATCCTTCCTATGGGGATGCAAAGATCCCGGCATACGAGATGATCCGCTTTTCCATAGCGATCCAGCGTGGCTGTTTCGGTGGCTGTACCTTCTGTTCGATCACCGAACATGAAGGCCGCATTATCCAGAGCCGCTCTGAAGCATCGGTGCTGCGCGAGATCGAAACTGTTCGAGATACCGTCCCCGGATTCACCGGTGTGATCTCCGATCTTGGTGGCCCGACCGCCAACATGTATCGACTCGCGTGCAAAAGCCGTGAGATAGAAGCGTCCTGCCGTAAACCGAGCTGTGTGTATCCCGGCATCTGTCCAAATCTCAATACTGACCACACGCCACTCATTCGCCTGTACCGCAAGGCGAGGGCTCTGCCCGGTATCAAGAAGGTGCTCGTGGCCTCAGGGGTTCGTTACGACCTGGCCGCAGAATCACCTGAGTACGTGAAAGAGCTCGCGGAACATCACACCGGCGGCTATCTGAAGATTGCGCCGGAGGCACTTTCCGAAGGGCCGTTGTCGAAGATGATGAAACCCGGGATGGATACCTATTACCGTTTCAAGGAACTTTTTGACCGCTACAGCGCAGCAGCTGGCAAGGAGCAGTACCTCATTCCCTACTTCATCGCCGCGCATCCGGGCACGACTGACCAAGACATGCTGGAGCTGTCACTCTGGCTCAAGAGCAACGGCTTTCGCGCCGATCAGGTCCAGGCATTTCTGCCATCACCCATGGCAACCGCCACGGCCATGTACCACAGCGGTGTGAATCCACTGCGCAAAGTCACGCGCGCCAGCGAAACCGTCTACATTCCCCGCGGCGCGCAACAACGCCGGCTGCACAAGGCGTTCCTGCGTTACCATGACGCCAACAACTGGCCTCTGTTGCGCGAAGCGCTCAAACATATGGGCCGCACGGATCTCATAGGGAACGGTAAAAAACACCTGGTACCGGCTTGGCAACCCCTCGGCACTGGCGGAGCGACCGCGGAAAAATCGAGCCGCCCGATGCGCACCCAGCATGCCCGCTCTGAAGGCAGCGACTACAAGTCTCCACGCCCGAAACAGCGGGCAAAACCATCACGGAAAAAGCCATGAAGCCCGTTGCTCTCCTGCTTCTCCTTCTTCTTACCGCTTGCGCACAACAACCCGCTCCGGTCCCGGAAGATGCGCCGGTTCCCGTTGCGGAGGGCTGGAACCGAATGGAGCCCGGTGGCGAAACCAGCTGCTCGGATGGGTCACCCTATGCGTTCTATGTCCGGCCGGGTGATGCGGACAAACTCATGGTGTACTTCGAAGGCGGCGGTGGTTGCTGGTTCCGTCGCAACTGTGATCCAACGTTGCAGCCGACCTACAAGATCAATCTGAAAGGCCAGAACCTCGACAACGCCCAGGGCATTTTCGACTTCACGCGCACGGACAATCCGTTCAAGGACCACACTGTTGTGTATGCCCCTTACTGTACGGGAGACGTTCACATCGGCAAGGTGGATCGGGCCTATCCTCCTGAAGAGGGACAGCAGGCTGATCTGACAATTCGTCACCGTGGCATGGCCAACGCCGAGGCTGCACTCAAATGGACCTACGCTAACATCCAGAAACCCAGCTCAATTCTGGTGGCCGGCTCATCCGCAGGCTCCATCCCGTCGCCCTACTATGCACTGCTCATCGCTGAACACTACAAGGATGCACGTGTTGTGCAGCTGGGCGATGGTTCAGGTGGTTATCGGCGACGTGAGGGTGGCAGCTTGCCGCATGCTCAATGGGGAACACTTGCCGAGGTCACGAAGCTGCCGGCCTACAGGGATCTGAATGATGAGTCCTTTGGCTACGATGACCTGTACACCGGCGCAGCGACGGTTCGCCCGGACATTCAATTCGCGTCCTACGATGCGGCGGAAGACGCCGTGCAAAAACAGTTCCTGGCGCTCTCCGGTATCAAAGGCGTGAGTCTTCTCGAGATGATCTCCGCCAACCAGAACGACATTCGTGCAGTGGATCCGGAGTT
>VGVE01000176.1 GCA_016874135.1 Gammaproteobacteria bacterium | reverse complement strand
ACCCGCATACGGTTATCAACATCCGCAAGCAACGTCGGTTCGTAGAACCAGCCACGATTGAGATGCGCAGGCCTGCGTCCACCCGTGACCACCCGCGCGCCGTGTGACTTTGCCGCAGACACATAGGCCTCCACACGATCACGCGCGCGTTCCACAGCAAGCGGACCCCGATCCGTTGCCGGGTCAAACGGATCACCCACCTTCAGGCCTTTGAAGTGCGCTGCCATCGACTCAACCACTTCGTCATAGCGACTCCGCGGAGCCAGCACCCGTGACAGGTTCACACACACCTGGCCCATGAATCCGGTGGAACCGACACCGAGCGTTGCCATCACCTCGTCCATGTCCACATCGTCGGCAATGATCGCTGGTGATTTGCCGCCGAGTTCGAGCGCCGTGCGTGCCAACCGATCCGCAGTACGTTTCACCACATCAACGCCAATGGCGGTGCCACCGGTCAACGCCACCATATCGATGCCGGGATGGCTGACCAGGTGCTGTGTGACCTCAGTGCCCGCAGCGAGCAAACTCACCACCCCTTCCGGGAACCCCGCCTGACGAATGGCCTCCGCGATAAGCCTCGAAGTGAGGGGCGATTCCGGCGCATGTTTGACGATGACCGTATTGCCTGCCATAAGTGCCGGGATAACCTTCATGCCCATGAGCACAATCGGGCCGTTGTAGGTGAGGATGCCGAGCACGGTGCCAATCGGCTCGCGCACCAGCTGAACGTCCCCCCGCTCTTCGGTCCAGGGAATCCTGGCGGCATGTTCGAGCGCTCCACGCCAGATGGACACCCCGGCACCGTCGTTGATCATCTCGCCGTGGGGAATCGTTGCACCGGATTCGAATGCCCAGGCCCGGTTGAGCTCCGGGAGCCGTGCTTCGAGAAGATCACAAAGCCGTGAACACACGCGGATGCGTTCGGCTACCGGGCAGGTTGACCACGGACCGTGATCAAATGCCGTTCGTGCAGTTGCAACTGCTGTTTCCGCATCAGCAATGGTCGGTTCCGCCACCCGCGCAATCACTTCTTCTGTGGTCGGCGAGCGCACATCGATCAGCCCACCCGTACGGCCGCGCCAGGCCCCGGCAATGAACTGGGCATCAAGCCCGGGTACAACGACGTCAAGGTAGTCCGGATGAGCGGTCATGGCCTCAGGTCCTCGCAATGAATGTTCATAAGGAAGTCAGAGAAATCAATCAACGAAAAAAGAACGCCGGTGCCGGGGCGCGGTTTGGATTGACGGCGACCGTTTCATCCACCTCGCGGTAATACACTGCTGCAAACAACTCCGTCTCCAGCACCTCCAGCCCTGCCGCCGCGCCGCGAGCCGCCACAAACTGCTGCGGATGATCAAACCAGAATTCGGTGATGGCATCCCAGGTACCATAGAATCGGTCACGGACTGCCTTGCCATCCGCCGTGAAGGCTTCAGCCCCCGGTTCAAAAAACCGGTGCATCACATCCGTTCCGGTCCGGAAGTTGATAATGAGCCCCCGCAAACCTGCAAGACGCTGCAGCTGTACCGCATACCGGCCACACACATAACTTCGAAACAGTTCCTCTGGCAGATCGCCTCGCCGCTTCGCGAACTGCACTAGCTTGAAGATCTTACGTTCGGGTCGGCGCACGGGGATGGCGACGTGTTCTACCACCATGAACTGGAACGGCGAACCGGAATACAGCCACGGGCCATCACCACCCACCGCTGCCACACGCGGATCTTCTTCAAGCCCGTTCGGGCCGGGTTTATCGCGAGCCGGTGTTTTCGCGGACAGGTAATGATCGAGGGAATCGAATACGAGCTGACCCCATCCATCCCAGAGATCGTCAAACCCGGGGGGTTCACCACGGGTGACGGCTCCGGCCAACGGTCCGAGTGTCGCCGCGATGGACGCGTTGGCGCGGACGTTGAGCACGTAACCGCGGATATTGTTCAACCTGCGCCCGTACGAGTTGTGATAGCCCACGTGTGCGGCCCGATATTCATCGTGGGTCAGCGCTGCGTTGCGTCGCACAAAACCGAATACCTTGAGCATGATCCAAATCCCCCAATCGTGAGCGAACAAAACTCAGCGGTAATAGAACGCCGGTGCCGGATTCCGGTTCGGCATCACGATGATGTTTTCATCCACTTCGACGTACCAGTTCGCACTGAACAACTCCGCTTCGAGTCCACACAGCAGCGCGTGCAGTGGCGCACTCCGTCGCGCACTGACAAATGCGTCCACGGAGTCGAAGAAGAGTTCTGCAGCACCATCAAACTGCGAGCAGAACTGTCGCCGCATGGAGTGCCCTTCCGCGGAGTTCCACCAGCCGTTGTCAGCAAAGTAGCCCCGGAAAGCCGCATCAGGATCCGGATCGCGAAAGTTGAGCAGGCAGCCACTCAATCCCGGCAGACTGGCCAGTGCCGCTGCGTAGTCCTTAAGTACCCGTCGTTCGAAGACCGCTTCGCTCAAGGTCTCGCGGCGTTTGAAAAAGAGCACGAGTTTGGTGAGTTTGTACTCGGGTCGCTCCACCGGCATGACGATGTGTTCAATCATGCGCAGGTGATGCGAGCGAAACTCCCCGGGTCGCTCAGGAATGCCGTCGAAGACGTACATGCCATGACCATAGGTCCAGTCGGGGTCGATCTTGAGCCCCCCTTCCATCGCCCGCGTCGGTTCGCCTTCACGGGCCTGTACCCAGGCTGCCGGGCTGTCGAAGAGCACACTGGGAAAACCATCCCACCAGTCGAGAAACCCGGAGGGTTCATTGCGGATGATTGTCGGACCAAGATCGCCGAGTTGCGGTCCCAACGGAGCGTTGGCCCAAACGTTCACCGTATAACCACGAATGCCTTTCAGCCGACGTGAGGTTCCACAGTGATAGCCCACATGGGCGGCACGGTATTCATTATGGGTGAGTTTCGAATTGCGTTTCAGAAACGCAAAGACCTTGTACATGCTTCCCCTCTCCTTGCACGCCTTGCACGTCCAATCCCCAACTGGCTGACTCCCGGATGGTACACGGCCGTTCCCTTGAAGTGTGCACGCCGCGGGTTTTCGAAAAGCCGCTCAGTTTGAACGGAACGTCCGTATCGGTTTCCACCACCAGCCGATGAGCGCCGTGGCGATGACCGAGATGTAGCCACCCAGAATCATGGTATTGGCGGCACCAATGGCCTCGGCCCACACCCCTACCCAGATGGTGCCGATGTTGTTGGCCGTCTGAGCCGCAAGAATCATGATGGCGAAGGCCCGACCGCGCATGTGATCCGGGGTTGTCAACATCACGGTGGTCTGTCTCACCGCCACCGTTACCGCATCTGATGCGCCGAGCAGCGCGATCATCGCCATCCCGAGCCAGAGTGTATTGGCCATGCCCATCCCGAACATGCAGAAGCCGAAGATAAAGGAGGCATAAAGCACGAGCATGCCTTTTGCTCGCCAACCCGCAAACAGCGCTGCAACCACCGAACCGATGATCGCGCCAGCGGAATTCGCCGCGCCCAACATGCCGGTGGCGGATGCACCACCCGCGAAAAGGCCGAGGGCCAGTACCGGCAGGATCTCCCGGTAAAAAGACGCGACTGTAATGCCCGTATCGAGCAGGAAGAGCCCGGGCAAGATCGGGTGACGCCCGACATAACGCAGCCCTTCCCACGTTTCAGCGAGCTGGGACCCTGGCGGTTGATCAGCAACATCCGGCTTACCTGAGGCGCGGATCAGTTGTGGCAAACCCATCGCGAAGAGTCCAAGTGCCGCGGCGCAATAGAAGACTACCTGCAGGCCAAACGCTGCAGCAATGGCCGCAAACAACAAGGGTGCCACCACCGCCGCAACGTTCGACCAGGCGTTGTCGGACGATGCTGCGGCGAGGAGGTATTGCTCCGGTACCACCCGGGGTACCAGGGCAGACCGCGCGGGACTAGCAAACATCTGTGACACGGCGGTGAACGCGATACCACAGAACACCAGTGTTTCGGTCAGCGCGCCCACGTGGCTCAATACTCCGAATAAGACCATCACCACAAAAGTGCCGGCGTTGGCCCAGAGCATCAGTCGCTTGCGATCCAGGCGATCCGCAAGTGTTCCGCCCCACAACAGCGCCGGAATCTGCATGATGAGCTGGATGACCCCGATGATCCCGACTACCGCAGCGGAACCTGTGGCTTCCAGCAGCCATTGCGAGGTGCCGAAGATCCGGAACCAGGTCACCAGGGACCCAGCCATGGTCGCGCCCCAGAGCAGACGATAGTCAACAAAGGCGAAGGGCTGCCAGATGCCGGTGGCGGAGGTCTTGGCAGTCGTCACAGTGGGGTCCGAGGCAGGAATTCGGGCGCGAACTGTAAACCGAGCAGCCAGTGTACGCACTGATCTGCGACAATCCGGTTTTGATTCCGGAATCGCGACGAAAGTGGCTCTACGCCTGTCCCTGCGCCGCTGGCTGCAGACCCAGGCTTTCCTGCTCATCGTAGAGTTGTTGGTGTCCTCGCCCCGCTGGCTCGGTTTCTCACTCTTCGAAACACCACTCGCTCTCGACACCGGCGCCAGCATGGGCGCAAAACTCGGTTGTTCCGGTCGACACCTGTCCGGTTTTTCGCTCGAACGAATCAAGAGTGATGTCGAAAGCTACTCAGCGGCGGCAGGAGTACTGTCGTATCGCGAAGAAGGTTCCACGATGTTTGCCTCCGCATTCGGCAACGAAGCGAGTGCAACGTTCCGGCCTGGACTCGGTTGCACACTCAACTTGGGCGATACCTCGACGCTTGATCAGATCGAGCTGCTGGCGGTCGCGCCTGATTCCAGTCTGCCCCTGCGTACTAACAATCACCTTCAGTCGCTTGTAGACGAACTACTGCAGCAGGACAACGCGGCCGGGCTGGATACCCGGGCTCTCGTGGTCGTACACAAAGGTGCTGTTGCGACGGCAAGCTACGGTGAAGGAATTAACGCGGACACGCCGCTCCTCGGCTGGTCCATCGGAAAAAGTGTTACCGCCATGCTCATCGGCAGGGCAGCATACCTCGGCAAGCCGTTACTGGAAGATGTCGTTCCTTTCCCGGAATGGTCAGGTGATGCCCGCAATACCATTCGGCTAGGCCACCTTCTCACGATGACCTCGGGACTCGACTTGAACGAAACCTACGTGGTCGGTACCGACTCCACGCGCATGCTGTTTCTCGATCCGCTGGTGGTCACGCGACCGATTGCAAGCCCCTATGGTTCGTCTCCCGGCCAGACCTTCTATTACTCCTCAGGTACCACGAACCTGCTGACGACCCTGCTCCAGCGACACCTCGGCAGTCCTCAGGCGCTGTACACGTTTTTTGATGAGGAACTACGCAAGCCGCTCGGTCTGGCCCACACGACCCTGGA
>VGVE01000175.1 GCA_016874135.1 Gammaproteobacteria bacterium | reverse complement strand
ATCAATCCGCCATGAGACCAGCCGGAGAGATAGCCACCTTCAGCGCATCTTCAAGCCGGTCAAGCAGTGTAAAGTTCATCTCGCCTTTGACGGCTTCAGGCAGTTTCTGCAGGTCGGCCTCATTGTTGCGTGGCAACAGAACATGGCGAATGCCGGCGCGATGTGCGGCCAGCACCTTTTCCTTGATGCCACCTACCGGCAGCACGAGCCCTGCCAGAGTGAGTTCACCGGTCATGGCAACATCGTCACGCACCGGTCGATCCAGGAATGCGGACACCATGGCCGTGGCCATGGTCACGCCCGCTGAAGGGCCGTCCTTCGGCACAGCGCCAGCCGGCACATGCACATGAACACCACTGTTTTCAATGCGCGTGCGATCAAGGCCGAGGGATTCGGCCATAGCCCAGATATGGCTGCGCGCGGCGCGGGCGGATTCCTGCATCACCTGGCCGAGATGCCCGGTGAGGGTGATCTTTTCGTCTTTCTGCACCAGCGAGACTTCGATGTAGAGCACATCACCACCCGCTTCCGTCCAGGCAAGGCCGGTGGCGATACCAGGGCGCATGCCGGTGCGTCCCTGTTCCGCCTTGAACCGTTCCGGGCCAAGCAGCTGCCTGGCAGAATCGAGATCGATCTCGGGTAGTTCAGGTCCGCCGTAGTCAGCCCAACGCTCTCCCCCTGCCTGTTCCACCACTGAACGCGCCCGTTTGCGGGCGAGGCGACCGAGCATGCGCTCGAGTTCCCGTACTCCGGCTTCACGGGTGTAACGGCGGATGATCCCTGTGAGCGCCTCATCACTGATGCGGAACTGCACGGCAACTAGGCCGGCTTCTTTCTGCTGGCGCGGAATCAGGTACTGGCGGGCAATGGCCAATTTTTCGAAGTCGCTGTAACCCGAGAGATCCAGCACCTCCATACGATCAAGCAGCGGACGCGGAATGCCATCGAGTGTGTTGGCGGTGGTGATGAACAGCACACCGGAAAGATCAAACGGCAGATTCAGGTAGTTGTCCTGGAACTCGCGATTCTGCGCCGGATCGAGAATTTCCATGAGCGCTGCAGCGGGATCACCGCGGAAATCACGGCCGAGTTTGTCGATCTCGTCGAGCATGATGATCGAGTTTTGCACGCCGGTGCGGCGCACTGCCTGCAGGATGCGTCCAGGCATCGCGCCAATGTAGGTGCGACGGTGACCACGCAGTTCCGCTTCATCATGCAGGCCGCCAAGGCTTAAGCGTTCAAACTTGCGCCCCATGGCGCGGGCGATGGACTGGCCGAGGCTGGTTTTACCGACACCCGGTGGACCGACCAGACACATGATGGGTGCCTTGGCTTCAGGGTTGAGACGCATCACCGCGAGCGTCTCGAGGATGCGTTCCTTCACATCGGCGAGACCGTAGTGATCTTCGTCGAGCACCTTCTGTGCGTTGGCGAGATCCAGCAGGTCTGTCGTTCGTGCATGCCACGGCAGTTCGGCGATGAGTTCGAGATAGCTGCGTGAAACCTGATAGTCGGCAGCGTTGGCCGACATGCGCTTCAATCGCTTCAGTTCGCGGTTGACTTCGGTCTGCACGTTTTCGGGCAGGTTGGCCGCGTCGAGCCGGGCGCGCAGCTCATCGAGGTCGTCATCTTCATCGTTCTCGCCGAGCGCCTGTTCGATGGCTTTTTTCTGCTGGCGCAGCACATGCTCGCGTTGTTGTTGTTCGAGATCACCCTGTGCCTTCTCGGCAATTTCCCGACGCAGCTGCGTCACGCGCTGTTCGTGTTGCAGGATGTCGTGGATGCCCTGCAACAACTCGCGAGTGGTGTTCTTATCCAGCATCTCCTGTTGTTGGGCGACCGAGAGGTTCGCGAGGGATGCGATGCGATACATCTGCGCGACCGGATCCTGGATGCTGCCAACCAACTGCTGATAGATCTGGTCGCCGTTCTCGGCGTCGTAGAGTTTGGCGATCTGCTGGGAGAGCTGGCGGTTCTCGCGCAGGAGCGCAGTGACTTCCGCGGCATCCGGCGCATCGTCACTGACGGTCAATTCCGGCAGCAATTCGTAATGGGCGGAAAGATAACCCTCCGCACCTCCCGCCATGATCAGCCGCACACGCCGCTCACCCTGAACGATGACCTGCGCGCCTTGTTTGCGCTTCTCAATGCGATTGATGGTGACCAGCGTGGCAACGGCGTACAGCTGTTCCAGCGTGGGGTCTTCGGTATCAGATTCCCGCTGGGCCACAGCCAGAAACATGCGCGTCCTGTCCGCTGCCGCCTGGATGGCCGCCAGTGAACGTGGGCGACCCACCGCTAGCGGTGCGACGATGTGGGGAAATACAACAATATCCTTGAGAGGCAGGATGGGTAGCGGAGACAGGTGGTCGGTCATGGGTCAGGCCACCAGCCCTTGCAGGCGTGCTGCCTGGTCGCGCAGATACTCCGGCGTGCCCAGCATCTGCCGGTTGAAGCCGATCCTCTTGAACCAGTAGTGCAGGCCCACCAGATCGGTGAAGCCCATGCCACCGTGCACTTCGGTCGCTGTCTTGGCGATCCGTTTGCCGACCTCGCTGATGTGCGCCTTGAGGTGACAGGCGGTCAGGCGGGCTTCATCCGGCAGTTCGTTAAGTGCATGACCCGCGTACCAGACAAAGGCGCGGCAGGGTTCGAGCTCTGCGGCCATTTCGGCACACATGTGTTTCACCGCCTGGAACGTTGCGATGGCGCGGCCGAACTGTTCCCGCTGTTTGGCGTAGATCACCGCTTGTTCGATCATGTTCGATGCCGCACCCAACGTATCAGCGGCCAGCATCACCCGGCCGATGTCGAGGAGACGCTGCATTGCTTCCGCGTCAGTTGCGAGTGTTGTGGCGGCACAGTTGTTCAGCGTGAGTTCGACCACGGGTCGGGTGGTGTCGACGGTGGCCAGGCGACGTGTGGTGAGCCCCGCCGCCTCTGCATCGACCAGGTAGAGGTGGTGTCTCGCATCGGCCAGCAGGAATACATCTGCTGCAGCGTCCAATACGAAAAGTGCGCGGCCGCTGAGTTTGCCGTTCCGTTCGATCAGTGCGGCGCCAAGACGGGCACCGTTCGCTTCCGCAAGGCCGATGCCGCAGCGCAAGGTACCGGCGATGATTTCATCCAGCAGGGAAGAGTCCGGATCTACCTGATTGAGGAGTGCGGGCATTAGCACTGCGGTACCCAGAAAGGGCGATGGCGTTACGTGTTTGCCGAGTAGTTCGGCAACGAGGGCGGCTTCCACAAAGCCGAGACTCACACCGCCGCGGGACTCAGGGACGAGCAAGCCGCTGATGCCGAGATCCACAAGGCCCTGCCACAGATCACTGTCGTTACCCTCTTCGGCAAAACGGCGAACGCGTGGCAGCTGGGCTGTGCTGTCGAGAAACCGGTGGACGCTGTCGACGAGCAGGTTCTGTTCTTCGGAAAGGCCGAATTCCATGTTATTTCTTCTCCGCGCGGGCTTCGGCGAGTTTGGGTTCGCGTGGCATGCCCAGGCCGCGTTCGCTGATGATGTTTTTCTGGATCTGTGAGGTGCCGCCACCAATGATGAGGCCAAGGAAGAACATGTGATGGTACTGGAACATGCCGTTGTCGCGAACGAGCGGGTTGTCCTTGTAGGCCAGGCCCAGCTCACCCATCACATCGATGCCAAGGCCCTCGAGGGCATGCCGCAGTTCTGTACCTTCAAGTTTGGTGATGAGCCGCGCGAGCAGCGCGTCGTTCTTGTTGTTCACCCGTGATGACAGCACGCGCAGTTCGTTGAAGCGCATGGCCATCACCCGGCCTTGCATTTCCATCGCCCGGTCGCGCAGCACCGGATTATCGATAACCCGGGCGCCATCCACCGTTTCATCCCGCATGAGATCGAGCAGGCGGTTGAACCGCTGCAGTGTTGCGTTCGGATCACCGAGCGAATCGCGCTCGTGGCCGAGGATGCTGTTGGCAACCTGCCAGCCTTGTCCACGCTGGCCGACGATCTGGTCTTTCGGTACGCGCACGTTGGTGAGAAACACTTCGTTGAAGGAGTGGTTCATGGTCATATCGACCAGCGGGCGGATTTCGATACCCGGTGTTTTCATGTCGAACAGCAGGAAAGAGATGCCCTGGTGTTTTGGTGCATCCGGTTCAGTGCGAACGAGGCAGAAGATCCAGTCTGCGAGGTGGGCGGTGGACGTCCAGATTTTCTGGCCGTTCACCACCCATTCGTCTCCCTCGAGTACTGCGGAGGTGCGAAGAGATGCCAGATCACTGCCAGCGCCCGGTTCGGAATAGCCCTGACACCAGACCATCTCGCCGCGAATGGTGGGCTGGATGAAACGCCGCTTCTGTTCTTCGGTGCCGAGCTCGAGCAGCGTCGGGACGAGCATCGATACGCCTTGTCCACCGAGACCGCCGGGTACCTGCGCTGTTGCAAATTCTTCGGCAATGATGCGCGACTTGAGGATATCGGGCGTGGCACCAAAGCCGCCGTATTCCTTCGGAATAGTGCGCGCCGCATAACCATTTTCAATGAGCAGCGCCTGCCACTCGCGCAGATTGCTCGAACGCAGCCCTTGGCCACGCGGTGCTTTATGCCCGTGCGTCCTGAGAAAGGAGCGTACCTCTTCCCGGAAACCTTCGTATTCCGGTCCGTAGGAAAGGTCCATGTGTTTCCCTGCGCTGTATTTCTGTTTCCGGCGAATGGTAACGCAGGACAGCCTTGCGGCAGAATGGCGAACAAACAGAGGCCGCACAAAAAGGGGGATGTACAACATGCAGGACCAGACCATCGCCATTCATGGTGGCTATACCACGGAGCCCACCACCCATGCCGTTGCGGTACCGATCTATCAGACCGTCGCCTATGAGTTCGATAATGCGCAACACGGTGCGGATCTCTTCAATCTTGTCGTACCGGGCAACATCTACTCGCGGATCATGAACCCAACCTGCGATGTGCTGGAACAGCGGGTTGCCGCACTCGAAGGTGGTCTTGCGGGTCTGGCGGTTTCTGCAGGCAGCGCCGCCATCAACTACGCGGTACTGAACCTCGCTGAAGCGGGCGACAACATCGTCTCGGTGCCGCAACTTTATGGCGGCACCTACACGTTGTTCGCGCACATGTTGCCGCGCCAGGGCATCCAAGTGCGGTTCGCGGAAAACGACAGTGCGGCTTCTCTCGAAAAGCTGATCGATTCCCGCACCAAGGCCATCTTTCTCGAAACGATTGGCAACCCGGCCGGCAACATTGTCGATGTGGAAGCCATCGCGGCGATAGCAAAACGTCGCGGTATCGCCACCATCGCTGACAACACCGTTGCGACGCCTGCACTGCTCAAGCCGATCCAGTACGGTATCGACATCGTGGTGCATTCAGCCACCA
>VGVE01000174.1 GCA_016874135.1 Gammaproteobacteria bacterium | reverse complement strand
CTCGTTTTTCGATTAATTGGCCGTGAATCCGAAGATGCCTTTGGCCATGAGTGAGGTTTCACCACCGCGGCGCTGCTGATAGATCTCCGCGCGTGCGGCGTGGATTTGCCTGTTGTCAGGCTCCGCGAGCGCTACCAGCTCGATATAGAGTTCCGTGGCCTGGGTCAGCTCACGGACCTTGGCTCGGGCGAACGTGTCCGCCGGCCGGAACGCGGGAGAGGGATAGGCGTCTTCGAGGTAATCGAGAATGGCGTGGGTTTCCGTCAGGAATCCCCGGTCCGTTTCCAGAGTTGGAATTTTGCCCATGGGGCTTTTGGCGAGATACGGTTCGTCCTGGGTGGGTGGCTGCATGACTTCCTCGAAAGGCAGCTGCTTCTCCAGCAAAGCAATTTTCACCATGTTGTAGTAGTTGCTTGGCGGCGCACCATGCAGCTTCAACATATCCGCGTCTCCCCCGTTTGCGTGTATGCGTTTGAGACGAAGGATACTCCAGTTGCCGACGGCGTAAATTGCCCGAGGGGCAACCGGGTGCCGGATCAGAATCGGGTGATCCGCAGGCAACAATGGCTGCGGGCGCTGCGCTCGAAGTCCCTTGGCAGTGTCGAACTGCTGAGGTTGTCCACTCGAAACCCACTGAGGGATGTTTCATACACACGGAGTTTGTGGTGCTGGCTGACAAAGAGTAGGAACCCGTCGGCAGCCACGAGCTGCATACAATCGAGGATCAGTTGCGCATGATCCTTCTGCACATCAAAGAGCGTCTCACGTGATCGACCACGGATGATGGACGGCGGTGTCACCAGCACCTGGTCGAACTGCTTCGGTCTTGCCTGGAATCGTTGTTCCAGGAGCCAGTCGAGGGGGAATGCTCTGACGATCTGGTGCTGCACGCCATCAAGGTGGTTTCTCGCGAGGTTGCGCTGCGCACGATCGACGCAGTCCACCGAACTGTCGAGGGTCAGCGTGGAGACGGCACCGTGACCTGCAGCGTAAACCGTCGCTGCGGCAGAACCGCCAAAGAGATTGAGAAACGTTCTTCCCCGTACGGATTCACCACACAGTGAGCGGACTCGTCGAAGCTGCAGCTCGAGCCCCGAATCAATTGGATCATTCAGGTTCACACCGAATTCGAAGTCACCTTCCCTAACCGTGATTTCATCGGCCACATCAACCCGTTGTCCCCACGCATCCGGTGCGTGCGTCGCTTCAGGGTTATGGAGCTTCACCTGCTCAGCCGAGACTCCCATTACTTCAGGAATCACCGACAGCACCTCGAGTCGGCGCTGCCTGGCGGCGCTGCGGTCCACATGCTCCGGCGCGCGGTACTCCTGTACATGCACCTGGGTACGGTCGCCTTCGTACAGGTCGATTGCGAATGCGTATTCCGGCATGTCGGCGTCATAACAACGGAAACAGGTCACGCCATCCCGGCGCACGAAATCCCGCAGTCGTTTGAAGTTTTTCGCAAGGCGATTCGCAAACATCTGTGCGCCTTCCGAAGTGCGTGCCCTGGCGAGTCGTTCCTCCCGACTTGGCCGGTTTTCCGGAAGATTGAAGTGGGCGGTGTCGATATCGAAACGCAGCAGCCGACATTCGATCGCCCCGTTGAATAATGTGTGAGTGCGCCTTGCATGAATGTTGATCGCCTTGGCGAGCGGTGGATTACCAGTCAAGATGGCCGCACGCCAGCCACCGAACTGATCGCGCATCACCCGCCCGAGGGTCGCATACAAGCCTTCGATCTGCGCGGCATCACCGAGGCGTTCGCCGTACGGCGGGTTGGTGATCAGAAGACCCTTTCCCTGGAACGTCTCATCAAGGTTCTCTAGGCCCGATTCACGCACATTGATCAGCTCCTCCAGCCCCGCATGGCCGGTATTGTTGATCGCGGCGCGAACGGCTTCCGGATCACGGTCGAAGCCGAGAATTCTGCCGGAGACAAACGCTCCCGCCTGACGGCGTGCCTGCGCTTCTTCAACCAGCGACTTCCAGAGATCCGGTTGATGACTCTTCCAGCCGCTGAATCCAAACGTGCTGCGAAAGAGTCCAGGGGCGATATCACCCAACATCAGCGCACCTTCGATCAACAACGTGCCTGAACCGCACATCGGATCGACCAGACGGCCACCTTCCGCCGCGATCGCCGGCCAGCCGCTGCGCAGGAGGATCGCCGCGGCAAGATTCTCCTTTAGCGGCGCCTTGCCCTGCATCTGTCGATAGCCCCGCCGGTGCAGTGCATCACCGCTCAAGTCGATGCCAACCGAAGCAACACCGCGGTTGAGATGAACGGCAATACGCACATCCGGCCGATTGATATCGATGGAAGGCCGCTCGCCAAACCGTTCGCGGAACTGGTCAACGATCGCATCCTTGACCTTCAACGCTGCAAAGTGGGTGTGGGTGATCTGGTTGTTGGTGCCGCTGAAATCAATCGCGATCGATCGGCCGATCTCGATGTGTTCATGCCAATCCATGCGATAGATTCCGCGATAGAGCTCCTGCGCATCCCGGGCATCGATGTCTTCGAGTTGCAACAGGACACGGCTCGCCGTCCGCGACCAGAGGCATGCCCGATAGCCCGATTCAAGAGGGCCTTCGAATGACACGCCGGCCTTCTGTTCGCGTACGTTTGAGGCACCCATCAAGCGCACCTCGGCAGCGAGGAGATCGGCCATTCCGGGCGCACACGTCGCAAAAAAGAACACGTTGAAAACCTGACATTGGCGGTTTGAAGGGAGGAGGACATTCTAGCCCGCCATTACCTTCGTGGCTCAGGCATCTGACCGGGACACATCGATCCGGGCATATCGCCCGGCGCCATCGATCGCGAGGATGCGGTGTTGTCCAGCCGATTCGAGCGTGTATAGGAACGGCTGCCCGGGATTTGTGCGAGTCACCCGCACATCGTTCACAAGCCAGTCCACGGATTCACTTGTACCCCGCACCCGCAGTGTGACGGCAGGCGGTCTGTCTGCACCGATGCTTCTGATACACGGCGCCAACGACACCCTTGTGCCGATTGAACACTCCGAACGCATGGAGGCCGCGCTTCGCGGTGCCGGGAAACAGGTTGAGTTCATCCGTTTTCCGGGAGAGGACCATTGGCTTTCCGAGCGCGAAACACGAATCGCGCTGCTGCGAGAGCTTAAACGTTTCCTCAAGGCGCACATTGGACCGGATGCGGAGGCCGACTCACGCTGAACGCCGTGAATGTCCTTCAGGAATCCGCGAACTTCCTGCGCATCGCCGAAGCGCCGGACCACAGCAGGAGCATCGCAATCGGCCCCATGAACATCGACACCAGCCCCAGTGATCGCGCCACCGCGTTGGGGTCACCGAATACGTAGTCGGTACACGCCGCGACGAGCGTGGGCCCGAGTGCCAGGCCAATGACGTTGGTGGTCACCACGTAGGCACCGTTAACCACGCCGCGCATCTCGTTGGGGGTCACACGCTGCATGGCAGATGTGATGAGCGCGAGCGGCAGGGTCACACTGAAACTGGCGCCGGCGATACACACCAGGGCACCGGTTGCTGAGGGTTGCAGCGGAATCGAAGCGAGAAAGCCGGTGGCCATGGCCGCACCGGTGATGGCAACCAGCAATGCCGGGTCATTCCGGCCGCGACGTTCCAAAAATCTCGCAACAAAAGGCCCACTCAGCACACCCAGCGATCCGGCAACCAGCGCAATGAGTCCGTAGATGCGCCCGGCGTCGGCGAGATCCCATTCGTAGACCCGTACCAGAATGGTGGGTGTCCAGCTCTGCAGGCCGTAGAGCATCACGACGATGAACGGTACACCGAGGTGCAGCGCCGTATACACCCGCCTATTGCTGCGCATATAGGCCCAAACCTCACGCCAGGGAGGCACGGTTACCTGTGCATCCCGCCTCCGCATACGCACGGGTTCACGCACCGTCGCGATCAGTGCGGCGATGAGCACACCGGGCAGACCAACAGCAATGAACGTGAACTGCCACGGAGCGAGATCACCGAGGATTGGCACAGTGATCGATGTCATCTCGCGTGTGAAATCGAGAACCTCGGCACCTGCGATCATGGCGATACCAGCACCGATGTAGGGCCCCATGAGGTAAACGCTGATCGGCCGTGACAGACGATCCGGATGGAAATAATCCGCGAGCACAGACCATGCGGCGGGGCTCAATGCCGCCTCGCCTGCGCCGACACCCATACGCGCCACCAACAGATGGGTGTAGTTGCGCGAGAGACCACAGGCGATGGTGGTGGCACTCCACACCAGCACGCCCCAGATCATAATGCGCACACGATTGAAACGATCAACCATCCGACCAATCGGAATGCTCGCCAGCACATAGGTAATGGCGAATGCAAAACCTTGCAGGAAGCTGATCTGTGTATCCGAGATCTCCAGGTCTTTGCGAATCGGTTCAACCAGCAGGTTCAACACCTGACGGTCGACGAAGGAAAAGGTGAAGCCGAGGAGCAACACCACAGTCACATACCAGCCATACGCCGGCGATGGATAGGCGTCACCTCTACCGATTGGTGAAGCAGAAGCTTTCTGGTTCAAGTCTTTCAGCCTTCACCCAGCATTCGATGTTCACTCATGAGGTGTACCAGATTCATGTCATGGATCTGCCAACCGATCCCCGGCACAAACCGCACCTGATCGACGTAGTTGCCCATCACCACCCGCAACCGCTTGTCCGGCCAGACATGCCAGGCCTGCAGATAACTCGTCATGCCCGCTTCACCCTCACTGATCTCGTCCGGTCCCGAAGATTTGCGCCCTATGGTGAGTGAACGGATATCGACGAGTTGGGTACCTAGCAGATGCTGGGTAACCGTGTAATCCTGCAAAGCGTTGGTGACCACCATCGCCCACCCTTCAGGGCCGATAGCCTGCAGCTGTCGCGCCACATCACCGGTTACGCGAATGCGGGCATCCGGGGTGAAGATCCGCTGATAGATGCGCTTCGCTTCTGCGTTCGCCTGCCTGTTGTTCGTCATCCCGAATAAATCCGTTGCCCGGCAGTACCAGCGGCGCAGGTATTCGATTTCCTGGCGGGCGCGCACCTGGTGCACACTCATTTCGCCATCAAGTTGCGTGTCTGGAATCACCGGCGAGTAGTTCATGCATCTGCTCCTGCCGCGAGGTAACCTCCACCACTGACAATCTGCTTCAGCTGCAGGAACTCGAGAACACCTTCCGGCCCGCACTCCTTGCCCCAGCCGCTCTGTTTGAATCCACCGAATGGTTGCGTGAGTGAAACACCCGCCATGTTGATCGCCACACTGCCGGCGCGAATTCTTCTCGCCACCCGAGCAGCCGCAGCGGTGTCCTTGCTGTACACGGAGCAGGCGAGCCCGAACGGCGTATCGTTGGCAATCCGGATAGCCTCTTCCATACCGTCATAGGGGATGACCGCTGTTACCGGGCC
>VGVE01000173.1 GCA_016874135.1 Gammaproteobacteria bacterium | reverse complement strand
TTCTTCATATCGTGGCTCGACAACTTCGGCCAAGGCCTGCCTTGACAGTTCCCTTGAGGGGCGGTCACCAACGCCCGGAACCTTGATCATCTCGTCCGGCCCTGCAAGCTGCGCCAGCGCACATGCATATTTCATCTTGACTTCTTCGGCGCTCTGCGTGGGTGTACGCAACGCCATGGCGATGTCGCTGGTAACCTGGTAACCTGCGATCGGTATAACGGCGGTGTGCCTGATGGCGCCGCCAGTGAACACGGCGATATCGGAGGTACCGCTGCCAATATCGACCAGACACACACCCAGATCCCGTTCATCGTCAGAGAGGACGGCATAGCTCGAAGCAAGCTGTTCGAGCACGATATCGTTGACGGTGAGGCCGCATCGTTCGATGCACTTTTCGACGTTCTGCGAGGCATTCGTTGCACAGGTCACCATGTGCACGCGGGCTTCCAGGCGCACGCCGGACATCCCGAGCGGTTCGCGCACACCTTCCTGGTCATCGATCACGTACTCCTGCGGCACCACATGCAGAATGCGTTGATCGGCCGGAATCGCCATGGCTTGCGCTGCATCGATGACCCTGTCGATATCCTGCTGACTGACTTCCTTTTCCTGGACAGCTACGTTGCCGTGAGAATTGATGCTTCGGATGTGACTGCCAGCGATACCCGCGTAAACCGATGTAATCCGACCACCTGCCATTAGCTCGGCTTCTTCGACAGCACGTTGGATGCTCTGCACCGTGGATTCGATATTGACGACAACCCCTTTCTTGATCCCACGTGAGGGGTGCGAACCGATACCAACGACTTCGATCTGGCCATCCGGCGTGATCTCGCCAACTATGGCTGCCACCTTGTTGGTGCCGATATCCAGCGCGACGATTCGCGCATTGCCTGATTCCGAACGGGTTTTTAGGGATTTGGCCATATCAGTGACTCACTACCGGACGGCCACTGGCCAACATTTCATTGAGTCGGATCGCAACACCGTTCGGATAACGCGTATCCACATAGGCGATTGCTGAGTCATTAGTCACGCTCGTATCCCGCCATACCGCGATAAAACGGTGCATCCGCTCAATGACCTTTTCTGCTCCAAGATTGACGGTCATTCCATCCGCAAAACGGATCTGCCATTCACCAATCCGGTTCTGCCGCAATTCCGCGAGTGAGAGCGATTCGATGGCCGAGATTTCCTGCAGAAGCCCGTACATCTCCATCGACTCCCTAGGGGACGCCATCGCGCATTCGAGAATGGGAAGGTCCTCAACTGACTTCTCGGAACTCACCACGGCGCCGGTTGAGGTCAGATAACGATCACCGTTCCAGCGCGCAATCAAAGTTGGTTTTACAACACTCACCTGCAACCGATCCGGCCAGACTCTCCGCACGGTTACAGATCGCGGCCAGGACAGCGCCACCAGGGCTTGCGCCACGGCGTCGATATCAACGGACAGGATGCCACCATCAATTGCACGGTGAACCGCGGTGGAAACCGCCGCACTTTCCTTCGGCATCAACTCCGTTATGACCTCAACGGTTTCGATCCGGCGATCAAGCGCAACCCAGCAAAGCCACGCCAGCAGGACTGGTATGACCACCACCGCCCCTGATCCCAACCGTTGCCACTCAGACGCCATAGCTCTCACCTGCGAGTTCTCTCGACACCTGATTGACGTTGCCGGCGCCTTGTACGATTACCACGTCATCTGCACGAACGATGTTGTCGAGTATGTCGATGGCTTCCGCCGCCGATACGGCGAATACCGGATCGACCGCTCCTCTGGCCCTCAACCCCTGACAGAGGGCACGGCCATCCGCGCCGGGAATCGGGTCTTCTCCCGCGGAGTACACATCGATAACAACCAACGCATCGACCTGGGAGAGCACACGGACAAACTCATCAAAAAGATCCCGTGTTCTCGAATAGCGATGCGGCTGGAAGATCATCACGACGCGGCGATCCGGCCAGACTCTGCGTGCCGTGCCAAGCACCGCGTCGATTTCAGTTGGATGATGACCGTAATCATCCACAGCGATGACCGATGTGCCGACACGGGTTTTCACTGGCCATGTCTGGAAACGTCTGCCAACACCCGCAAACGAATGCAACCCTTCGACGATCGCCTCATCCGCAAGGCCCTCATCTGTTGCAATCGCAATGGCTGCGGTGGCGTTGCGTACGTTGTGTTCGCCGGGAATGGCGAGTTCCACTTCCAGGGCTTCCCGTGTAGGCCGGGCAACTTTGAACTTCCAGCGCAAACCTTCCGTGCGTACGTCGAAGGCACGAAAGTCGGCATCGTCGCTGAAACCATAGGTCAAGAGTGGCCTCGACACACGCTCAAGTATTCCCCGCAGCTCAGCATCATCCACACATACCGCGGCTGTACCGTAAAACGGCAAGCGGTGCGTAAACTCGATGAACGTCTCCTTCAACCGGTTGAAGTCGTTGCCATACGTCGACATGTGATCCCGGTCGATGTTGGTGATCACCGCGGACATCGGCTGCAGATGGAGAAACGACGCGTCACTCTCATCCGCTTCCGCAATCAGGTAGCGACCAACGCCCATGCGTGCGTGTGTACCGGCACTGTTCAGACGACCACCGATCACAAAGGTCGGATCAAGACCCGCTGCCTGGAAAATGCTGGTAATGAGGCTGGTGGTTGTCGTTTTGCCGTGTGTTCCGGCTATGGCAATCCCGTGCCGGTAACGCATCAACTCGCCGAGCATTTCAGCGCGCGGGATAACCGGAATCCTGCCAGCGTGCGCCTGCACGACTTCAGGATTGGTGGTCTGCACCGCACTTGAGATGACAACCACATCCGCGCCACCTACGTGGGCAGCGTCGTGGCCAATCTCGATTCGTGCACCGAGTTGTTGCAGCCGCGTGGTATTGGCACTGGCATGCAGATCGGAGCCACTGACGAGATACCCCTGATTCAGTAACACCTCGGCGATACCACACATGCCGGCGCCACCGATCCCAACAAAATGGATCCGTCGCACCCGACCCATTTCGGGAACCTGATATCTAACCGCATCATGCACGGCGAACCCTCCGCGCATGTAGCTTGCGAGTGGTTTCCGCCGCCGCTTCCGCGTCGCCACGCAGCACCAGCGCGAAGAGCATGCAGGAAACGATCAGGCTGTTACCTCCGGAGCTGATGAACGGAAGCGTCAACCCCTTCGTTGGAAGCGCCCCTGTGCAGACGCCCACGTTGATGAGGAATTGCAGCGCAAACAGCAGCCCGATTCCGTAACACATGTAACCAATGAACCGGCGTTCGTTCTGCATGTGGGTTCGGGCACGGTTCCAGATACCAAAAACCAGAGTCACAAACAGCACCATCACTGCGAAAACGCCTGCCACGCCCAGTTCTTCCACGACGATGGCAATGATGAAATCGTTGTGGGCTTCTGGCAGGTAGAAGAGTTTCTGCACACTCTCGCCGAATCCGAGGCCCATCATTTCACCGCGACCGAATGCGATAAGAGACTGGACCAGCTGGTAACCGTCGCCCTGCGGATCTTTCCAGGGATCAAGGAAAATGGTGACGCGACTCATGCGCTCACCATCCATGTAGATGAGACCGGTCATCAGGACGGCGCTCGCCGCCCCCAGCAGCAGGAAGTGGCGCAGCCTCGCACCACCAAGAAACAACACACCACAGACCGCGACACCAAGTACGATGGCGCCGCCGAAGTCGGGCTCGACGACCAGAAGCGCACAGACAAAACCTACAGGTATGAGCGGCCTTATGAGGACCAAGGTGCGATCACCTAGCAGGTGACCGAATCGCTCCATGTAGCCGGCGAGATAGACCAATACGAGCGGCTTCACGACTTCGCTCGCCTGCAGCGAAAACGAACCGATCCGAATCCATCTCTTGGCACCTTTGGCTTCATCACCAACACCAGGCAACAACACCAGAATGCAGAAGCCGATCGCGACCCAGATGGCGAACTGATGCATGCGGCGAACGAGTTGCAACGGCAAAGCCATGACCAGAACCATGCCCATCAGCGCCACCAATACGAAGAGGAGGTGACGGCTGAGTAAACCTGGCACGGTGGCGACACTCGAAGAGGCCACCATACAGACACCCAACGTCAGCAGGGCGAGCCACGACAGAAGCATGAGGCTGGCAACAGGTCTGGATTGATCCGACTGGAAATCGAGGCGCAGCGGCAGTGTCAGGCTCATGCGGGCAAAGCCTCCACCTGCTCAACAAATCGCCGACCGCGCTCCCCATAGTTCGCGAACATATCGAGGCTCGCACAGGCAGGAGCAAGCAAGACGCAGTCCCCGCTGTCCGCCAAAGCCGCCGCCGCCTGAACTGCAGAGGGAAGATCTGCGACCCGGCTGGTCATGACTGCATCGTCCAGTGTCGCATCAATCAGGGCGGCGTCCCTGCCGTAGAGAACCACCGCGCGAAGCAGCGGTATGAGGCTTCGCAGTGGCGAAAAGTCCGCTCCTTTGCCATCGCCACCCGCCAGCAGAACGATTCGCCCGGTCGTACCAAGCGTTGACGCAAGGCCATTCACCGCCGCCAGCGTCGCACCCACGTTGGTCGCCTTGCTGTCGTTGTACCAGCGCACGCCGGCGCACTCGCGCACAAACTCGCACCGATGTGGAAGTCCGTTGATCGTCATCGCCGTATGCAAGAGAACGTCTTTAGACAGTGAAAGGTCATCCAGCACGGCGCAGGCTGCGAGAAAGTTCTCCTGATTGTGAAGGCCGGGCAACACAAGAGAACGCACGGGTAGGAGATTGTCGTCACCACGCGCAAACCAGGCTCGATCGCCCTTTTTCCGTATGCCCCACGTCCCTGCCTGAGGTGCATCCAGGCCAAAACTGATGCTCCTTCCGGGTGTGCAGCCAACCGGACGCGTCTGACAGTCAGCGCGATTGAACGCCGAGACCGCTGAGCGTTTGAAGAGACGGCGTTTCACTTCCGCATACACGGCGAGTGATCCATGCCGGTCGATGTGGTCTTCAGTTACATTCAGAACCACCGCGCCGGCAAGCGGACGGATTTCCATGCGTTCGATCTGGAAACTCGAGAGCTCAAGAACGTAGAAGTCGACATCGGCGGCGAGAAGATCAAGCGCTGCATCACCGAGATTTCCACCGATGGCCACCCGGACACCCGCTGCTTTGAGCAGTTCACCGGCCATCGAGGTAACCGTACTCTTGCCATTGGTACCGGTGATTGCAAACACCGGCGCCTTCACGGCATCAAAAAACAGGTCGATGTCGCTGCTCAACCGGACATCGACGCGACGTGCAGCAACCACCAACGGATCATCAAGAGAAACGCCGGGGCTTACGATGACACGGTCGTACCCCCGAAAGTCCCAGGACTTGACTCCGGTGAGCGCGGACATCGCCGCATGGGGCGGGAGCGAGTCAACCAGCGCCGGATTGTCCCGTGTGTCGAGCACCGTGAGCGATTCATTCTGCAGATGACGTATGCAGGAACGACCGGTAACTCCCATGCCGATGATCGC
>VGVE01000172.1 GCA_016874135.1 Gammaproteobacteria bacterium | reverse complement strand
GGATCAAGCGCCTCACCTATTCGAGAGCCAGTGACGTATTCACGGTTGAAGCCGTGTTGGCGGATGGCAACGTGTTCAAGGCACCACTCAAGTTACGTTCCGGGAACTGACTGCTCAGCCACCACCTGTATCTGAAGGCGGAATCGGCTTACACGTCATTGCGCGCTGACGGCGGAGGTCGCCTGGTTCATCGCTCCAGAATGACGGCTCTCCTGACTCGAGACCGTCATGTCCCTCTTTCAATCCTCCCACTTTCGTACGGAGGCCATTCTCGCCCTCACTCGCCCCTTGTTCGGCGAACGGCTCATTCCGGCGCCACCCGGATGGCGCGTGGCCGCCCTGCTCACCATTACGTTTCTGCTGCTCGCCGCGATCACGCTGACAGTGCTCGAACTGCCACGGAAGGTCACCGCCACCGGTGTGCTGGTTGCTGAAACCGGCCTGACCTGGGCGTACGCGCCAATGGCCGGGCACATCGAGGCCATCCATGTCAGGCGAGGGGATGTCATCAAGGCTGGAGACCCATTGCTCAGGATCACCCACGATGCCGACGCATCCGGTCAGTCCTACGCCGCACGCAGCCTGGCGCTGGAGGCTGAAGAAAAAGCCCTCGCAGAACGCTCCCGGCTCGCCGCAGAACAACGTCGTTTCTTGACCTCAAGCCAGACCGGGGAACAACAGCGCCTCCAACAACAGGAGGCCACCACGCTGGCCGAACTGAAACTGGAACGCGCCAAGGCGGTCATCGCCGACGAAGCATTCCGGACTGCAGGCGAAGTCGCATCAAGTGGTGCCATCTCCCGGCTGGATCGGGACCGTGCGGAAGCAATGTGGCTCGAAAGCCGTCAACGCCTCGAACAGCTGCAAGCGGCGGCCACCTCCGCAGCGGCTCTGCTCAAGGCTCTGCCTTCGAAACAAGCCAGCGAACAGAGCGAACTCGATACACGCCTCGCCGTGCTCGAACAGGAAGCGGCCACACTCGGACAGCGCCGGCTGGAGCTGCGGCTTTCCAGACAGTCAGAAGTCAGCTCGCCAGTGAGTGGCCAGATCGTTGCCCTGCGGCCGGAAACAGGCTCCTTCGTTTCCGCCCGCTCACCGCAGATCGCTGTTCTACCGCAGGGCGAAAAACTGCTGGCGGAGCTCAGCGTCCCCTCCTCCGCTCTCGGCCTGGTCGTTCCGGGAACACCGCTGCGTCTGCATATCGAGTCTTTTCCGCACGCGAAATTCGGCGCCGTGGCCGCAGTGGTTGAAGAAGTGTCGCCGGTGCTCCAGCCGGCAGGCGAAGGCCAATCGGCGCAGCCGTTTTTTCGTATCCGCGCCCGGCCCGCCGCGGCGACACTGCATCGAGATTCGCAGACATTCGCCCTGCAGCCGGACATGCGCCTGCACGCCTTTGTGCTGCTCGAACAGCGCCGCGCCTTCGAGTGGCTGTTTGAACCGCTGCTGGAGGCGCTGCGTCGGTGAAATTCAGACTGCAACCGGATCTGCTCAGGCGCACGCCCGTCATCCTGCAATCCGAAGCCGCGGAGTGTGCTCTCGCCGCCCTGTGCATGGTGGCGCGCCACCACGGCAAAGACATCGACTTTCAACAAGCCCGTCAACAGTTCTCGGCATCACTCAAGGGTGCAACCGTCGGTGATCTGGTGTCCATGAGCCAGATCCTGGGCTTCGCCGCACGACCACTGCGTCTCGAACCTGAAGAGATGAAAGAACTGAGCTGCCCGGCGGTACTGCACTGGCGAATGAACCACTTTGTCATCCTCTGCGCGGTGAAAACGCGGGGTATCGTGATTCATGATCCGGCAGTCGGCAGAGTGGAGGTACCCTGGCGGGAAGTGAACGATGCGTTTACCGGGGTGGCTGTCGAACTGGTGCCTTCTACCGTCTTCGAGCGGGGCAGAGCGTCAATGGAGATTCGTTTTGCGGACTTGTGGAAGGCCCTGCCCGGCCTGCAGTCTTTCGCCGCGCTCTTCTTTCTCTTTTCGATGGCTGCCCGGGCGATCGCGCTCCTGATTCCCTATCTCTTTCAGCTCGTCATCGATGACGCTTTGGTGAGTTCCGATACCGGCATTCTGCTCGCCGTAGTGTTCGGGCTTGCATTTCTGATGACATTTGAAGCCGTGATCAATGCCGTGCGCACCTGGGGTGTCGCCGTGGCTTCAGCGCGCCTGTCGCAGCTGCTAACGACAAGTCTGATGCGCCACCTGCTGGCCCTGCCGTTGCCGTTCTTCGAGAGACGCCATACCGGCGATCTGCTGACCCGCATCGGCTCCCTCGATGCAGTTCGTTCAATTCTGGCAACCAGCGTGGTGGGTCTGTGTGTTGATGGCACAGTGGTGCTGCTCACCGCCACAGTGCTCTGCATTTATGACGCCACTCTGGGGCTGCTTGCCGTTGGCATGCTCATCCTGCTGGCATTGTTGCGCCTTGCACTCTACTCGCACCAACGCCAGCTGGATGACACCTATCTGCATGAACAGGCCGGTGAACAGACCTGCACCATCGAAACCTTGCGTACACTTGCCAGCGTTCGCGCCGTGAACGGTGAATCACAGCGTCTCGCCCGCATGAGTGAACGAATCACCCGCCGGATTGCCTCAGGGCTTGATGTCGCTCGCTTCCAGGTCAACACCACATTGGTTGAGAGTCTCCTCCAGGGTGCGCTGCACATCACCATCATCTGGTTTGCGGCCAACAAGGTCATGCACACACCGGAACTGTTTTCCCTCGGCATGTTGTTCGCGTTCATGGCCTGGAAGGGCCAGTTCAGTGACCGTGCGGGTTCGCTGGTGGGTCACCTCATCAGCTGCCGGCTGCTGGAACTTCACCTCGCCCGCCTCGCGGACATCACCGCGACAACTGGAACAGTGATCACCGACCGGCTTGGAACCACCGACCGGTTGAGTGGTGATATCCAGATCCAGCGCCTCAGCTTTCGCCACAGTCCGATGGAAGCGTGGGTGCTGCAGGAGCTTGACGTGTTGATTCCGGCGGGCCGGATGACCGCCATCATCGGTGCTTCCGGCACAGGCAAAACCACGCTCGCCAAACTCCTGCTTGGCCTGTGTGAACCGGAAGGCGGTTCGATCGCAGTGGGTGGCGTGCCACTCTGCCGCGAGAATATGGTGCTCTGGCGCCGCAGTACAGGTGTGGTCCTGCAGGACGATCAGCTGCTCGCCGGAACCGTGGCGGACAACATCGCCTTTCAGAGCGGCGACATGGACCTCGAACGGGTCCAGCAAGCCGCCGAGTTCGCCGGCCTGCACGAAGAAATCTGCCGCATGCCGATGGGCTACCTGAGCCTCGTGGGTGATCTTGGCAGCTCACTCTCCAGCGGGCAGAAGCAGCGTCTGCTCATCGCGCGCGCACTCTACCGCAAACCGGATGTGCTGCTTCTCGATGAAGGCAGCGCCCACCTCGACCCGGTCAGCGAGGCGAAGTTGGCGGAGTTGCTCGCGGCGATCCCGTGTACACGTATCGTCATTGCGCATCGTCCGGCCTGGGTCCAATACGCAGACCAGATCCTGGAACTCACCGACGGCCGACTGGTCGATGTGACCGGCCAGTGGCGTGCGCGCCCGTCTTCAGTTCCGGTGAGCCCTGTGATCGGGAGTCTTCATCGGGACTCTTCAGGGGGAGTAGTGCCAGTTTGATCGAGGGGCGCTTCGATAATCTCGATTTCGCGCAGCAACCGTGAGACGTCTCCCTGCAGTTGCGGATAGTCCGCGGACCAGCCCACCGCCTTTTCAAGATATCCGCGAGCAAGATCCAGCCGACCGCGGGCGAGGTAGGCAATGGCCATGGAATGCAGGACTTCAAACGACCAGGGCGCCGCCGCGAGAGATGCAGCCAACAAAGGCAATGCATCTCCCCGCGCTTCGGTCTGCAACAGATGTTGCGCGTGCCGGGTACGCGCTTCGACATCTTCAGGGTCGAGCGCATACGCCTTGCCGAACGCTTCGCCCGACTTGCGCAGATACCCCTCACGGATGCAGTCGTCGTCCTTCATGAGGCACAACGTCCGCCAGGCACGACCGGTTTCAAGCCAAACCATGAAATTGTCATTTGCCTGTGCCTGTGCACGCTGCAGAAGGGACTCCATCTCTTTGACTTGTTCGAGACGAGCCTTCACGACGGCTGTTGCAGCAAGCACTTCAACACCGTCGGCCGTATCGGATTGCAGGGTCGACAGCATGCGCAGCGCTTCCTGCGGTTTGGACTCCCGCGTGTAGCGCGCCAAAAGGAGCGTACGTTCCCGCACCGACAGTGGTTCAACCTTCCAGGCTGTGGTGAACGGAAACGCGGCGACGGGATAACGAATGGTCGGCAGTTTCCGGTAGTGACGTTCAAGCCGGACCTCAAGATCTGTCACTGGCAACGAGAACGATGAGGAGAACACCTGGAGCGAAGGCTCACCTCGATCATAGGCATCGAGATAAGTTGCCAGGCTACTGGCAAAGCCAAGCTCTTTGCGATCATCGGCAAGCAGCAGGTGATGCACCAGCAACCACGCGCGTGCATAAAAACCGCTGCGTCGCCCTTCAGGAAAGGCCCACGTGGAAGCGGCATTGATCACCTGCTCGAGAGGCATTTCGAGTTCCCGCCGCAACGTAAATCGCCGGCTTTCCGGAACTGCGCCGAGTACTACGTCATCCCCTCGCCGATCCAGCGTCGACAGGAAATCAGCGATGCCTTCCGCATACCAGGCTGGATGGCGGGAATGGCTGCGCATCTGCACAAGCTGATGGACGTACTCGTGGAAAACCACCTGATTGCCGAGACCCAGCATGCGTCGACCTGGCGGCCGCCCGACGACCATCAGGTCACCGGAGAGTGATGGACGAGTGAATCCGCTGACGCCCGGCGGGCTGCCGAACAGAAATTGCACATCACCGGGACGATCGAGCACGAGAAAGCGTACGCGCTGACTGCCAAGTTCTTCTGCCCCTTCCCCAAGCAACCCGACAACGACGGCTCGAAAAAGGGCGATGTCCTCGATCAATGGCCCGATGGCTTTGGGCGGCTGCGTCGTCATGATCTCGAAGTGGGGGTTGCGATAGATCGCCCACTCAGCGTCTTCAACGGGTTTGTCGCGCGCCTGAAGCGGTGGAGCCATCGCGACAACCAGCAGCACTGTGAGCCGAAACAATGCGATCTGGCATACACTGCCGATCCATGAATTCCACCGCATCTGGCCACCGACCACATCTGTGACCGCTGCATCCCCGCCGAACGCTTCCCGACAAAACGGTTCCGCCGCGTGGCTGGTATCCATCGTCACCGGATTCTCGTTGCTCGGCGACCAGGCGTTGTACGCCGTACTGCCGGTGATGCATGAGAGTCTCGGGCTATCGGCGATCCAGGTAGGCATTCTCCTTTCGATCAACCGCTGGATCCGACTGCTCACCAACAGCTGGGCACACCGCGCCGCTGAAACGTACGCTGCCTCGTTGCTGTTGCCGCTGGCGCTTGCGGTGGGGGCAGCCACGACGGCGCTATATGCGGTAACGAGTTCGTTCATGGTACTTCTAATCGCATGA
>VGVE01000171.1 GCA_016874135.1 Gammaproteobacteria bacterium | reverse complement strand
TACTCCATCATTCCAGCGATCTTCAAGTTCGTCGCCATTCCCATGCTGTGGATCTACAGCCTGACAGAAGACAAGGTGAAAGCCATCCAGGCCGAGATCGATGGCGACAAACCACCCACTGCCGCAGCGACAGCCTGACAGTAACATTCAGCGGAAGGTGGTCAGCTTGGTGCCGTGTCGGCGCCCGACTCAATGCAGGTGATCAATTTGGCGGCCAAGCCATTCAGAGAAGGTGTCGGTTTCCTCGGCGTTGAGCCCGATTACAGCAGGCAGAAGAGGTCCACCAACACCAAAGCCGATGGCTGCGGTCGCGATGAGGAAAACCACGCGGCGTGCATGACCTGTTGCATCGGGCGATTCGGGCAAACGCGCAGCGATTACCGGAATCAGTGCGTTGAAGTGTTCGATCAGCATGGGCCCGGTATCCGGTGCCGGTGCAAACTCTTCTCCGGAAAGACTGAGCCACGCCAGGAGCTTGGTGTGTCCTCCGGTTGCAAGCGTTCGAAAGAGCGAGCGCAGCATCTCCGGTGGTTCGATCTCCGGGTGCTGCTCCAGCGAAGCGATGATGTCGTCGATCAGCCGCGCGGTCATATAGCCCACCAGTTCCCGACGCATCCCGCCCGTGCTGCCGAAGTGGTGCAACAACGTGGCGTGACTCATGCCGCAGGCCTTGGCCACATCAACGACGTTCAGGCCCTCGATTCCGTGCAGGCGCAGCCGCTCTTCCGCTGCTTCCAGAATTTCTGCCCTCGCCTCATCCGGGCTTCGGCGTTTTCGAAAAGTCAAAATGTGAATTCCGTTGTTGACACAAATGTCGATATGGCTATGATGCCTACTATCTACAAACCTGTTGATAGGTAATCGCCCTCATGAATACCTCCCCCGAGAACAGACCCGCGCAAAACTCCGCTGCAAATCCCTGGGCGCTTCGTCCCCGCGAGGCCCTCGCAGCGCTGAAGAAACTGCTGGCTGATCCGGAAGCGACCGAACACGTCTTCACTATCGTCCGTGCGTTGTCAGGCAAATCCCTGCTGCGCGGTTTTCTGCGATTCCGCAAGACGGCGGTCGGCGAGCGCATTCTGTCGGAAAAGCGCAATTTGATCGACACACTGTCCAATCGTGACTGGTTGCGATCACTGCCTGCAGGCAGTCTCGGTGCGCATTACCTGCAATTCGTCGAGAGCCAAAACCTCTCTGCAGATGGCCTGGTTGAAGCGAGCCAACCTGAAGAGGACGAAGCCTACGGCGATGATCCGAACATTCGCCTCTACGGGGAGAGGCTGCGCGACCAGCATGACCTCTGGCATGTGACCACCGGTTACTTTCGCGATGTACGTGGCGAGGTGTGTCTCCTGGCGTTTACCGTTGCCCAGACCGGGAACCCGGGTCTTGCACTGATCACACTCGCCGGCATGCTCAAAACCGCAGGAGAGAGCAAGGACTGGCGCATCGTCAAAGCCGCGTTGAACGGATTCATGAACGGTCGTCGTGCTGCGTGGCTGCCGGCCACCGAGTGGGAAACGATGCTCGCAAGACCACTGCACGAAGTACGCAGCATGCTGAAAATCCGTGCGCCGCGCGTGTATCCGGAGATCTCTGAAGGTTCGCCGGCTTACGCATCGTTCGCCTGAGCAATCAGGCGGCAGTGGAACAACGCTGCTGCCTCACTAAAGCTCTCTGACCAGCCGAATACCCCGATCGCCGTTGGCGCCGCTGCCAACGGCACGGCTCGATGAGGTGGTTTCTTCTGGCGGTGAATCCCATGAGCCGCCACGAAACCCGTGCCCCTCACAACTCTCGTCAATGACCGGTTGTGGTGCGACCTTGGTGCCGCTGGCATAGGTTGGTCGACCGCAATCGAGCACCCATTCGGACGCATTCCCATAAACGTCTTTGATGCCCCAGGCATTCGCCGCATACCGACCGACGCTGTTCATGCGCACCGATCCGTCATCACAGGCGACGGCGGTCCACTCGCGGAATTTGGTTTTCAGCGCAGCATCGGCCACGTTGCCATGTGCACAAAGACCCGTCGGATCCGACCCGAAATACCACTGCGTTGAAGTACCCGCCCGGGCGGCATATTCCCATTCACTTTCCGATGGCAGCCGATATACCGCCCCGGTTTCGCGCGACAGCCAGCGGACGTAAGCGATTGCGTTGTCCCAGCTTACATGGGTCACTGGATGATCTTTGAGAGTCACGTCGAGGCGCTTGTCAATGGCGCGTCCGGTGGCGGCGACGAACGCCATCCAGTCATCCACCGTCACCTCGGTGATGGAAACCGCGAAAGGCACCAGATGCCGCACGGTGTGGGCCGGCCGCTCGCCTGCGGCGCCTGCGTCATCGCCCATGCGGAACTCACCCGCCGGCACGATCGTCATCTGCGGCGCCATTCGGCCGGACTTCAGCCGATCCTGTAGTCGCTGACCTGCGGTGACACGCATGGCCTCGAGCTGAATTTTCGCAGTAGCGCCACCTTCACCGAGGTTGACCCGCTTGATCTGGCTGCGATAACCCATGGCTCTCGCGCGCACTTCGACACTGCCGGTCGGCAAACGCCTTGGCCCGGTGTAGCGGTCACCGTTCACGGTGACGTCTGCATCGGCTGGTACAACTTCCACCCGAAACTCGCCGTAGTGTCGTGCCATGTCCATGCGCACGGTGTTGTCACCACCGACGATCTTCACGCGCTGTTCCACCGGATCGAATCCCGCAGCGCTGACCTGAACTGTGTATTCACCGATCGGCACACGAACCCCTGGTTTGTAAACAACGTTCTGGCCGGCATGATTGGTCAATGTGACTTTCGCGTTGCCCGGCGCAATGACTCTGAGGCTCCCGTGTGGGTCCGGGTTCAGATCAATATTCACTTCTTCCGTGACACCGTTGTTCAGCGTCACCTGCTTGGTGACCGGGCGCCGCTCGGGCTGACCCATAGTGACTTCGAATACACCGGAGACTGTTTCATAACGATAGGGTGTGACCGCCTGCAGGCGTTCGCCGTTGACTTCGATCCATGCACCTTTCGGATTCGACACCAGAATCATCACCGCCTTGCCGGGTTTGAGAACCGCGTGATGTTCGATGTGATTGCCGACCGCCACGCTGAACTGGTGTTCATAAGGCGCGAAGGTCGAGTGTTCGATGGTGATCAGGTGTTTGCCGCTGGACACCGGCTCACGCGCTACGGGAGTCGTGCCCACCCTCCGCCCGTCAATCCAGACCACGCCTCCTGTGGGTTCGGAAGTGATCGCGACGGTCGCGGTGCCGTACTTCTGATAAAGGATGGTGCCACCCACGACGGCAACGAGGACAAACAACCAAAAGAGTTTTTTCATACCGGACAAATTGTGGAAGTCATATCAGCTGTGCCGGGTGTACTTCGAAAGTTGGGCTCGCGCGGGAGCGCCGCCAGTATGCCGCGATGCAGGATCAATCACCAAAGAAGCCACCCTTCGGATTCGCGACGCGCACCATTCACGCGGGAGCACGACCGGACCCGACCACGGGTGCACGCACGCAGCCCATCTACCAGACCACCTCGTTCGTCTTCGAAGACAGCGAATCTGCTGCGGCCTATTTCAATCTGCAGGAATACGGCAACACCTACTCCCGCATCATGAACCCGACGGTGGCCGCATTCGAAGAGCGGCTTGCCAACCTGGAAGGTGGCGCGGGCTCCGTCGCCTTCGCGAGTGGCCTAGCCGCACAGGCTGCCGTCTTCGTCACGATTCTCGAACCCGGCGACCACGTCATCGCTTCATCAGCACTATACGGCGGCACCGTCACACAGCTTAAGCACCTCTTTCGCAAACTCTCGGTCGAACTGAGTTTTGTGAATCCTGACGATCCTGGTGCCTGGCGTGGCGCGATCAAGGCGAACACCAAGGCACTCTTTGCCGAGACTATTGGCAACCCAGGCGGCAACGTGCTCGACATCGAATCGGTCGCTGCCATCGCCCACGACGCCGGCGCTCCGCTCATCATCGATAACACCTTTGCGACCGCCGCCCTGTGTCGACCATTTGAGTTCGGTGCGGACGTCGTCGTGTACTCCGCCACCAAGTTCATCGGTGGCCATGGCACAAGCCTCGGCGGCGCCGTCGTGGACAAAGGCGATTTCGACTGGTCGAACGGTCGTTATCCGGTCATCGCCAATGCCTCGCCGGCCTACCACGGGTTGAAGTTCCACGAGACCTTCGGCACCTATGGACTCCTGATGAAGCTGCGCACCGAAACCCTGCGGGACCTGGGTGCGGCGCTGTCTCCTTTCAATGCGTTCCTGCTGGCACTCGGCGTCGAGACACTTCCGCTGCGCATGCGGCAACACGTCTACAACGCCAATGAGGTCGCGAACTGGCTGGCGCGCCATCCGCAGGTGAGCCGGGTCAGTTATCCGGGTCTTGCGACCTCCCCCTACGCAGCGCTGGTGAAGAAGTATCTGCCACAAGGTGCTGGCGCAGTTTTCTGTTTTGATCTCGCGGGTGGGCGCACCGCGGGCACGCAGTTCATCGCCGCTCTGGAGCTCTTCTCGCATCTGGCGAACGTCGGCGATGCAAAAAGCCTGGTGATTCATCCCGCCACCACCACCCATCGCCAACTGAGTGATTCGGAACTGGCTGCGGCCGGAATCGGCCCTGGAACCATTCGCCTCTCCATGGGTCTTGAAGATGCTGCAGACCTGATTTCTGATCTGGATCAATCACTTAGGAGATTGTCATGAGGAGAATCCGGTGAGCCTGGATCTCGGCCCGTACCAGGATCCGCTGCGCATCCGCAGTGCCCTCGCCTGCCGCCGCATCGCTGTAGTCGGGCTGTCACCGAACGTCCTGCGCGCCAGTCACTTCGTGGGTTACTACCTCATCCGACACGGCTTTGATGTGGTGCCGGTGAATCCGCGGGAGAGAGAAATCTTTGGCCGCACCAGTTACCCGGATCTGAAATCGATTCCCGGCGGCGTCGATCTCGTCGACGTATTCCGCGAACCCGCTGCCGTACCGGCGATCGCAACGGAAGCTGCAACGATCGGTGCGAAAGCCCTATGGCTGCAATACGACGTGATCTCCAAGGAAGGCATCAACATTGCGGAGAGCACTGGCATCAACGTCGTCGTTGACCGCTGCATCAAGGTCGAACATGCGCGCTTCTTCGGGCGCATGCATGTGCTTGGTTTCAATACGGAAGTGATTTCAGCGAAGAGAAAGATCTCTTGAACTTGTCAACGATTTGATTCATCGGGGCCGCAGCCACGAGAAGAACACCGTGTCGCGCCGCTCAGGTGTAGTAGTCGTGACTTGATCTGACACTTCGATTGAAAAAGAGAAGGTTACCCGTTTTGATGGAGGTGCGAACCGAACCAACAAAACAAAGAGGTAACCTTGGTGTTGCATAGTAACGAGCGAATCATCAAACATAAAATCGGCCTGTTGAATCTGGCCGAGGAACTTGGGAATGTTTCGAAGGCCTGCCAGTTGATGGGGCTGTCCCCGGACACGTTCTACCGCTACAAGTCGGCCGTTGAATCTGGCGGCGTCGACACCCTGATCGACAAGAA
>VGVE01000170.1 GCA_016874135.1 Gammaproteobacteria bacterium | reverse complement strand
GGTGAGTGCGCTTGTCGAGAACTTGGAGGCAACTTCCGACGTCGTCACCGCCGTAGCGGCCGAACACCGGGTATGCCCCTTCGAACTCTCGCTGGATGCAAGTCTCTGGTTTGATGTGGTGATCGGCGACTACAACTATGTATTCGATCCGGTGGTACGGCTGCGCAGATTCGCCGGGGACTCCGACATGATCCTGCTCGTCGACGAAGCCCACCAGCTTGCACCCCGGGTCTGTGGTTCCCTTACGACCCAGTTGTCCCGGGCTGAGCTCAGGGCGGCGATCCGTGATGCGCCACCCAGGATTGCGAAACCCCTGCGCCGTATCGACAGACATCTGCGTGCCTTGAAGGGAACCACCGAAACGGGCAGTGCAGTGACCGAGGACCGTTCAGGAAGCCCCGGGTCGGTCTGCATCGAGTATCCGCAAACTCTTGAGACGGCATTGGATGCCGCGCTCGAAGCCTTTGGAGAATGGCGGCGGCAGGAACAAACAGCGCTGCCCGACGTTTTGTCCACGGTATACTCTTCTATCTGGCGTTATCTGCGTTTGCGCGAGTGGTTTCAAAAATGCGCCTATGCCTTTGTGGTGGAAGGCAAGGGCACTGACCGGTTGCTCATCGCCCGTTGCCTTGACGCAGCGCCCTACCTGCAGTCCCTGTGGAAGGAGACCGGTGCATGCATTCGTTTTTCGGCAACTGTGTCGCCGCCGGAAATCTATCAGGCGAGCCACGGAATCGTATCGATCCAGCAGAGTTCGGCGAGCAACGATGTGAACCCAGATCCGCCAGGTTCTTTCGCCCGGGCCGGTTCTCCGTTTGATCCAGACCGGCTGCGCGTACTCATCGTTCCGGATATTGATACCCGCTGGCGACGGCGCCAGCAGTCACTGCCTGATCTGCACAGGTTGATGCAGACGCTGACCGCCGCAAAACCTGGTCGTTACCTGATGTGTTTCCCCTCGTACCAGTATCTGCAGCAATACGCGCTAGAAGCCTCCAGGCACCCGGCGGGTAGCTGCCCATTTGTCCCTCAGAGCCAGGGCGAGGACGCGGCAATGCTCGAAGTCCTTCACAACGAGGCTGCGGTTGTCCTCGGTATTGTGCTCGGTGGCACGTTGTCGGAATCAATCGATCTGACGGATTCGCCATTGGCGGGTGTTCTGGTCGTGGGTGTGGCGCAGTCACCACCTTCGCCGGAACTGGAACTTGCTGCTGCCTACTTCGATTCCCGCGGGCTCGACGGGCAGCTCATGGCGTATATTCAGCCGGGCATGAGTAGAATCGTCCAAGCAGCCGGGCGACTGATAAGGTCTGTTCAGCACAGTGGTGTGATTGTGCTGGTGGACTCGCGATTCCTGAAGCCGGCCTGGCAACAGTTTTTTCCGTCACTCTGGCAACCCCGAACGGCCAATGCCTGCGACGTTGGCCCACTTGTCAAGGAATTCTGGACAAACCAATGAGCCTCAGGCGAACCAAGATCATCTGCACGATAGGACCGGCAACGGCGAGTTTTGCCCGCCTCAAGGCGCTTTAAGCAGCAGGCATGAATGTTGTGCGTATCAACATGTCCCATGCGGATCACGCCGGCGCCGGCAAGATCATGCACTGGATCAAGACGCTGAATCGCCAGGTGCCGTACCCGGTACCTGTGATGCTGGATGCACAAGGTCCGGAAATCCGCACCGGCGTGATTCAAAAGCCCATGCCACTCAAGCCCGGTCAGGTCGTCACGCTCACGGTGCGCGGGACCACTGATGTGGAAACCTCGTCCATCCATGTCAATTACCAGGAGCTTGTCGATGTCATCCATCCCGGCAATCGAGTCACGGTAGACAATGGTCTGATCAACTTTGAAGTGCTGCGCAAGGAGAATCACGCTCTCGTCTGTAAAGTCATCGACGGTGGCATGCTCGGCAGCCGCCGGCATGTGAACCTGCCGGGAACACGGGTTAACCTTCCTGCGGTAACCGAAAAGGACCGCGCTGACATTCTGTTCGGGTTGGCCAACGACATCGACTTCGTTGCGCTCAGTTTTGTGCGAGATGTGGATGACATAGAAGATCTGAAAAAACTGCTCGGCCGCAAAGCCGACAAGGTCAAGATCATCGCCAAGATCGAAGACCAGGAAGGCGTGCGGAATGTGCATCGTATCGTACAGGCCGCAGGCGGGGTCATGGTCGCGCGGGGTGATCTGGGGATCGAAACGGATATCGCCGATCTACCCAGTATCCAACGGCGATTCGTTCACGCTGCTGCGGTTCATGGCAAACGCTGCATCGTCGCCACGCATCTCCTTGAAAGCATGATTACCAACCCGATTCCCACTCGGGCAGAAGTTACCGATGTCGCCAATGCCATCTACGAAGGTACCGATGCCGTCATGCTCAGTGGTGAAACCAGTCTCGGCGCGCATCCGGATCGTTGTGTGGCGCAACTGCATGCCATCGCTGAACAATCGGAACGCTGGCCGGCGCTTGGTCACGAAAAGGACCTCGAAGCCCGCTCCGATAAACAGCATGTGACCATCCATGCGAGAGTCGCTTCGTGCCGACGGCATTGTCGTCATCACGCGGCGTGGTGTGACGGCGGACTTCGCGACCGCGGCAAGGCCACCGCGCGTACCGATCTACGCATTCACCAACAGCAGTCAGACACGCAGGCGACTCGCGCTCAATCGCTCGGTCTATGCTCACGGAACCGCATTCAGCAGCGATCCCGAACGAACCTTGCAGACTGCGTTGCGCGTGCTGCGTCAACGCGAAGGATTGCCGCAGAATGCCAAACTGGTGGTGATCTTCGATGTGCTTGCAGGCCCGAACAGTGAAGCGATTCAGATCCGCTTTGTGCCCTGAAGGCGACCGGGGAACCGCCATGGTCTCCGCTGCGGCCGCAGCTGATCTCTCAAGGAATGAGCGGAATCGTTGTTGTGGTATCCGCTCTCGCCGGTGGGCGACGTTCTGCGTCCTGGTTCACCTGGCCATGACGGGTGTCGTAGTGGCGGAGTCGCGCAGCATCCGGTTCGACAACGGCGATGTATACGAGGGCGAAGTTGATGATGATCGCCGCACCGGACGAGGGGTTTACGTCTGGGCGAATGGCAACCGCTATGAAGGTGAGTTTGCCAACAACACCATGCACGGCCAAGGACGTTACAGCTGGAAAGATGGCCGGGTCTACACTGGTGCCTTTGTGCTCGACAAACGGGAAGGTTCAGGGGAGCTGGTCTGGCCGAACGGTGACCGTTATAGGGGCACATTCCGGGGCAACCAGATCAACGGCGAAGGGACCTTTCACTGGGGAAACGGTGATCTGTACACCGGCGCCTTCAGCAACGGCGAACGGACAGGGCAGGGTTCCTTCTCTTGGGCGGGCGGGAACAGCTACACCGGTGACTTCCGCCGGAATGTGCCTCATGGTAACGGGACATTTATGTGGGCGGACGGCCGCCGGTATACGGGCACATTCGCTAACGGCCTCAAGGCCGGCGCAGGACGATTTGAGTGGCCCAATGGCAACCGGTACGAAGGTGAGTTTCGCAATGACAGCCGGGAGGGCATCGGGCGATTCTTCTGGCGGGATGACACGGTTTATCAGGGGCAGTTTTCATCCAACCGCATGCATGGTTACGGCGTGAAAATCCGGCCGGACGGCGCCAGGGAACTGCAGCGCTGGGAGCAGGGCGTGCTGCGCGACAGCATAGCAGTGACACCGAATGAACGATGCCGACTGTTGATCCGGGGCGAAGCGTGGATTTTCACCAACAACCATTGCATCAACGGTCTTGCCCACGGTAAAGGTCTGGCGGTGCACCCATCTGGTGATCGCATCATCGTCGACGGCCGCTTCGTACTCGGCAACCTGATCGAAGGCGAGGTGTTCTCCCTGCGGCCGCAACGTGGCTGAAGCGCAGGGCGACCCATCGGCCACGGCAGCCGGCTTCTTTCCCTGGCAGACCGAGCGCATCCTCGGCGAGGGGAGCGTGGGCGAAGTTTGCCGCGTCGTTCATTCCCGTACGGGTCGCCACGCGGCGATGAAACGCATTCGCCCAGGACTCGCTCACGAAGCGCTCTGGCTGCGGCGTTTCGAGAATGAGTGTCGAATCGCCGCATCGCTCAATCACCTCCATATCGTGCGGGTGATTGAACCGGTGCTGGACCAAGGGCGGCCAGCCTTGATCATGGAACTGCTTGAAGGGGGCTCTCTTTCCGTACGTCTGGCGCGTGGCATGCACCTGTCGCTGGCGCTGGTGGTGATCAGCGACATCGCCAAGGCACTCGCTCATGCCTGGAAACGAGGCATCATTCATGGAGAGGTCAAACCGGATAGTGTGCTCTTCCGCGATGCGGACACCGCAGTTCTCGTGGGCTTCGGTCTGACATTGGATCCGCTAACCAAGACCATACCGGTTTCGCGTGGCAGCCTGCAGTACGCGAGTCCCGAACGGCTGGCAGGCCAGGCCATTGACCACCGCTCGGACCTCTACAGCCTGGGTGTCGTGCTCTTTGAGATCCTGACCGGTGATCTCCCCTGGCGCGGCGACAGTGCCGAATATCTTCTCGCTCGCCAGCAATCGGACGCCGCTCCGCGAGTGCCAACCCACCTGGCAGTCTTCCAACCCGTCATCGACCGGTTGTTGCAACGGTCGCGAGAAGCCCGGTACCCGGATGGTGATGAACTCGCGGCGGCACTCGACCGGATCCGGGTTGATGGTGAGACGCCACCGGTAACGATTCGCAATTCGGAAGTGTCTTCGGCGGAAATACGAGCGGTGACCGACAGTGTGTTGGTGACCTTCAAGGATCCACGTCGCGCGCAGGCACGCGATCGCCGCAAAAAGCGACAACACTTCGTTGCGCTGTCATTGGCTGGTCTGGCGGGGCTGCTGGTTCTGAGCAGCGGCGCCTATTGGCTCGCCACTCATCCCGAACCCATGCAAGACCTGCTCGCACAGGCAGGATTGGGGGAGAAGCCTGGCCTTGCGGATGCGTGGAACGAAGCATTGTCACTTGGGCAGGACCCGAACCAGGGCTTGCGGGCGCTCGTCGCCGCCTACGAGCGTGTACTCGCGATCGATGACAGCCATGAAGGAGCGCTGGAGGGAATTGCCGGGCTCGCGGATCAATGGAAGCGGGATATAGACGCGGCCTTACGATCAGCCAACTTCAGCAGCGCAGAAGCACGGCTGACGGAAGCAACCAGTGCCTTTCCCAACGATTCGGACTTCGTACGGTTGCGCAGCGAGCTGGAAGACCGCCGCAACGCTGAAGGGCGATTGGCCACGACCCGCATGTTGCTGGAGAGCCATGGCCTCTCGGATCCACCCTCCGCAACCGCTGCGATTCAGGCGTTTAATGAAGTTCTGCGGCTGGCGCCTGAGCATCCAGTCGCCCTCCGGGAATTGCAGCGGATTGCGCGTCACTACGCCCTGCTTGCCGAAGAAAGGATTGCCTCCGGAGATATGGAGTCGGCGATTGGACATCTGGACCGAGCCAGCACCGCGGCGCCAGGGCTCGCCGAAATCGCAGCGATTCGTAAATCCATCCGGCAAACCAATACCACCCACGAAACCATCACCCAATTCATCGAGCAGGCACGGCTATATCGCGAATCCGGTGCGTTGGTCTCTCCGGCGGAGGGTAATGCCGCTGCCCGGTATCACC
>VGVE01000169.1 GCA_016874135.1 Gammaproteobacteria bacterium | reverse complement strand
CGTCATTGATTACATGCCGAAAGCGATGGAGGCGATCACCGAGCTGATTGGCTGGGTGCAGTCCGGGCAGCTAGTTTACCAGGTCGATGTGCAGAAAGGGTTCGAGAATATTCCCGACACGCTCAACCGGCTGTTCACCGGCAAGAACCTCGGCAAGCAGCTTTTGCAGATCGCCGAACCGATCTGAGCTTCTGTCTGACCTACTGAATGGGCTAGAGGCGATCTTTTCAGATCACACCTCGTGCCTTCAGGTCTGCGATGGTTTCGGGTTTGCAACCGAGCTGTTCAAGAATTTCCGCCGTGTGTTCACCGAGGGTTGCTGCCCTCTGACGGATACCGATAGGGGTGCGTGAGAACTTGGCGGCAGGTCCGGTTAACGGTACACGCTGGCCATTGGCGAGCTCCACTTCCGGCAGCATGTCTCTGCTGTGCACGTGCGTCTGCCGGGCAAGTTCCGCATAGGTATGATGCGTGTGGCGGGAAGCCCAAGCTCAGTGCACCGGTTCACCACTTCTTCTACCGTTCGCTGCGCGCAATAACCGGCCAGTAGCCCGTCGAGCAGCTCCCGATTCTTGAGGCGATCCATCAGCCCCAGGTTGGCGAGGTCTTCTCTCTGCATTTCGCGGGCAAGCAGCTTCCAGTGGCTGTCGAGCAGCACACCGGCGTAAACGCGGCCATTGGTGCAGTTGTACGCGTTGACAGGTGTGGCCAATGCAAATTGGTTACCCATACGGGGAAGCGGAATGTCTAGGGCGCCGACGGTAGGGTGTCCATTGCTCTGAAAGAGAAGGCAGTCGATCAGCGCAACATCGACGTGCTGACCCTCTCCAGTACGATTGCGGTGCAGCAGCGCAGCCATGGTTCCGAGCGCGGCGTGTAACCCGGCCAGATCATCTCCAAGGAATGTCGGTGCCTTGATGGAATCACCCGCCGGATCGCCGTTGAGAGATGACCATCCCGAATAGTTTTGGGCGATGGGGTCGTAACCTGCACGTTCATGCAGTTCGCCGAATTGTCCGAAGCCGCTGACGGACACGTAAATCAGATCGGATTTAACGGCATGCAGATCTGAGTAACCGAGGCCCCACTCCGCGAGTGCACCTGGACGAAAATTCTCGAGAAACACATCTGCAGTGCTGACGAGTGTCTTCAGTAGCTCCTGGCCTTCGCGGTGGTGCAGGTCGAGAGTGACGTTGCGTTTGTTGCGATTCACGGTTTCATGGGGAATCCCGAGATTCGTGCCGGGAACCATGGGCAACAGGCGTCGCGCAACTTCCCCCGTGGGCGCTTCGACCTTGATCACGTCAGCGCCATAGTCAGCGAGCACACACCCGCCCATCGGACCTGCCCAGGTGGTAGTGACCTCGATCACCTTGATGCCATGCAAAGGACCGTGAAGATCGTGGCGTGCGCGCTTGTAGAACTCTTCTTTGTTCATAACCTCTCAGCGAAGCTCGAATGGCACGTCGAGTGTTTTTCCGGATTCAAACTGAAGTGTGATCATCGCCAGTGATTTGTCCTCGGTGAAACCGAAAATCATCAGGTGTTTGCCACCAGGCTCAAACACAGCCTGCTCTCCAGGGCCAATCGTCAGCGAGCTCATGCGTCGCATGCGCGTCATGTCGCCCTCACGAGTCGTCTCGTGAAATTCGATGCTACGGGCTTGGGGGCTGACGGCTTTTTGAAGAGTGACGGGTGAGGGGGTGTTGTTGCGAATCTTGAAGTAGCCCGCTGTTTTGTCGAGCGGCGGGACCGGCTTTCTTACCCAGGCATCTGCTACATCGATCGGAGGCGTCTCTGTCTGATTGCAGGCGGCAAGGCAGCAGCAAAACATCGCAATCGATAGGACTAAACCGGTTCGCATGGCGTACCCGTGGAGAGGTTTGTTACGCAACGCTGCATGTAGTCCCACTGCGCGTTGATGAACTCCCTGTGCCTGGACACCTCGGGTATCTGATCGAATTTCACGCGCCAGAAGTGCAGCCGGATGGTGGCACCGAGCCACTTCCCTGAGAGGAGATCGTGCAGCTCAGCCGCAGGTTCGAAGCCACTGTGTGCCATGAACAGAACATCAAGTCCGGGGTTGGCCTGCAGCATCGCAAGTGTGCCGCCGAGGCGCGGTGGCAAGAGATTCGGCCAGCGCGCTGCCAGGGCGCGGAGTTCCTCCTTCGAAGAATTCAGCAGCCGATCCGCTTTCTTCCGCGAGAAACGGGTACCCTCGGGAAACATGGCGACACCCTCGTCGGGGCCAACACCAGCGGTAAGCTTTTTGACGCTCTCGATGGCAGCGCCGCTGTCCTGACCGGAACGGTCAACGAAGTGGCAAGGCACGCGGTTGCCGGCCACGTCGAGGCAGGGATCCCACAAGAGTTCCCGCTTGAGCACGTAACGCAACCGGACCACCTGCGGAGAACCATAAAACACGATCGGCAAGACGGTATCGGCGAGACTTGCGTGTCGGGGAAACACGAGACAAGGCGCACCCTCCAAAGCCGCTTCACCACTGCAGGTGAAGCTTAGTTTGAAGCACTTCATCACCCAGTCTTTCAGGGCGTTTGCCCACCAGTATTGCACGGTGCGGTTGCGATCGATGTAGTCGGGGGCGTGACGATGAAGCAGCCACGCCAGGAAGAGGCGGGTGATCCCGTTGATCTCGAGTACGACGTATCCCAATACGAACGATACAGTTGCGACAGCACCCTTTGCCCATGTGAATCGGCTTGTCAGCCAGGCGATGACAAACAATACCGGGGCAAGGGAAACAAGCAGGATCGCACAGATGAACAGCAGGGGAATCGTAACGAGTCTACGCAGCAACACGCGCCAGCATCCGAGTTTTCAGCCACAGGAAGCCTACCGTACCCATGATGAAATTGCTGACCAATGTGGCGATGAAAATTCCTTGGTACCCCATCAGTGAATTGAGATACCAGGCAAGAGGAAGAAACAGGAAGAACATGCGGGTGAAAGACATGATGGTGCTGGGAATCGGTTTTCCAAGTGCGTTGAATGCTGCCGATGACATCATGAGCATTCCCCACCAGCCATAGCTCCAGGGTACGACGGCAAGATACCAGCCAGCAGTTGCAACTACGGTGTCCGAAATTTCAATCCAGCTGGCAAACGTCGGGCCGAACGTGAAGAGCAGTAAGGCCATAAACGCGCCCCACACCAGGCAAAAAGTGTAGGACACGCGCATCGCCTCACGAACGCGATCGATTTTCCCCGCCCCGAAGTTTTGCCCGACGAATGGGCCGATGCTTCCCGACAGCGCGAAAAACAGCATAACAGCGATGCCTTCAATGCGGGTTGCGACACCATATGCGGCGACGACGATTTCGCCATGCGATGCGAGCAGGCGAGTAACGAGCGCGGCGCTGATCGGCCCGATCATCTGGGTTGCCATTGCCGGCAAGCCGATGTGGAAGATTCTGCGCGAGGATTCGCGCAAGCCACTCCATATGCTGTGCAGGTACACAAGATTTCCCTGCACAACGCAGTACAACAGAATCGCGCTGGTGGCGACTCGGGAGACGGTCATCGCGGTTGCAGCCCCAGCCAGCTCCATCCGCGGAAACCCAAACCAGCCGAAGATGAGGATGGGATCGATGGCGAGGTTAAGTACAGCACCTGCGGTCATAACGAGACCCGGCACATTGGCTCTTCCATTCGCCCGCATGATGCTGCTTGCGATCATCGTCAGCGTGAAAAGCACGACACCGGGATAATAGATATCCAGGTAAGAGTGAATCATCGGGAGCAGGTGCTCTTCCGCGCCGAGCATGCAAAACACTGGATCGATTGCAGCCCAGCCCACCAGAGATAGCGCTGACATGGCGATGGCCGTGATGATCAGGCTGTGAGTTGCCAGCTTGCGGTTTTCATCCGCATTCCCTCCGCCGATTCTGCGTGCGATGACCGAGGATGTTCCGATCGAAATTCCGAGCGCGATACTCGTCAGAATCATCGTGAGCGGGAAGGTGAACGTGATTGCAGCGACTTGCGAGTGTCCCAGCTGGCCGATGAACCCCATCTCGAGTGTTTGAACGATGATGCTCGAGGAGACGCCAAGCATCATGGGGGCGGTTAGTCTGGCAATCAGTCGTCCGACTTGACCAGTTGTTAGTGGGTGGCTAGGTGACTCAGGCGTGCTATCTGACAACTTAATCTTACTTCTAGTTCGACCTTTGAGGTTTGTATGTAAATAAGGAGTTACAGTGGGAATCGCATTTCAAAACACGTTGGTAAAGGCGCAGAGTCCACCAATTCTATCGACCCTTCGAGATCGTGCATGACCTTCTGGCTAAAGCTGAGCCCAATCCCTGTTCCTTCACCAGCTTTTGTAGTGGTGTAAAACGGATGAAACAAGTGTTTCAAGGACTCGCTGGAAATTCCGGAACCGTTGTCCATGAGTCGAACGACTCCCCACCGTGGCGGATCGACGGAGATGTGGACCTCAACTCTCGGAGATCGAGCTCTCTGGCTGTAGTAAACAGCGTTCTTGAGTAAATTCACTATTGCGTGCACGACCAGAAGCCTAGGCCCGGTAATCTGAAAGTCCTCATGAACGAATAGCTGTGGCAGGTTCTTTTCAAGAGCATTGTTTGCGGGGAACCTCTGCATAACTTCTGCCACCACTTCCGAAGTGCTGAAGCGTTCCCATTCGAACTCCGATGCATCTTTTTGGCCAGAGCGCACAAGGAGCATGTCGATTACCATGTTCGAATAAACGGTTTCTTTTTCGATTGAACCAAAGATCTTTGTTAAGGTCTCTAACTGGCTAGGCCTTAGGTTGCCACTGGCCAGCCCTATCGATGTCGCCCTCTGGTATGTCTCCATTAAGTGCTGGAAGTGAAGCTGAGTCCCGTTTGCGAACTGACGAATCGATGTCAGCGGTGTTCGCAGTTCATGGGCGATGTTTGTCGCGATGTTTCGGGCCGTTTCAAGGCGAGCCTCTTCCACTGAACGTACGTTCTGATTTGCTATGGCTCCGACCAGAATTATGGTGAGGTAGGCTCCTTAGTTCAGCGAAGTCACCCGATAGAGTTCTTCTAAGTTCGGCACTTCCATCCATGACAACGGCAGAAGAGCAAGTCCTGATCCGAGAAACCAAAATAGTACTGTTAGCTTCGTACTGTTGCAGAGCTGGATGAGAAGGAAAAGCGCCGCAACGTATTGGAGTACGAGCATGTTGTGCACTGTTTGACCTACTTCAACGCGAGCAGCCTCCTGAATCAACATGTGACCGAACCCGAAAGGAAGCACCAACACGACCCCTACAGCCCAAACGTAATGGGCGTAGTTGCTGAATCGTCGATTCCAATAGTCCTGAGTGTAGTGGTCAACTGTTTCCGGACACGGTGTTAAGTTTTTCTTCAGCCACAGCGGGCGATATGCCGTCATTGAACTGATGTGGGCGCAGCCAGTTGTAGTAGTGCATCAAGAAGTGACTGATATCTTTCTGCGCGATTTCAGCGTTCACGTAGCCCGCGCTTGGGACCCACTCGGTCTTCAGGCTCCTGAACAACCGCTCTATCGGTGCGTTGTCCCAACAGTTGCTGCGTCGGCTCATGCTTTGTTCCATTCGATAACGCCATAGCCGCTGACGGAAGCTCCGGCTCGCATACTGTCCGCCCTGATCGGAATGAAACAGCACGCCGACCGGCCTGCCGCGCTGCTCATAGGCCATGTCCAGCGCCTTGATGACCAG
>VGVE01000168.1 GCA_016874135.1 Gammaproteobacteria bacterium | reverse complement strand
CGGCATCACCGAAACACCACCGTTCGATCCGGAACACCACATGCTCCAAGGAGCGCTGCGGGATGGTCTGTGGGATTCGGTCATGGTGGCGCAGCACATGCTCCATCAACATGCGTGCGACCGGGTTTATCCACTGACGCGCCAGTACGGCGCTGGAACTCTGTTGATGTTTGTCGTACGTGGCATCTTCGCGCAGCCTGAACGACTCGCATCAACGCTCGCTGAACTGGGTCTGCCACCCCTCGACTTCCTCGTTCATCCCGGCGGCGCCAGCACGATGGTAGACGCGGCTTACCGGTTCATCCGGCACGAACCGGGTGTTGATGTGGTGCTGTTCGGCACCAGCGACCTTGAACACCTGCACGCCAACATTGAGTCCATCAACAAGCCGGCATTACCGGTAAGTGATGTAGCGCGGCTGCGGGCTGTCTATGGACACGTGTCCGGCGTCGGGCTCGACGTACCAGCACGACCCACACGATAAACCGCCCGGCAAACGAATCTCTTCAGTCCTGCAGCAACGCCTCATACAGAGCGTGGTCGTTCGCGCTGAAACAGCAGAAGATCACCGATTCGATGGACGACGTTGCCCGCAGTGCATCCTTGACCGTGGCGATGGCCGTTTCGGCAGCCAGATCGAAGGGATAACCATAGACGCCCGTACTGATGCAGGAAAACGCCACCAACTGCAGCCTGTGGGTCTGCGCAATCTCGATGGAGCGTCGATAACAGGATGCAAGGAGCGCTGGCTCTCCCCGCGCGACATTGCGTCAGAAAGACGCTTCAGCATCGCCATTGTGCTGCGATCATGTCTGGCGGAGAGCCACCAGCTATCGGCAACTGCGGCGGCCGATGTCGATGTCGACTCCCTGCAGCTGACGCCCTTTACAGGTGGTGATACCCGCTTTGTGATCGCCCAGACCCTTGAAATCGCCGAGCGCGCGGCGATGCAGGGCGCGATCGATCACAGTGAAGCCGAGTGGATCGAGATGACCTGTCGCGCCGCTGAAACTCTGGACGCGCCACACATCACCTGCGTTCACGTCGACTACAAAACCGGCAACCTCTGCCTTACAGAAACCAGGAACGGGTATCGGGTCAGCGACCTTTTTGATTTCCACGAAGCGCGCTTCAGCAACGGTACCCAGGACCTGCTCCGGCACGCCTACAGCTTCATCGACTTCGACATGAGCTGTGCGCACGAGTTCGTGCGCAGTACCCTCGCGCATGGCGGCATGCCTTTTCGAATCGATGAGCTGATGCGCCTATTTGTCATCAATGATCGCATCAAGATCTGGGAATATTTCACGCAACCCGAAGAAGCACCCGTGATCCCGGCAGGTTTGAGGTTCAGGGACTGGGCAAATCATTATCTCGAATCAGGTGTGTTCAAGGTCTGAGTTCGGCCGGTGACCCGTGGCAAAATCGGCGCTGCCATCACCATCACTTGATCATTCAATCATCTTCCGGAGCAAGCCATGAAAGCGGTGTACTGCGAAAAACTGACCGGCATTCACGACCTCGTGGTTCGGGACGTGCCCGAACCTCCCAAACCCGGTCCGGGAGAACTGCGCATCAACATCAAGGCGCGGGGTGTCGCGTTCACCGACGTGTTGATGGCAAAAGGGGAATATCAGGTCAAACCGCCCCTGCCTTTTGTTGTTGGAGGAGAGGGTACGGGCGTAGTTACCGATGTGGGGGAAGGTGTTACCGGAGTCGTACCGGGTGACCTCGTGCTCACCGGCGGTGGCTGCGTCGAATACGTTTTGCAGCCGGCGAACAGGGTGACCAAGTTACCGGCCGGTGTGGATCTGGTCGCGGCCGCTTCTTTTCGAGCCAACTATCACACCGCGTATTACGGGCTACAGCGGGCCCGTATTCAGCCTGGCGAAACGCTGCTCGTTCACGGCGCTGCCGGTGGCGTGGGTCTCGCCGCAGTTGATGTGGGCAAACTCATGGGCGCCCGGGTCATCGCCACCGCAAGCACCGAAGCGAAACTCGCGGTGGCGAAGGCTTTGGGAGCAGACCACGTGATCAACTACACCAGTGGCTTTCGCGACGAGGTGAAGGCACTGACCGATGATCGTGGTGCGGACGTCATCTACGATCCGGTAGGTGCGGAAGTTTTCGAGGAATCGATGCGCTGCATTGCGCCGTTTGGTCGCATCCTCATCGTCGGTTTCGTCGGCGGCAGACCCGGCAATGCAAAGATGAACCACCTGCTGATCAAGGACGCTGAACTGATCGGCTACACCGTAGGCGCCCTGCAGCGGCTGAACCCGGAGTGGGCAGCACGCGACAACCGCGTGCTGGTGGACTGGCTCGCGACGGGGAAGATCAGGCCCTACGTCTCACACCAACTGCCCCTCGAAGAAACCGTCAGGGCGCTCGAAGCCATCGTCAACCGTGAAGTAATCGGCAAGGCGGTTCTGGTGTCCTGAACCACCCGCCTTCAATCCGGCAGGCCGAGCACGCGCTTGGCGAGAATGTTGCGCTGCACTTCGTTGCTGCCGCTGTAAATGCTGGCCGCACGGTGGAACAGCCACTGCTTGACGTCCGGATCACCGGGCACGTAAGCCAGTGGCCCGCGCATTTCGAGCTGCAGGTCGTGGTGCAGTTGCTGCAGTTCGCTGCCGACCACCTTGAAGATCGAAGTCACCGCGCCAGGTGTGCCGCCATCCGATTCCTGCACGGCGCGCCGTTGGGAGAGTCGATAGGCGCGGCTGTGCATTTCGTATTTCAGCAATCGTTCTCGAAACGCCGCATCCGCCACCTGACCGCCGGCAAGGCCAAAAGATCTCTTCGCTTCGTTCACGAGGCTGTCTGACTCCGTACCCGCACCACCGGAGACAAGCGCTTCCATGCCACTGCGCTCGTGCTGCAAAAGTCGCTTCCCGACCGTCCAGCCGTCATTGAGTCTGCCCACCAGATCAGTCTTGCTGGCGGTGGCGCTATCGAGAAACACCTGGTTGAACGGAGACTCGCCGGAGAGCATGCGGATCGGCTTGATCGTTACGCCCGGCTGATTCATCGGCAGCAGGACGAAGCTGATGCCCTTCTGTTTGTCGGCAGTGTGGTCCGTGCGTACCAGACAAAACATCCAGTCAGCATTGTGTGCCCCGGACGTCCAGATCTTCGACCCGTTGATCACGAAGTGATCGCCGTTATCGTCGGCCCGAGTGCGCAGGCTGGCGAGGTCAGAGCCAGAACCCGGTTCGCTGTAACCCTGACACCATTCCACTTCCGCGCGCGCGATGCGCGGCAGGTGACGCAGCTTCTGGTCCTCCGTACCGAACTCCAGCAGCGTCGGCCCGATCATGCTGGTGCCAAACGACGACAGGGCCGGCCTTGCTTTGATTGCCCGCATCTCTTCGAGCAGCACCACATACTGTTCCTTGGAAAGACCACCACCACCGTAGGCCTTCGGCCAGTTGGGAACGGTCCAGCCTTTGGCGATCATTCGCTCGAGCCAGAGCAGCGTATCGGGATCAGTAATCTTGATCTTCGTATTGCCGTTGGATACCGGGCCGGGACCCCGCGCACCGGGCGGGCAATTCGCGGCAAGCCAGGCACGGGTTTCCAGGCGAAAGGTTTCTGATGCAGATGTTGCTGTGGACATGTGTCTCTCCCTCAAGTCTCCGCCAGTATAGCGAGCTTCTTCTGGCCCTCCGCAAGCAGCCCAGGCCCGTGCTTACCGGGATGGCAGCTCACAACTCCAGAACGCCACTTTGTGTTTTTTGGCAAAGGCATCCAGTGACGCGCAGTCGATCCGGCTGCCTTTGGGCACACTCCGGATCCAGGCGTCGAGCCCACCGGGAAGACGGCGATCCAGTTCAGCGAGCTTCACTGTGGCCCGCGCGGTGTCCGCACCCCGTGACGGGTTCGCGAGTTTGCCACCCTCTTCATCGGCCACCGTCTTGATTGCCGTGAGGGATTTATCGAGCCGGTCTTCGGTGATGCCCCCACTGCGCCTGAGGAACAGCAACGAGTAGTACTCCGCGAGGCCTTCCACCAACCAGTCTTCACCATCCGCCATATGCCGACGGCTGGCCACATGAATAAGCTCGTGTAACACCGGGCTCGTGCCGTTCTCCGTGATGAGGGGACGATCCGCATGCAGGTAGTAGGAGCCCGGTCCAGAAAGCCCGCCCCGCCACATGGGATCACCCGCGGAAACGATCAACAGATCGGCCGGCATGTCCGGGAAAACCTTGACCAGTTGAGGCAGCGTCCAGGCGAGAAACGCGAGCAGATCCTGTCTGCGTACGGCATGGCCCTTGGGTCCCGCCACCGACACATTGACCCCGGCAAGAACATCACGACGGATGCCGATATCACCCGCGATCATCCAGCCCACAGGTCGCCGATAACGCGAACGTGTTTCCGCCGGAACGGTGTGGGTCTTACCAAGCGACTTGCCATATCGCGTTTCGATCGCCCAGTCTTTCGGCCCGGAAAGACGAAGGGTTGAGGTGACACGCGCGTTCTTGCTGATACGTACGCGGGCACCGGGGAAAAGCCGGTCAAGTCGCAGGAGCGCCCAGTCCTTTGTGAACCGGGCGTCATACTCTCGGTCCCCACTGTTCGGATCGCGCTTGCGATCAACGAAATAGCGGTAGCGGAGCTTTCCGCCGTTTCGCGGTGGCTGCCAACGGATCCGCTCGCCGCTGCGTTCGAACTCACCCCCTGCGATGAAATCCCGGAACTGGGTTTTTGGCGCACGGAAGTCAACGAAGTCGAGCACTGATCGCGACTGGTCTACTTCGATCGTGGCTTCGATCAGGCGAGTCTTGTTGTCAAAGTGAACCTTGAAGTGCAGCGCCACGTCGTTGCGGCTTGCGTGGGCTGACGTGGACAACATCGCCATGGATAAAAAGAGCGAACTACATAACAAGAAAAAGAACCGCGCCACTTTGCGAAACACGAAGACACCGGAAGCTGAAGTTGAAGACGCGTATTATGCTTCACTCATCATGCACCCTGACCAGATTCCTGACGCGGCCCTGCGTTTTGACTTCGTGCGCGCCCGCGGACCGGGCGGACAGAACGTCAACAAGGTTTCGACTGCCGTCCAACTTTCCGTTGATGTCGCCCGGCTCGGTGAGCCTGCCGCGGTTCAGCATCGACTGCTGGCGCTTGCCGGCCAGAAAGCGACCACGGATGGGCGGATCCTCTTTTTCGTCGATACCGCACGCACACAATCGCAAAACCGCGAACTCGCGCTGCAGCGTCTCATCGACCTCATCACCCGCGCGCGGCACATACCTCGCAGGCGCATCGCCACGCGGCCAACCCTGTCGTCCGTAAAGGAACGCCTCAACGCCAAAAAGAAAGACAGTAACCTCAAGCGGCTGCGCCGTTCACCGGCCAGCCAAGATGATTGATCAAAAGAATGACTGATCAGAAGAACATCGGTCACTCCACGTTTGCATCACTGAAAGTCCGCGACTACGCCTATCTCTGGATCGGCATGCTCGCGTCAGCCTTTGCGCTCAACATGCAGCTGGTGGCACAGGGCTGGCTCGTCTATGAAATGACCGTTTCCAAGCTCAACCTCGCCTGGGTCACCATCGCTTTCATGTTGCCGCAAGTCGTCTTCTCCCTGCTGGGTGGGGTGCTTGGCGACCGCTTCCGGAAAAAACCGATCCTGTTCTGGTGCCAGTTTTTTAACGGCGTGTGCACGTTGTTCATGGCGGCGATCGTCGTGCTTGGCCGTGTCACTTTCTTCGACTTTCTCTGGGTGGGTTTCATCA
>VGVE01000167.1 GCA_016874135.1 Gammaproteobacteria bacterium | reverse complement strand
TGGAGGCCGTCGACCACTTCGAAGCCAACGCACAGCGGGACGGGCTCGTGGAATGTCACGGTCAGCTGCGTGCGGTTGCAACGACGCTGTTCAACATCAGTAACAACCTGAGGTGGCTGGGTTCAGGACCCCGCTGCGGCTTCTACGAAATCATCCTGCCGGATCGTCAGCCGGGTTCGTCGATCATGCCCGGCAAGGTGAATCCCGTGATGTGCGAATCGATGATGCAGGTGGCCGCCCGTGTGATCGGCAACGACCAGACGGTGGCGTTCAGTGGCGCGACGGGTGGCCAGTTCCAGTTGAACATCATGATGCCCGTGATGGGCGACACGACGCTCGAGAGTATCCGGCTCATGACGAACTGCGTGAACGCGTTCATCGACTTCTGCCTTCTGGACACCGAAGCCAACGTTGAAGCCTGCGAAGCATCCGTCGAGGAAAGCCTGGCGATAGTCACGAGCCTCAACCCCTACATCGGCTACGAGAAAGCCGCAGCACTCGCGAAAGAGGCGTTCAAATCAGGCAAAACGATTCGGGAACTCTGTCGGGAGCAGAACATCCTGCCCGAAGAAACGCTGGCGAAAGCGCTTGATCCGATGACCATGACGGAACCGGGGTGATTCGCAGGAGAAAAGCACTCGCCAGAAGTTTTCCGCGACTATCCCTTCGTGGATTCAATCAACTTCAGCGTCTCATCCCGCGTTGGCCCCCGCACGATCCGCGCCGCGGCATTCTTCGTACGCCCGCGCAGCATGTAGAGGAAGACGATGGCCTGGGTCTTGCGGTCCTTGAGGAACTCGCCGGGTTTCTCGAGCAAGTTAAATGTGCGCATCATGCCGCGTGTAACGTGCAGGTTATGGCGCGCGGCGGAAGCCATCGCGTCGCCGAACGCGGCTTCGAACCACCCTTTGAATCCTGCCTTGGCCTGATCGAGCAGCTTGCCTTGCCGAACGGCATGGGACCGGCGAATGCCATTACGGTCTTCCCGCAAACTCGCCTGATGAATCGGCCGCAGTTCGGATTCAGTACGTTCGCTGAATTGCACCGCTCGCGCGTCTGCATCGGGGTTCGCCACCAGAACGTCGGCGAGCAGATGCGCGTGCATGATGCCGGTGCTGCAACCTCGGCCGTAGAGCGGATTGGTTCGAAGGGAGGCATCACCCACGGCGAAAAAGTTGCGAATGAGCGGCTGACCGTCCTGCACCCAGTGTCGCCATACGGAGCGGATGTCACCGATGCCGAATGATGCCGTGGTCGGCTCGGACACTTCAGGCGCCACCCAGGGCAGAAGCCCGGGAATGCTCCGGCAGATGGTATCGAAGCGATTGCTGTCCTTGATGGCTTCCCGCAGCTCTTTTTCATCGTTGTGCACACAGACGATGAGTGCGAAGTTGCCGTTATCCCCGGGGAATACACCGAACTTGATGTAACCGAGATCGCCTGCGGAGCGGTCCTTGCCACCACGTGGCGGTTCAGCCTGACCCGGCTTCAGCTTGTAGTGGCGGGTGTAGTAGACGATCTCGGCATCGTCACTTTCTTCGCGGATGTAAATTCCTTCCGCTTCCAGCCAACCGGGGAACTTCGTGGTGCGGCCACTCGCATCCACCACCACATCAGCGCGGATTTCCGCACCGAATTTCTCGACACAGTCACGGCGAACCTTCACACCCCTCGCAACCAGTTTGCCGTCGACCTTCTCGCTGAGCAGACCGTCGACATGAACGCCGTTGAGGACTCTGACGCCGGGGAATGACGAGACATACCGCCTGAGCACCGTTTCGATGGTGGCACGGCGACACATGAGCACGAAGAGCTTCTCGTCACCGGGCTCCGGGGTGTACTTCCCGGAGAGCTCCGGCGAGAGCATGTCCTTGAACCCCACTTTGCGCGCACCGGCGGCATAAAACGCCTCGAGCAGATCGGGATAGTTGTCCTGCAGCAGATTGCACATGAGTCCGAGGAACGCGTGGGGGTGGCGGAACTGTGATGCGCCACGCCGTGCCCATTCGAAGAACGCTTTGTCCGCATCACCTTCAGGAGGCTGACCATCCCGTTCGAGCAATGTGACTGCGAATCCTTTGCGGGCGAGTGCCATGGATGTACACATGCCGGCGATACCACTGCCGACGACCAGAATCTGCTCTGTCACGTTACCCCAGCATCTTCAGGAATCGCAGGATCTCTTGATTCACCACCTCGGGTGCTTCCTGCTGGGTCCAATGGCCAATACCCGGAATCAGTGTGTTGACCCGCAGGTCCGTTACCCGCTCCGGCATCTTCTTGAGTGCTTCCGCCGCCATGAGGATCACACCGTCTTTCGCGCCGGCGACGAACATCGCCGGCTGGCTGATCTTCTCGGGTGCGCCCTCGGTCAGTTCCCAGGTGAGATCATGGTTGCGGTAATAACTGAGCGGCCCGCGCATGCCCCAACGGGTGAACTCTGCGGCGTAGAAGTCGAGATCCGCCTCCGAAAGCCACTTCGGCAGGACCTTCGGACTCGGCAGGCTGGTGAGCAGGTCGTCATTCGGCCCCTTGGCGGTAAGGCCTGTGAGATCAGCGTCACCTGAGCCGAGATAGAGGAACTTGCGCAGCGCCAGGCGGATGTCCTTCTCGAACTCCGCTTCGGCGACACCCGGCTCCTGGAAATAGAGCTGATAGAAGAACTGGCCCTTGAACATCTCCCGCATGGCCGGCATGGGCTGCACGGGGGAGCGAGGTGAAAACGGTACGGACAACGCGCCTACCGCGATGACCTTGTCGGGATGATGCAGCGCCGTGCTCCAGGCAGTGGGTGCACCCCAGTCATGGCCGATCACCACCGCAGTCTTGTAACCGAGTGCCGGAATCAGGCCGATGATGTCGTTGACCACCTGCACCTGGTTGTAGGCATCGATGTTGTGCGGGCGGTCGCTCTTGCCATAACCGCGCATGTCCGGTGCCACCGCATGAAAACCGGCCGCGGCAAGCGGTGCGAACTGATGACGCCACGAGTACCACGATTCCGGGAAGCCGTGCAGCATCAGGACCAGGGGGCCTTCACCCTGTTCGGCGATGTTGAGGTGAATACCGTTGGTGGCGATGCGTCTTTGTTTGATGCCTTCGAAACTCATACGACAGCTCCCGGCAACACCACACCTTGTGCATCGTTGCGATATCCCGTCGACCGGTTCCAGGCCACATGCCCACCCACGATCACCGTGTCCACGCCCACCGCATCGCGCACGTAGCGCGAGCCGTCGCCGGGTACGTCCTGCACGTAATACTCAGGTCCCCGATCAATGGCAGCCGCATCAAACACCGCAATGTCCGCGACGTACCCTTTCTGCAGGAGGCCCCGCTCCGGAATACCCCAGATGTTGGCGGTATCCGCGGTGATCTTCTTCACTGCGCCTTCCAGCGTCAGTGACCCGGTATCGCGAACGAACTTGCTGAACAGGAACCCTGTATCGCCATACGTCGAGAACGAGAGGATATGCGCACCACCATCACTCGCGCCGACGTGCACTCGGGGATGGGAGAGCAATGCACCCACACGCGGATAGTCGTTGTGGGCCATGTCGCCGGCAAGGAAGTGGGCATCCAGATCTTCTTCGAGGGACAGGTCGATCATCACATCCACCGGAGTGGACTGACGCAGCTCCGCAATCTCGGCGAGGGTCTTGCCGACATACTGCTGGTTGGCCTCGGTATTCACCTGTCGCAGCACCAGCCGCGGCCACAGGCCGTTGAGCATCGATGCCTCGGCAATCATCTTCTGGCGCTGCTCCGCATCGCGGAAGGCATTGACGATGTCCTGATGCGAACCGAAGCGCATCACGCGATACCAGCTCGGGAAACGGATGAAGAGCAGGCTCGGTACGGCGAAACAGAAAGAGATATCGATCGGCCGCGTTTGCACCTGCGGCCACACCCGTGCGCCACGTGCAAACTGTTGATCCACGCGGCGCATCACCCGGTCGACACCGTTGCTGTTATCTGCATTGACGAAGAGTGGCGAGAACGTGGTCGGAATGCCGTACTGGATCGACAGCTCCGCCAGCTGATCCACACGGGCAACGGTGATATCCGGATCGTAGAATTCCGGCACGATCTGCAGCATGCGGCCGTACTCGCCCAGTACTTCACACAGGGCATGCAGTTCGGTCTGGTCCGCATAACGGCTCGGCACGGGCTGGAGCGTTTCATCCATATCCACAAAACTCGTGGAAAGGCCCACGGCGCCCGCATCCAGACACTGCCGAAGGAGGTCCTGCATGGCTCTCAGTTCACTCGGCGTGGCGGTGCGCTGCATCGACGCCTCTTCCATCACCCAGAGGCGCAGCAGGCTGTGACCGACGAGCGGTGCCACGTTGATGGAGAGGTTCTTGCTGATGCGCTTCACATACTCATCGAATGTTTCCCAGTTCCATTCCACGCCGGTTTCAAAGGCGATACGCGGCATCTCCTCGATCTGGTTGAACATGCCGACGAGTTTCATGCGGTGCTTGGCCTTGAGCGGCGCCAGCGACAACGAGCAGTTGCCCGGCACCACCGTGGTCACGCCATGGGCAAGCGCTGGCTTGGCGAAGCCGTCCCACAGCAGCTGGGCATCAAAATGGGTGTGTGGATCGATGAATCCGGGGGAAACCACCTTGCCCGTAGCGTCCACTTCTTCACGACCCGCTTCGGCAATCTGGCCGATCTTGACGATACGACCCTTGCGTACGCCGATGTCGGCGCTGTATCCCGGCAGACCTGAACCGTCTACCACCAGACCATTGCGGATGACCAGATCCAGCATGATATTGCCCTCGCTCGTTGTTCTATCTGGTTGTTATCTGACTTGTTTGACTGAATAAAAAACCTGAACCCGTTCAAAGGTGCTCACTGATACCGGTTCGACGAAACCAGCATCGCATCCCGCACCTTTTCAAATCCCACACCCAGCAGTTCATCGGGGTTAGTGGTGTCACAACTCCTCAGCAGTTCCGACGCAGCGACGTGGCCAAGGATCACATCAGACGTCGAACCGTTGCCGTGCCGCAGGGTCACCACCAGTTCTGCTTCGCCGTCATGAGCGGCAGCGATGCGTATGGCTGATATAGCCGCGACACTCATGTTCCTTCAGACCCTGATTCGGGCCTTCCTTCAGGCTTTTGGCGCTTCAACAAAAATCACGTCGCTCGGCAATATCTGACGACCCTCCCGAGGGGAGCCCTTGGGTGCCGCTGCGCGCATGAACACATGCATGTTCCAGCTCTGGAGGAGGCTCACTGCCTCCGCTTCGGCCTTGCCCTTGAGTTCCCGGGCGGCAATCGTTGCCCAGGTGTCATCGGCCGTTGGAAAGACTGAGCGGCGTACTGCCGACAACGTCGCACTCATGCGGACTCCTCAAAATTGGTACGTTCAACGTGAATGAGCTGATCCGCCAGCACCGCGCGGGCTTCGGCATCGAGCGGCCCCTCCCGCAGACGCGCCGCCAGGGCGGTGCGCCAGAGTTGTTGCAACTGGATTTCCGCACTGCGCAGCCGTGATTCGATCTGCGGTCGGCCACTAGGCGTGGCAATCGCTACCAGAGACAGCGCCAGCCCGTAACGGATGCGCCCCGCCATTTCCGGCAAAGACAGGTCCCCCTGCGCCCAATCGAGAACATTCGCGAACATGTGCTGGGTGACGGTGATGGCAAACGCATCCGGATCCACATCAGCGCGCAAGAGGCCGGCTTCGGTCGCTTCCTTGAGCAATCGTTTCCACAAGAGGTAACGCGGCCCGCTGACCATGAAGCGGAATTCGGGCCCGCCATCGCGGCTGACCGCGGCGATGACACTTCGATACAGATCAGGCTCTGCTGCAAACAGCTCCGCCATCATGTCGACGGTGCGAAAC
>VGVE01000166.1 GCA_016874135.1 Gammaproteobacteria bacterium | reverse complement strand
GAAGGCGGCAAAAAAAAAAGTAGCTAAGAAAAAAGTAGCTAAGGCAGCAGCAAAGAAAACGGCTAGCAAACCAGTGAAGAAAGCAGCACCCGCAGCCAAGAAGCCACTCGCCGCCATCTCTGAAAAGATGACGAAGACCGGCATGCTTACTGAAATGGCCACGAATACTGGCCTGACCAAGAAGCAGGTGGAGGCTGTGCTGGAAGAGCTGGAATCCCTGATTGACCGTCACATTCGCAAGCGCGGCGTAGGCGAGTTCGTCCTGCCCAGTTTGTTGAAGATCCGTTCGGTCAAGCGTCCGGCCACGAAGAAGCGCCCGGGGCGCAATCCGCTGACGGGAGAGACGATCATGATCCCCGCCAAGCCGGCCTCGGTGCGAGTCAAGGTGACCGCGCTCAAGAAGCTGAAAGGGATGGTTGGCTAGCTAGCCGCTGTCGACTTTAAAAAGGGCCGCTTGCGGCCCTTTTTTTATGGCGGCCGTTTATTTCGCGACGGGCATCCCGCCCTTACGCGCTGACCGGTCGCTTCGCTCCCTTACGTCGAGATGATCGGCTTCGCCGATAATCGCGACGACCCGACCATCCTTGGTCGGGAACGGTAGCGAGAGTGCGAGATGCTGTGGGATACGAGTAGCTGATAGAGTTCGCGCGAATTCATCAGTGAATACGTTGAAGAGATGCGCCAGTCACAACTTCTGATTCCCACCCTTCGTGAGAACCCCGCGGATGCGGACGTGGTCAGCCATCGGCTGATGCTGCGAGCGGGCTTGATCCGGCAATTGGCTGCGGGGCTGTATACCTGGTTGCCGCTGGGGCTGCGGGTGTTGAGAAAAGTGGAAGCGATCATCCGTGATGAGCTGAATCGCAGCGGTGCCCAGGAAGTGCTGATGCCGGTAGTGCAGCCTGCGGAACTCTGGCAGGAGACCGGACGCTGGCAAAAGATGGGCGTCGAAATGATGCGCATGAAGGATCGCCACGACCGCGACTTCTGCATGGGACCGACCCATGAAGAAGTGATCACCGATCTCTTCCGTCGCGAGATTCGCAGCTACAAGCAGCTGCCAGTGAACTTCTATCAGATCCAGACGAAGTTCCGGGATGAGCGCAGGCCCCGTTTCGGCGTGATGCGGGCGCGCGAATTCACAATGAAGGACGGCTATTCCTTCCATCTCGACCAGGCGAGCTTTGATGCCACATACCGTGAAATGTATGACTGCTATTCTCGTATCCTGAGACGCATGGACCTCCAGTTCCGCGCAGTCGAAGCGGATACAGGTAACATCGGCGGCGAAAATTCCCACGAGTTTCACGTATTGGCGGGTTCCGGTGAGGATGTCATCGCGTACTCCACCGAAGGTACCTACGGCGCCAATCTGGAACGTGCCATAAGCGCTCCACCCGCACCTCGTCCGACTGCAGCCCTGGCTCTTGAAAAGGTGTCCACACCATCCGTGAGAACCATCGACGACGTCGCGCGATTCTTCAGTGTTGATGCGGGGCGCACCATAAAGACTTTGCTGGTTGCCGGGGTTGATGGCCCGGTGGCGATGGTCTTGCGCGGTGATGACGAACTCAACGAGATCAAGGCGGCAAAGCTGCCAGGGGTACGCCAACCGCTGACGATGGCTGACGAGGCCAGCATCCGTAGCGCCGCAGGTTGTTCGGCAGGTTCAATTGGCCCCGTAGGTCTCAGCTTGCCGGTCTATGCAGACCGTGAAGCTGCCGCACTCGCAGATTTCATCTGTGGTGCAAATCAGGACGACTGGCATTTGAAAGGTGCGAACTGGGGCCGGGATGCACACCTCACTGAGGATCGCATCGTCGACATCCGTAACGTCAGGGAAGGTGATCCCGCACCCGATGGCAAAGGCACACTGCGTTTTCTGCGGGGAATTGAAGTCGGTCACATTTTCCAGCTGGACTACGCCTACAGCCGACCCATGAATGCCGCGGTACTAGATGCTGATGGCAAATCCGTTGTTACCCGCATGGGTTGTTATGGCATGGGCGTCACCCGTCTCGTCGCTGCCATCATCGAACAGAACCATGATGATGCAGGGCTCTGCTGGCCTTTACCGGTTGCGCCTTTTGACGTGCATCTGGTGCCCTTGAACTACGGACGCTCAGAGGCAGTGCAAGCAGCAACCGATGCGCTCTATGCGGAACTCACCGCCGCCGGCAAGGAGGTTTTACTCGATGATCGTGATGAACGACCTGGCGTGAAGTTCGCTGACTCCGACCTGATCGGCATTCCCCACCGCATCGTGATCGGTGACCGGGCGCTGAAAGAAGGTCAGCTCGAGTACAAGCGTCGTGGAGACATGGATGCGCGTTCACTGCCACGCGCGGAGGTGGTCGCACTGCTTGGCTAATAGCCGGCAGGCCAGGAGCGTTCGGCTACTCCCGCTGCGTCGCTCGTTCGACCGCGGCTTGCAGCGATTCGAGTGTCTGCGGACCGCGCATCATCTCGGTGATGGTGCCGTCTCCCGCCCTCACGATCGTGGTTGGCAACGTCTCCGGCCTTTCATAGCCCAGCAGCTGCCAGGGATCGCTCTGCAGCGTCGGAAAACGCACGTCCATTCGACTGATGACGCCTTGGAGATCCTCAACACTCAACTCATCGTAGTTCACACCCACCACCAATGGACCACCCGCCCCTGCCTCCGCATAGAGCCGGTTAAACTCCGGAATCTCTTCGCGACAGGGGGCGCACCACTCTGCCCAATAGTTAATGACCACGGTGCGGCCCTCCCACTCCGAAAGTCGCGTGTACGAGCCGTCGGCAAGTGGCAACTGCTCATCACTGCACGCAGCGAGCAGCGCCATGGACGCCACCAACCACAACCGTCTGTTCATCATTTGCTGCCGATACTCTCAAGCGCCTGTTCGCGATTTACCGTCATTTCATTGGAGCCGAACAGGAAGATCGAACGGACGGGTTCTACTACTCCCGGCATGTCCTCGATGTCTCGCAGGCGCTCCGGGTCGATACCTTCGGGAAAAGCGCAGTAGAGATCCCAAAGGCTCAGTGAGTGCAGGCTGCGCCCCAAAAACCAGCGCTGATCGGCACCGGTCTGAATGAGCTTCAGCGACTTCAGGACCGCATAGATGCGTTCATGTTCTGTCGTGTTGAGAGATGCCGCCCGCGTCAGTTCCATGGCCGTGGCGCCTTCACCCTGCAGGTGGCGTTCACGCAGCATGCGCAGGATGCGCGCGGCTTTGACGATCAGTGGTTCGGAGGTTGGCTCCTTTTCGCGGCGAAGCGACATGTAGCGCACGATGATTGTCCCCGACAACACGATGACCCAGACAATGTAGATCCAGGTCAGCAAGACCGGCACCGCCGCAAACGCGCCATAGATCACGTTGAACGACAGCGTTGGAGCGATCCGGCCGAATACCCACATCAGCCCCTGAAAGGCGAGCATGGAAGCTATTCCGCCGAGCAATGCATGTCGAAACGGAACCGAGTGATTGGGCACGGCGTAATAGATCACGGTAAACGCGGCGAGGCAGAGCAGTTTCGGCAACTCCGTCAGGGCCGCCTGCCCCAACCCGAGGTCGTTGAAACTCGATACTGCCAGTAACGCGCGCACATAGATGCTGATCAGCAACCCGGCGGCAACCAGAGCCGGCGCCAGTGTCAACACCGCCCCGTAGGTGAGCAGGCGATGCATGCCGCGTCGCGCACCCGGGACCTGCCAGATGCGGATGAACGTTGACTCCATCGTCACCAGCATCAGGAACGCCGTGACAAACAGGAATCCAAACGAGATCCAGGTGAGATTGCGGCTGTTGGCCGAAAACTCCGTCATCTTCTCGTAAACCAGCTGGCCACTGCTCGGCATGAAGTTATCGAAGACGTAACGCTGGATCTGTTGACCGACGCCGTCGAATTCTGGGAAGAGGGACAGCACCACATAGGTCGCCGTCATCATTGGCACCAATGCAAAGAGCGTCATGTAGGTCAGCGCAGCCGCCTGCGTGAGGCAGTCATGCATTCGGAAATGCCGGACGACCTGTTCGCAGTACCAGCGTATTTTCAGCCCTGCTATCACGAGCTGTCTGAGCACCGGGTGTGCTTCAGCGGGAGCCGGTGTACTCATGTCCGGTGTATCATCGTGTTCAGAATTCGCCGGATTATAGGCCTCGAGCCGTTGATCACCATCTTTCACAATCCCGCCTGTTCGAAGTCCCGCGCGGCCCTCGAGCTGCTACGATCGCGTGGTATTGAACCCGCCATCCTGCTCTACCTCGAATCTCCACCAGACGAAACGCGCCTGCGTGAGCTCCTTGAGAAACTCGGGCTCACTGCGCATCAACTGGTTCGCCAGAGTGAATCCCTCGCACAGTCGCTCAACCTCCACGCCACAAGCGAGGCAGAACTACTGACGACATTGATCCATTACCCGATACTCATCGAGCGACCCATCATCGAGAACGGTGCCCGTGCCGTGATCGGTCGCCCGCCGGAGAAGGTGCTGGAGATCCTGTGACCACTCCCTATGTTCTGGTGCTCTATTTCTCCCGCACAGGTGGCACAGCTGCTCTCGCACGGCACATCGCTCGCGGCGTGCGGGCTGCAGGGCTTGAAGCTATGTTGCGTACCGTTCCGCCTGTATCTGCAGTAACCGAACAGACGGCGCCAGTGATTCCGGAAAACGGAGCGGTGTATTGCACCAAAGAAGAATTGGCGCAATGCAGCGCGCTGGCCCTCGGCAGCGCGACCCGCTTCGGTAACATGGCCGCGCCGCTCAAGTACTTCATCGATACCTCGTCAGACCTGTGGATGGCCGGCAAACTGGTCGGCAAGCCGGCGGGTGTCTTTACCTCGAGCGCCTCGCTGCACGGCGGGCAGGAAAGCACACTGCTTTCCATGATGATCCCGCTTCTCCACCATGGGATGCTGATCGCCGGTGTGCCGTATTCAGTGAACGAGCTCAACAGCACCACCACTGGTGGCTCACCTTATGGCCCGAGCCACGTTGCCGGCGCCGCAGCTGAATCTTCGAGGGAAGAAGCCGCCATTGCCGAAGCCTTCGGTAAACGGCTCGCCGGTCTCGCACTCAAACTCGGGAGCTGACATGCGCGGCTGGTTATTCGTGGCGCTTCTTCTCGCAGGCTCACTGTTCGCGCTGACCGGCCTCAGACAGTTTTTTGTCGAACCGTTAGCCTCGAGCAGTACCAACTTCATCTGGTTCATCATTCAGGTACTGCCGCTGGTAGTAGTCCTGCCGGGTTTTCTCAGACTGCAGACCCGTAGCGCCTTCTACATGATCCTCGCCGCGATACTGTATTTCATCCACGGGGTACTGGAAGCGGCGACACCGGAACTCCGGTTGCTTGCGGGGGCGGAGATCATCGCCTCCGTTGGCCTGACCGCCATTGCGACCTGGATGCTGCGGCAGCTGCGCGAGCGCGACGGAAGGTTATTGGTCAGCAATCCATCGCCTGAATCAGAGTCCGGGTCCGAGCGCGCTCAGTGAATCGTCGGCGTCGGTGAACCCGTGCTCTGTTTATCCTCATCGACGCTCTGCACCGCATAACGACGGGTGACCACTTCGCCGGCAACTACATTCGGCAACTCACGCATGAACTGATCCATGTGTTGCGTCTGGAAGTGCGCAAGCAGCGCCTCCATGGATTCCCATTCCTGGAACAGCATCAGCGTGTTGGGATCGGTCAGGCCGATGAAGAACTCATAGGAAATGCAGCCTCGTTCAGCGCGGGTTGCGGCCGTCATCCGGCGCGCCATCTCAAGTGCTTCTTCACGTCGTTCAGAACGGATCGGGATGTACCCCTGAACAATGATCATGCCGGCAACTCCGTGTCTTCAGGGGCGATCAGCGGGTTTTCAGCACCGCAGTGATTTCATCAAGTATCGCAGGGTCATCAATCGTCGACGGCATGCTCCAGGGTTGTCCATCGACCATCTTGCGCAAAGTCTGGC
>VGVE01000165.1 GCA_016874135.1 Gammaproteobacteria bacterium | reverse complement strand
GGCGGATTTCCTCTCTGAGCTGATGTTGCAGTTCACGCATCTCACCAAAGGCGGGTCGTGAAGCTTCGCGAAACGCTCTCAGGGTCTGCGCCAGTTCCCTGCGCCGCTCCGCCGAGAGCTCATGGGTGAAATGCGACAGGCCAAGCATCGGATTGATGCGCATCATCGGCGGCGGTTGATGAAAGGTGTGACCGATGCCGACCCCGATCAGCAAGAGATTCAGGGCAACCGAGATGCCCAGCGCGATGATCAGTCCGTTTCGCAGCCGATTATTCATAGTGGGTATAAACCTCGTCCAGTAGCAGCCCGGCGATATCGAAAGAAGCTTCGTTCTCTGAGGGAACAGACGGCAATGCCATACCAAGCAAGACACTGAGTGCAAGTAGAGCAACTGATAACAGAGCCGGACGCCAGAAGCTGGCCGTTATCCAGGAGAGGAATGGATCGAAGAACGAAGGTTCCTGTGCTGCGGCCAGGGCGACGATGCGCCCCTTAAGCCCCGGAGTGACGGTGTGCTCGAGACGAGCGAGATCCGACTCGATGCCCTTGCTAAGGGCCGTCTGACGCGCCGCTTCTGGGGAGGTTTGCAGGAACTCCAGCATCGTTTCGCGCTCGGTTTCCGGCCACTTCACTGGCTCCGGCCCGTACTGATCGAGAAGATCGAGAAACGTATTGAGGTTCATGCGGATTAACCCTCCATTCCGGAAGCACGCTCCGCGTGTTTGCGAAGTGCGCGTCTCGCTCGTGCAATCAGCGATTCGACGGCATGGGGAGTCATACCCATGATCACTGCGGTTTCTGCCATAGAAAAATCGCTGATCAGTGACAGCGCAACGGCAGTGCGCTGGTTGAGCGGCAGTGTGTCTAGTGCTCTACCGATAACCACTGTCCGGCTGTCCGGTGATTCGGCACTGTCATTTTCAAGTGGTGTTTCGATTGCCGTTTGATCGTCCAGAGGTTCTGCATTGTCACGCCGTCGCCAGACATCGATGAACGTGTTGTGGGCAATACGGTGCAACCACGTGCTTACCCGAACGGGGCTTGGCCGCCACGTTTCTGCGCGCTGCCAAACCTTGAAAAAGGTTTCCTGGGCAAGGTCATCCGCGTCGGCGCGGGATCGGCAGAGGCGATACGAGTAGGCATGAATCGGGCTGAGGTGGCGTTCGACCAGTTGTTCGAACGCCGCGTGATCGCCCGCCTGTATGCGCGCCATAAGATCCTCGTCGGACTGCCGGTTTTTTTGTGGATCCAAGGTCGGGAATCTTTAACTGCGGATCAGACCCGCATCAGCTCCCTGTTCCCGCAGGTGTTCCCGATTGACCGGAGTCAGCTCGGTTTTGCCAGCGAACCTTGCGCTCCGCGCGGGTTACCTTACCGTCGCCATCGGAATCCAGCGCGCGCAATCGCTCGACAGGATTCGGCAGTTCTTCGGCTGAGAGCGAGCCGTCGTGATTGGCATCGAGTTCGGCCAACATGGCCTTGCGAATGGCATTGCCACGAGCGGATTCAACCTTCTCGCGGGTGAACTCAGTTCGCGAGAGGGCGCCATTCTGGTCGGCGTCGAGTTGCGTGAACACCGCTTCTTCGATGGCTTCAGGGTCGAACTCGAAGTCCGGACCCATCGGCCCGCCACCCATGCGGCCTCCGCCATTCCGGAGTCCGCCTGGACCACCGCGCATGCCGGGTCTGCCTGTACGACTGTGTTTTGCGGCCAGAAACTCCGCCTCACTGATCAGGCCGTTGCCATCGGAATCAATCTTGCTGATACGTTCTGTATGTCTGGCTTCGACATCAGCGATGGTGACATCACCGCCATGGCCGCCAAAAGGCGAACGCGCGACGGCTGCGGTACTCAAGGTCAACGCAGCGATGCCCACGGCGAGCATTGGTTTCAAAGGGAGCCGTTTCATCAGGAACCTCCAGTGTTGGTTACGGAGGGTTGTACGTGCGGCGTTGGAATTTCCGTCGCGATGGGCTGATCTGCACAATACGCTCAGGCAGGACCGATCGGTCAGGAGTTGGACCAAGGGCACAACTCAGCGTTCTGATCCCTCAAACCCAATTCTCGTCACCCACCACGTCTGCTCCCCGGCAGGCGCCTGAATCGTCACCTCATCATCGACCTGTTTGCCGATAAGTGCCCGCGCGAGAGGGGAGTCGATACTGATCCAGCGCAGGGTGGTGTCGATTTCATCCGCGCCTACCAGCCGATACTGGGCCGTTTTTCCGTCTTCATCTTCGAGGGTGACAGTTGCGCCGAAGTAGATCTTTCGAGAATCGCGCGGCGGCCGATCGATAATCTCGCTTTCATCTAGGCGTTTGGAGAGGTAGCGAATCCGCGAATCCATCTCCCGCAATGCTTTGCGTCCATAGATGTAGTCGCCGTTTTCAGAGCGATCGCCGTTGGCCGCGGCAGCCTGGATACGAGCGGTTAACGCCGGTCGCTGGATTTTCCACAGATCCTTGAGCTCAGACGTGAGGCGGGCGTGGCCTTCAGGCGTGATGTAAGGCGAGGATCTTTCGCGAGGGGGGCGATAGCGGGTCATGGCGCACGTGGTCGAAAACGTCAAAGGGCTGATTCAGATGTTCGAACCAGTACAGCACACGGCCTGCTGACACGAAACGGCTCCGGAAGATCCTGTTCCGGAACGGCGGGGGGAACTGCGTAGCGTCAGGTGACTACCAGGCGCATTCCCGGTGATCGACTTCCACCAGCACCTCTTCACCGCGGGACGAAATGGTGCGCTCGAAACAGTCGCCGTTGCGGTCTCGAAACAACCGGTGTCCTTCGGCACCCCGCACGATCCGGCTGGAGCGAACTACGGGGCCGGAGTCATAGACCCTTTCGCGATACACAGGTTGACGCGAAATCCGCGGTTCGGGGCGATTTTCGTGGATGGCATGAGTTACGAGTGCGCCAACCAGAACACCGCCGAGCAGATACAGACCTTCCTTGTTGCGATTCTGGCGATGCCTGCGGTCGTAGTGGTGTCGGCCCCAGCCATCGTTGTAGTAGTACCCGTGGTGTTGCTGCGGGTGGTAGTCCCAGCGGTTACCCCAGTAATGGCCACCATCCCAGTGGTCATCCCACCTGTCCTGGTGGCGGTAGTAGTCGTTCCAGTGGCGATGCCCCGCCTCTGCCGGAGAAGTCAGCACCATGAGCGTGGCAGCGAACAACGCGAGCAGTAGTAACCGCACGGGCCATGTGCCGTCGTTGGCGCGGATCGTACGCACTGTGGACACCTGAACGGTTTTTCCGGACGAATTACGATGGTCCATCAGACTACTCCTTGGGATGCTCGATGCCAAGTTACCGCACCGGACTGAATGGCAGGTGAATCACTGGCGTCGAAATGTGCGCAGCAGCCGGTCTTGATCGGGTGCGGTGATCAACCCTTGGTCGGTGATAAAGCCGGTGATGAGGTTAACTGGCGTGACGTCGAATGCCGGGTTATAGACGTTTACCGCCGCGGCTTGTGTCCCCAGTACCTCATCCGCACCGCGCGTTTCGATGATGATCGACGAACCTTCGGGTGTATCCGGGTCATAGGTGGTCGCAGGACACGCCACGTAAAACGGCACCTTGAAGTGCTGCGCGAGTACGGCAAGCCCCAGCGTACCGATCTTGTTGGCGGTGTCGCCATTGCGGGCCACACGATCCGTACCGACGATCACCAGGTCGATTCGGCCCGCAGCCATGAGCGATGCCGGTACGTGATCACAGATGAGCGTGACGTCAATTCCTGCAGTGGCGAGTTCCCAGGCCGTGAGTCGGGCGCCCTGCAGAAGGGGCCGCGTTTCATCCACCCACACATGGAATTTCCGGCCGGCACGATGGGCGAGGTAGAGCGGCGCCGTGGCCGTACCCAATGCCGACACTGCAAGCGCACCGGCATTGCAGTGGGTCAGTACGTTCGCATCCGGGCGGATGAGGGGCATCCCGAACTGGCCGATGCGCGCACACATCGAACGATCTTCGGCATGCAAGCGCTCCGCTTCTGCGAGCAACAGTTCCGGTTCGTGGGTTTGCATCGCCAGCAGCCGATCCACTGCCGCAGCGAGGTTGACCGCCGTCGGACGTGATCCTTTGAGCCGCTCTGCATGCGCATGCAAGACCGCCGTTCGGCGCTCCGCCGGCACATCACGTACCGAGAGAGCGAGTGCGTACGCCGCAGCGATGCCAATGGCTGGGGCGCCACGCACGGCCAGCGTCCGGATCGCCTCGATGGCATCGTCGAGTGTGTCGATTTGCCAGTAATGCACTTCCGCCGGCAGTTTGCGCTGATCGAGAAACGCGAGGCGGCCACGCTCAAAGCGAATGGTCTCAGGCACACGCTCAGAGAAACGGATCATGACCGGGCTTCCGATTGGCAGGCTAACGCAGCGGCGAGCACGTCCAGCAGGGCGTGAGCAGCCGTATCCACATCGCGGCCACAGGCAAACACCCCGTCTTCATGTCCGAGGGTCGTGAATACCATCGGTCGCATGGCGTGCGCCTTAAACAGCCGGCTTACGTGGCTGGCAAGATCCGGTGTGCCGTAGGCAACCCTGGCGTCGGTATGCGACAGGGCGAGTTCGGAGGTTTGGCGCCAGATGTCCGGGCTGTGCACATGCAGGACACAGTTCACCTGTTGGTCTGCGGCGTAGATCATCGCGTGGGTCATGGCTTCGGATGAAGGGGGCAGGAGGCCGATGGCGTCAACCCGGAATTGCTGCAGGTCCGCTTGGGTTACCTGGGCCCAATCCTCCACTTCCGTCCTGAATTTGCCGCCGGTCTGTGAGGCCGTAATCAGAAAGGCCGCGGGATCCTGCGCACAGCGCAGGCTCACGTTGCCGAAGCCATAACCTTCGTAGCGGGTCGCGCACTGGCCGAGCAGGGTGAGCCGATGCAGAATGCTGCGCCAGGCGTTAAGGCGCATGAATTCCGCACCCGTGGCGAATGGAGCGAGTGCACGATCAAGCTGGTACTCAAACCGGATGACGCCTTCTGCGGCTGACATAAAACGTCCGGCAGTTATCAGATTGGGATCAGGTTCGGGAAGCATGGGGCGGGGATCGATGCAGATCAAGAAGGCCGCAGGCGCAATCGGTGTCGACGTGCATGGCATCGATATTGCCGATATGGCATCGAGTGACCGGGCGACTGCAACGGTGCGTGAACTCGTCACGCGGCACGGGGTGGCGTTTTTCCGGGAGCAGACACTCTCCATACCGGAGTATGCGGCGAGTGCCAGGCAGCTTGGCGACATCCTCCCCCATGAGGCGTACTCCACGGTCGACAACGAAGCGGCGGTGCAGATTCTCGAAAGTACGGCGGAGAAGCCCAGCAAGATCGAAGTATGGCACTCCGACATGACGTTCTCGGCAACGCCCCCTCACTTCACGATGTTGTACGCCGATGTATTGCCGGAATTCGGTGGCGATACAATGTGGGCCAGCAGCAGCGCTGCGTTTGAGGCCTTGTCAAAACCAATGCGCGACTGGCTGCTGACGCTGCGGGCCACGCATGATTTCCGGCATGGTTTTCAGGAGAGCCTTGCTGAACCGGGAGGAGCTGAGCGACTCGCGCCGGCCATTGCAGCCAATCCGCCAGTGAGTCACCCGCTGATTCGCACCCATCCTGAGATCGGCGCCAGGGCGATTTTTGTGAATCCGCTCTTCACCACCAGTATCGATGGCCTGCGTCGTCACGAAAGCGATGCACTGCTCGCTATGTTGTACGAACACATGTTGACGCCGGAATTCACCGTGCGGCTGCAGTGGCGCAAAGGCACCATCGCCATGTGGGATAACCGGGTGACCTGGCACAAGCCGGTTAACGACTATTTTCCTCAGCACAGGCGCATGCTGCGAATCACGATCCGCGGAGACAAACCCGTTTGAACCCCGAGTCACCGTCTGAACCTGCGCAAAGCGGCCAGTTCTGGCTGCTTGCACAACGGGGCTTCGCCCCACTTTTTTCACGCAGTTTCTTGGCGCGTTCAATGACAACCTCTTCAAGGCAGCCATCACACTGATCTTCGTTTTTA
>VGVE01000164.1 GCA_016874135.1 Gammaproteobacteria bacterium | reverse complement strand
ACGAACCGGCGGGTGATCACGTTCCAGTCAAAGTTCTCAGCACTGGATCGACAGGAACCGCGAGGCACAGCAAGCGCACCACACACCGCCGCAGCCAAATCTTCATGCAAACAGCCGTTAACGCCATCGCACACCACGTCAACCGGACCAATCACCGGATAGGCGGCGACGGGCGTCCCGCACGCCATCGCTTCGAGCATTACCAGCCCGAAGGTGTCGGTACGTGAGGGGAACACGAACACGTCAGCAGCTGCGTACTCAGCCACCAGTGCATCGCCATACCGATAACCCGCCCACTGGGCATTCGGAAAACGGGTTTGTAGCGCATTGCGTGCCGGACCATCACCGACGATCCGTTTGTCCGCATCGATGTCGAGTTGCAAAAACGCTTCAAGATTTTTTTCGACCGCGACCCTTCCCACATACAGCAGCAGCGGGCGGGCACGCGAGTGCGGTGCAGCTACAGCATTGAACCGGGCCAGATCGACACCCCGGCCCCACACTGCAAGTTTCGTGAGCCCGAATGACTCCAGTTCCTGACGATGGCTCGGCGTCGTGCACAGCGTCGTATGTGCGGCGTTGTGGAACCAGCGCATGAACGTATAGCCGAAGGCAGGCGGCAGGCCGAGACGCGCCCGCATGTACTCCGGAAATTTCGTGTGAAGAGACGTAGTGAACGGCAGATCATGACGCACACACCAGCGTCTCGCGGCAAGGCCAAGAGGGCCCTCCGTGGCGATGTGAATGGCATCCGGTGCAACGTCCCTGATGTACCGGGGCAGCTTCCAGGGATCAATCGCGAGGCGAATTTCAGGGTATCCGGGCAAGGGACACGTTCGAAACCTGCCGGGGTGGACAACGTCCACCGTCCAGCCGAACTGCGGCAGTCTCGAAGTGACAGCCTGCAGCGTAGTCACTACGCCATTGGTCTGCGGTGACCAGGCGTCCGTTACCAGAAGAAGACGTTTCACGCCCTCAGCCTCTCACGGAACGGTACCACCTGCGCCGGAAGTTGCGGCATCTCCGGCCAATGCACGATGGAGAACGTGCCGTCTTCGTCTTCAACCAGGGCCGTACATGACTCGACCCAGTCACCGCAGTTCATGTACCGCACACCTTCGAGATCGGTGATCTCGGCATGGTGGATATGGCCACACACCACACCGTCGAAGCCTTCGATACGGCAGCGCCGGGCGATGGCGGCTTCAAATTCGCTGATGTAACTCACTGCCCGTTTCACCTTGTACTTGAGCCAGGCCGAGAGCGACCAGTGCCCCAGTCCGAACTTCCGGCGAATGGAATTAATGTACCGGTTAAGGCGCAGCAACAGCGAGTAGCCGATATCGCCGGCGAAGGCGATCCAGCGGTGATACCGCGTAATGACATCAAATTCGTCACCATGTACCACCAGCAATTCGCTGCCATCGGCAGTGACATGTTTCGCCCGATTGACCACCTGGACATTGCCGAGTTGCATGTCGGCGTATCGCCGCAGGAATTCATCATGGTTGCCGGTGACGTACACCACTTCCGTGCCACGTTTGGAAGCCGTCAGAAACCGGCGCATCACGTTGCTGTGCGACTGTGGCCAATAGAACCCCGACTTAAGCCGCCAGCCATCAATGATGTCACCCACCAGATACAGCCGGTCACAGGTATGGAACTTGAGGAATGCGGTAAGGCGTTCCGCCTGACAACCGCGCGTACCGAGGTGGATATCGGAGAGAAAAATGGTTCGGTAGTGCTGGGGCTTGTATTGCATGCATTCTCTTGTCATCTGTTTGACCAACTTTCTTCCTCGCAGGTAAACGGACGATGACAAAACAGTGAACGTTGTGTGACAGCGCTGCCCAAGTGGGTCAGTCAGGAAGGAGCCAGCGGCGTGACCCTTGGCAACGGGGCACCTGACAAACTCATGTGCGCCGCATGAAGCTGCCAGATGTATCGAGCCGGTTGCGCGGCTCACGCGCACAACTCAGTTCGATCCAGCGTCCTTGAGCCGCTCGACTTCACGCAGCACCCGCACCAGATTGCCGCCCCAGATCTTGGCGACATCCCCAGCACTATAGCCTCTCTCCAACAGTCTCTTGGTCACGTTTGCCGCTTCACTCGCATCGTTGAAGCCGGCCAGTCCACCACCGTGATTGAAGTCTGAGCCGATGCCCACGTGATCAATGCCGATACGTTTCACCACATAGTCGAGGTGGTTGATCATGTCGTCGATGCTGCTGGGACCCAGCAGCGCGCTGACTGAACCGAGAAACGTCTCCTTCACCGCCGCATCCTTCAACTCCCAGTAGAGTTCGAAGGGATAGAGATAGTCTTCCGGCAAGCCGGCGTCTTTCCTGGCCGCACGAATAGCTGTATCGAGTGCCTTGTCCCCTGAATCGAAAAGATAACCACGGAAAGGTGTGAGATGGACGACGCCACCACCGGCACCGATGCCGTCGATCTCCGCATCACTCAGATTACGGGTGGCGTGTGTAATGGTGCGCACGTTTGAATGGCTGGCAATCACCGGCGCCTTCGAGAGTACGAGCACCTGCAACGTCGCTTCCTTGGAAAGCTGGGAAACATCCACCACGGCGCCGAGTGCATTGATGCGGGTTATCGCTGCCTTGCCGAGGGCTGACAGACCGCCGTGCTCTGCATCCGGCTCATGTTTTCCTGTTGCCGCGTCGAAGAGTGGACGTGATGAATCGGCAAAATCATTGTGGCCCATGTGGGTCAGCGCGAAGATCCGCACGCCCTGATCGTAGAAGTGATCAATCCCAGCCACATCCTTGCCGAGAATCAGCGCATTCTGAAAACCGAGAATCACCGCCATGCGTCCCGCCGAATGGGCGTTAACCAGCTCATCGGCTGATCGCGCCAGAACCAGGTTTTTGGACGGATCAGCAACCAGCTTCTGCACTACCGCGAGTTTTCGATCCGCCTCTGAGCGTGCAGCAGAAAAACCTTCCGGAGTTCTCGGTCCCGGCGAAACTGCCACCGCAAGCACTACCGCATCTGTGCCACCGGCACGCATCTTCGACGGTTCAACCCGGGAGCGGCCATCGGCGCCGGCGTAGGGCGACTGCTCGCCTTCGGCAACGATATCCGCATGGGCATCGATCACCAGTGCGTCAGTGTGAATGCGCGCTGCGTCTGCCGCTGTAGCTGATCCCGCACAGACCAGAGTCACACCTGAAAAGACGATCGTTGCAACCTTCATCACCAACACGCTCCATTGAAAGGCACCCTTAGGCGCCACTGACTTCAACTGTCATTCAGTTCTTTTGCCAGACTCCCCGCAAAGATCAGCACACAAGGCGCGAGGAACAGCCACTGTCCGGCACTCGGCCACTCCTGCGGCCAGAACAGCAGGATCACCAGGATCACCACCGACGGACCGGTCAAGACCAGATTTGCGGTTCTGGCCCAGGCAGAAAAGAAGCCTGCGCCCGCGAGGAGAAGGAACAATACAACCACCAGCGGAATACCGATCCGCATTGTCCAGAGAGCGGTATTCGCGAGCATGTCGATCAAGTCCCACCACGACCCTGGGGCGGCAGCGCGCCCCACGAGCACAAAAAACGCCGCGAGAATGAAGTCGGGAACAAGCAGCAGGGTTCCAACGGCGTACAAAAAAACCGTACGAACGCCGCTCAGACCGGATTGCCTGGGTAACGGGAAGCGAGCGCCGCGTAGAGCAGTTCCGGAGCGTCTGGCCGTGCGGCATCGAGACCGCTCATCACCTCGATCAGATGTTCATTGTCCTCACGTCCCTGCCACAGCTTCTGATACGTGCCCTGTTTGTAGCCGTGGTCCTGGCGGAAGTGATTGAGAACGTTTTTGCCAACATACAGCCGATACAGCTCATCGAAGTCCATCGGCAACGCCGCCATCGCCGCAGCAAAGTCGCGCGTGCTGAAGTCCTTGCCTTGAAGCGTCCCCACGGCAAGGTTTTCGACTGCCTCGCGAAAAGCCTCGGCATCCAGCTGATCTGTCGAGGAAGGCCTTTCAAAACACAGGCTCACGAGACCCTCATGCAGCTCCTGCTCACGCAACAGGATCGACAGCCCGAAGTGCCATATATCGACCAGTTCGAGTTTCACCTGCCCGATGTCGGGTTGCTGGTGCTTCCACCACTTCCAACCGAAATGGTCGAGCAGCTCGGCGCACTCGACCCAGATCGCGCGGTAGTAGCGATATCCCTGATTGCGCCAGTCCGGATGTACCTGACTGTTGTGTTCATCCTGCATGCGCGCCATGGTCGCGAGCATCACACGCCGTGCATTCGTCACCGATGGGTTCATGTGCCCTGACTCCCCCCTCTCTTTCCGGTCGTCCATCGCTGTCGACAGGTTATAGTCTCGCCACTGTCTGCGTGGACAAATTGAATATGGATCTCAAACTCTTCTTCACCGTGCTCGGTACAGTTTTCCTGGCCGAGCTCGGTGACAAGACCCAGCTCGCCACGATGCTTTTTGCTGCGCGTGAATCATCGAGCCAGCTGGTCGTATTTCTCGCGGCTTCCCTCGCACTCATCGCTGCCGCTGGTCTCGGCGTCCTCGTGGGTGGTCTCATCTCCGACTATGTGGATCCGGCCTGGCTCACCCGTATCGCCGGAGTCGGTTTCATCCTGATCGGCATCTGGACGATCTGGCAGGCATAAGTTTGGCGCGCCCATTCTCCTGTCATCCGCCTCGTCGTCCCGCAGGCCGCCAACCCGCGGCCTGCGCTTCCTCCTCGGTACAGAACCAGCGCTCGCCTCTACCCGCTGAAATGCTGGTCTTGGCGTAGCTGCGTGAACCCGGAAGATGATAGAGCTTGATTCCTTTCGCGTTGATATTGCCCTTGATATCACACCTTCCATCCGGAGATGACGTGGCCTCGTTCGCAGCCTGCGAACCTCGCGTATTCTGCCGGCGGAACGCCCATGGTTCGACCGGTTTGTTCCTGTCCGCCCACAACCCGCGCCTGTTCTGCCGTGCTTCTGCCTCGAGCTTCAAAAAGTCACGGTCAGTCAGATACTTGAGGTACGCCCACGCATAACCCGCCGCAACCATGGCCGCATTCACATCGATGTCGCGGCGATAGACGCGACCAACCGCGCGTCCGTAACGGTCCTCTTCGGCGGTGAGCACGTTAACTGTGCGACCTTCGATCAACTCCCTGAGATGACCGCGTGCCTCGTTGGCAAACGGTTGAAGGCGCTCCGGCGCATCACACTCCGCGAGCCGCACGGTGACTTCACCTCCAGAAGCCTCACGCAGGATGAACGAGTCGCCATCCTGCACATGCTTCACCACGCCGGTGAGTTCGCGGCCGGCAACTGTCGCCGCAAACAGCGCCAGTGCCAGCAGAACAACGAAGCGGATCAAACCGCGGCCAGCGCCTGATCGAGATCGGCGAGGATATCAGCGATGTGTTCGATGCCAACCGACAAACGGATCGTCTCTGGCGCAACACCCACTGCTCGCTGCTCGGCCTCCGACAGCTGGCGGTGCGTGGTCGATGCCGGATGACAGGCAAGTGATTTGGCATCACCGATATTGACCAGACGCTTGAACAGCTTCAGGGCATCGTAGAATTTCTCCCCGGCTGCAAACCCGCCCCTCACGCCGAACGTCAGAATTCCGGACGCATAACCCTGCATGTACTTCTTCGCTAGTGCATGGTGCGGATGCCCTTCAAGGCCGGCATAACTCGCCCACTGTACTTTCGGATGTTTTTGCAGGTGCTTCGCTACGGCAAGCGTATTCGTGCAATGTCGTTCCATGCGTAGCGGCAAGGTTTCAATACCCTGCAGGATCTGGAAGGCGTTGAAGGGCGACAGCGCCGAGCCGGTATTGCGCAAGGGCACTGTGCGTGCCCGGCCGATATAGGCGGCAGCGCCAAACGCCTGTGCATAGACCACGCCGTGATAACTCGCTTCAGGCTGGTTGAACATCGGATAGCGGGCGGCATGTTCCGCCCACGGAAACTTGCCGGAATCCACGATCACGCCGCCGAGCGTGGTGCCATGCCCACCCATGTACTTGGTGGCT
>VGVE01000163.1 GCA_016874135.1 Gammaproteobacteria bacterium | reverse complement strand
ATACGATCCTGCCTGCGCGCGTGGTTCGATAGTAGGTCACTGTCGTCTGCGAGTCGGTGATGCTCTCCCCGCCGACCCAGCCGATCTCGGCCAACCGCTCGGGAATGGGCGGTGTGGCCACGATCGCGCTGCCAACGCAGACGAATTGCCGTTTCAACTCCGGGATGGTCGCTGCCCACGCGTTAGTGGCGACCACCACTCGCGATGCGGTGACCGTGCCGCGCGCGAAGATCAACTTCGCGGGATCCGACCGCACCAGGCTCTCGACCCGGCTTTCCTCGTGAATCTGCACACCCATCCGTTCGGCCACCTGTGCCAGTCCCTTCGCAAGCCGGGCTGGGTGCACGGTCGCGTTGATCGGTTCACATATCCCCGCCAGGTGCGCGCTAGAGCCGGTTCTCGACGCGACTTCCTGGCTCGACAGTTCCTGAAAGATCTTGTCGCGTCCAAGCCGGCGCGCAGTCTCGACGACACCGCTCCAGGCCCCGATGTGCAGCGGCGTCGTAGCCGTCCAGAGCCAGCCCGATTGCCGGTACTCGGCGTCGATGCCGTGCGTGTCGAGGAACGTCCCCAGCGCCTGCACCGCGCGCGTCGTTTCGTCCGCCAACCAGACGGCGTCCTCGCTGCCGCAGATGCGGACCAGACTGCCGATCTTCGGCCACCAGGACATCACGAACCCGCCATTGATGCCGGAGGCGCCCTCGCCGCAGCGGCGAGCCTCGAACAGTGCCACGTGCATATCGGGCGCCTGTGCTTTCAGCTCGATGGCAGTCGATAGCCCGACGAAGCCGCCGCCGATGATGGCGACATCGACGCTGACGTCCGACTCGACCCTTCTCTGCGGAATGGATGAGGCCGCCACCTCCGCGAGCCACTGCGAGCGCGGGTTCATCGGTTCCTGCCGATCATGCGAGACGTCATACCGAGGCCGGCATCACAGTCCCAACGGTCTCGAGTGCGCTACCAGCTGCGGGTTCTGCTTCCCGGCGTCGGGTCTGCCCACATAGAGCTCTATGCAGTTGCCATCCGGATTGTCGAAATAGATCCACTACGACACGCTGTAATCGTGCACCTGGGTCTTCACCCCGGCGGTCTCGCGGCAGGCCTTCTCATCGCGCAGTTCCTCGATGCTGTTGCCGATCTCGACCGCGGTATGCAACAGCCGGCGGGCTATGCTGCCGGCACCTGTGCATCGTCGCTGACGGCAACGACAGCGAAGACGTGGTGCGTGAGGGCCGCCGATTGCGTAGTGTCCAACAATTCGAACGCCACTATCTTGCAGCTGCGCGATGGTAGTAGTTGAGTGTCCCACCAACTCGTTTCTGCGCAACTCTCAGGAGGCAGAGAAACGGTAAGAAGGTTTCGGGCGACATTCCGCAACCTATTGAATTTTTGGTGGAGGTAAGCGGGATCGAACCGCTGACCTCTTGCATGCCATGCAAGCGCTCTCCCAGCTGAGCTATACCCCCACGTGGGAAGGCGCGGATTATAGGCAAGTCAATCGCGATTGCAAACCCCGAATCGCCGCCAAATTCCGCTATTTCAGCTCGGCGATACCGTCGCCCAGCCGCGCCAGAACCTCTTCGCGCCCGATCAGCTCCAGGGTGGCGTCGATCGACGGGGTCTGAGTCGTGCCCGTAACGAGCAACCGCAGGGGCATGGCCACTTTCGGCATTTTGAGTCCATGCGCTTCCACCACCGCCTTGATGGTGGACTGAAGACCGGCCTTGTCCCAAGTCACCCCACCCAGCCGGTCATACAAGTCCTGCATCACCGGCTTGAGGCCCGCCCAATAGTGTTGCGCCTTAAGGTCTTCGGGCGCATGCAGGCGTCGATAGAAATAGGCTGCCGAATCCGCCAGTAGGGGCAAAGTCGCGGCACGCTCCTTGAGCAGCGACACCACTCGATCGAGCGCCGGGCCGTGCGACGAATCACACCCGTCGGCGCGGAGAAAGCGCTCCACCAGGCGCGCCAGGCGATCGTCACTCGCGGCCTTGAGCCATTGCGCGTTGACCCATTGGAGTTTCTCCGGATTGAACTGCGCCGGTGAACGGTTGACGTGCTCCATATCGAACCACTCCACCAGCTGCTCCACCGAAAAGATCTCGTCATTGCCGTGTGACCATCCCAGGCGGGCCAGATAATTGATCAGGCCTTCGGGCAGGTAGCCCTCTTCCTCGTACTGCATCACACTGACCGCGCCATGGCGCTTGGACAGGCGTTCGCCATCCGACCCCAGGATCATGGGTATATGAGCGAAAAAGGGTAACTGCGCGCCCAGTGCACGGAAGATGTGCACCTGCCGGACGGTGTTGTTGACGTGATCATCCCCACGGATCACGTGGGTGATATTCATGTCGAGGTCGTCCACCACCACACCAAAGTTGTAAGTGGGCACACCGTCCGCGCGCATGATGACGAGATCGTCGAGTTCAGTGTTCTGGACACTGATCGGGCCCTTGACCATGTCGTCGAAGGCCGCTTCGCCACTGTCCGGATTGCGGAACCGGATCACCGGCTGCACACCCGCCGGGGGCGTCTTGCCGCGGGCATTCTCCGGCCGCCAGCGGCCATCGTAGCGGGGCTTTTCGCCACGGGCGCGTTGCTGCTCACGCATGTTATCGAGCTCGTCCTTGCTGGCGTAACACGGGTAAGCATGACCGCGACGAATCAGGTCCTCCGCCACCTCGGCGTAGCGCGGCAGCCGTTTCATCTGATAGAACGGGCCTTCGTCGTAGTCCAGCATCAGCCACTGCATGGCGTCGAGGATGGCCTGGGTGCTGGCCTCGGTCGAACGCTCCTGATCCGTGTCTTCGATGCGGAGAATGAACTTGCCGCCATGGCGACGGGCATAGGCCCAGGAGAACAACGCCGTGCGGGCGCCGCCGATGTGCAGATAGCCCGTGGGGCTGGGCGCGAAGCGCGTGCGGATCATGACGCGAGGGGAGTCCGTAAAGGGCGCGTATTGTATGTCAGGGGCCTGTGGCTCAATCTCCAGACTCCGGGGCGTAGACGGCGCCCGCGGGCATCAACTACAATCGCGCCCTCTCCTGGATGGGGCGGTTAGCTCAGGGGTAGAGCACTGTCTTCACACGGCAGGGGTCGCTGGTTCGAAGCCAGCACCGCCCACCAAAAATCAATGGCTTATGTGATTTTCTGGCCCTTAAGCCAGATCCGTGTAAGCGCGATGTAAGCAGAGAACGGTCCGTCGGCGTAGTTTCGTCCGATGGGCGACGCGCACTCCGCGCTTTACTTTTCGGTCTGCCTTGAAGATTCTGCTGTCATTTGGCGACCGCCGAGACAGTTGCCTCTTTGGTTGCCGTGAAGTCGCAGGCTGTGGCGATTGCATCCACGCTCGCGCTGTTCCCGCTCAAGAGAACGAAGGCCAACGAGACAGCATTACTCTCGGCGTCGGTTGATTGACACCAACGCGATCAGGTAGGAAACTGGTGTCGCTCGCAGTGCGCGATCAGGCTTGCAGAACGGCGTTGAAGCACAGCCCTTCAGCGCTTCATGCGAATCCCGTAGCGAGTCCGCCGGGCCTGACTATTCGCAAGCTTCCTGCGTGCCGACCTTTCGCTATCCAACATCTAAGGCTCTCCGCACGATGGGCCGGCAACGGCCATGATCTGACTGTCGGCGGCGTGGACGGGACTTCCGGCTGTCAGCTCAACAACGATCGTGGCATCCCCTTTTTCTGGCTATAAGGTAACCTCCATGTGGTCTCCTTATTCGTGGTGTGATACAGAGCCCGAAAATTGACGAAAGCGCAGCCCGTCAACATGATAGGGAAGCATGATAGCCGTCTCAATATAAATGAATATCCGGACCCATGCGTCTCTTGATTAACTGTTCGGCCGACACAGAATTGGTCGTGTGAAGTGCAGTAGCAACAGCAACGTGATACGTGATCTATGGAAACTTGGTTATGGGGAGTTGCCCGACCAAAGTGTGGTCCCAGGCAAAGGAGCAGTGTCGCGAAAAGAAGCGCTTCTAGGAGATCAGGCGTAAAGCTCGCGAATCCAAAAGCTGGTGGTCTCGACAGCAAGCAAGTGGTCATGCAGAGGACACAAGGCCTATGAGATATCAATGCCGCCTTCAAGAGTATCGTTATGTTTAGGCATTGCCACCGTGGACGAGCCGAACATTCGCTTGCAGCGGACCCACCACGGCGGCCTTCGGCCACCGTGGCGTGCCGCTGAAGCTCGGCGTTGGGCGGCAAGCGTTAAGTACTCAGTATTGGTTCGAGTGGCGACCAAGCTCACGGCCCCGGAATGATTCAGCATCCAGTGAACGCTTCATTGAGACCCAATCATAGCAATAGGTGTTCATCGCAGATTGGAATGCAGACGCGATGACTCAGACAATTCTTCAATAGGGAAAATCATGATCAAGAGGATCTCACTTCTGTACAAAAAGGATGGCATGAGCATGGAAGCGTTCAAGCGCCATTGGCGCGAGGTGCACGCACCGATAGCGAGCCGAATGCCGAATTTGAGGCAGTATGTGCAACAAGATGTTGTTTCTGAGCTTGGTCTTCTAGGGAAAGGCATGAATGACGCCGAGCTTCCTGATGGAATTGCCGAACTGACTTATGACGACGAAGCCACATCGAAGGAGTCATTGGCTTCGCATGAAGGACGCATTGCGGTCGCAGATCTCAAGAACTTCTGTGGTGCCGTCACTACGTTTGTGGTGCACGTTCGAAACATCATGTAGAGAGTGAGGTCACGATTCATACGATGACGGTGACGGCATGCGCAAAGCAAGAGTAACGATGTGCCAGCACATCAGTTCTAGCAATCAGCCCAATCGGGTAAGGGCCGGAGAGAATCCGGCCCTTACCCGATTGGGCTGCGTCACACGGCGAGTTCCTGACACACCTAGGATCTTGTCGGTGAATGACTTCAGTCTAGCCGAAGACCAGCCTTCTTGACGACTACAGACCAGCTTTGATGCTCTCGGCGAATTGTTGCCGCGAATTCCTCGGCGGAGGATGCGTACACTACACCCCCGACACTCTCGATAAACTCTACGAAGTCTTTCGACCGGATCGCTTCGACAAACGCCTTGTTGAGCTTCGCTACTACTTCGGATGAAGTCCCAGCCGGAACCAGATATCCAGCCCAAGCAGTCATCTCTAGCCCAGCTACTCCTGCCTCTTTTGCTGTCGGTATCGTCGGGAATGCCGGTTTTCTGCGATCTCCAATAATCGCAAGTGCTCGCAGTTTTCCAGCAGTGATTTGCGATCCTGCTGAACCTGCAAAGTCCACCACAGCATCAATTTGACCTGCAATAACATCCGTCAAAATCTGAGGTGAGTTCTTGTAGGGCACATGAACTAGATCGATTCCAGTCAATTGTTCAAGAAGCTCCATTGCTACATGCTGCGGAGAGCCAACTGCCGGCGATCCGTATGTGATCTTTCCTGGCGACTTCTTAGCCAGTGAAACAAACTCAGAAAGAGTTTTTACTGGAAGCTGAGTCGATACGAGCAAGATAGGCTGACCACCCGTAGCAAGAGTTACCGGCGTAAAGTCTTTCTCAGGGTTGTACGGCATGCTCTGAAAGAGGTGGGGATTGATGCATAGATGGCTTACGGCGGCCATGAGAACCGTGTACCCATCTGGCTTTGCTTTCGCAACCGCCTCTGCTGCGATAAATCCGTTTCCTCCGGGTTTATTGTCAACAATTACGGGCTGGCCTAGTGCTTTCTCTAGTGCCACGGTTATCTTCCGAATGCCGATGTCCATAGGACCACCCGCAGCATTTGGAACTACGACACGAATGGGTCGATCAGGAAACGCTGAGGCCGAAATCGCATTTGATGAGACCACGAACATTGCGGACAACACGGCAAGACAGAAATACGCTCTCTTCATATGTTGAACTCCTCTATGACTATTTTCGTGTTCGCTAGACTGTGGCATGGCAGCAAGTAACACTATCACGCTAGGCCTTGTCCATCAATCTGACGAAAGTCATAGTCCGCTTCCGCCCAATCGGGATAGGGAAAAGCCTCACGGCCTCCCCCTCCCACACCACCGTGCGTACGGGTCACGTACACGGCGGTTCGGCAGATTAAGTCACAGACCGAT
>VGVE01000162.1 GCA_016874135.1 Gammaproteobacteria bacterium | reverse complement strand
GTTCGCCAAAGGGTGTGTCCTTGCGCTTCTCGATGATCGGTAAGTACGCCGGTAACAAGGCATCGCCAATTGATTGCACCTGGCGGAAGCTCGCGTCGGCGCCGCCATCGGTCCAGTCGTCAAAAAAGAGACCGCCAATCCCTCGGGCTTCACCACGATGCGGAAGCTGGAAGTACTCGTCACAGGCCTTCTTCATCATCGGGTAGTGTACCCCGGCGGCGCGAGCAGAGACCTCGTGCCAGTGCACACAGTCTTCGGGAAAGAGATAGTATGGGGTAAGATCGAACCCACCTCCGAAGTACCAGGTGCCATCCACACCATCGACGACGAAATAACGCAGATTCAGGTGAGTGGTCGGCACATAAGGGTTGCGAGGGTGCACGATCATCGAGATTGCGACCGCCTGGAACGGTCGGCCGGCGAGGTGGGGATTCCGTCCGGTGGCAGCCGGTGGCAGGGTTGGCCCGATACTGTGGGTGAACTGCACCGCAGCCTTCTCGATCACAATCCCCCTTGCCAGCACCCGCGGGCGGGCTAGGGCGCCGCCAGGTCCGGGAATGTCCTCCGTGCTGAATCGTGCCAGCGGTTCAAAGGTCTCCAGTTGTGCGCAGATGATTTCCTGCAACTGGATGAAATACTGACGCACCTGGGTGACATCAACGGTCATGACATTGGATCGGCTGTTGGGATGCGCATTGTGCACTCAGGCACCGGGGCGCCGCATGCAGGGATTCCCGTATACTTCAGGTGGTACACGGTGCACCCCATTTGGCGCACGGCTTTTTGCGCGAAGAACCCGGGATTACTGGACAGTTTCATGGTTGGAATCTCTGCCCTCGCGGTCTACCTTCCGCGATTGCGTCTTGCCCGCAAGGCGATCGTCGATGCCCATCGTTGGGCGGATCCGGGTCTCGCCGGCAAAGCCCAGGGCGAGCGCACCATGTGCAACTGGGACGAAGACGCGGTCACGATGGGTGTTGAGGCGGCCAGGGTATGTCTCGGCGATTCCCGCGACGTGGACTGCCTGCTGTTCGCGAGTACTTCGGCACCTTTTGCGGATCGTCAGCACGCCGGGATCGTCGCCGGAGCACTCAATCTGCCGGAAGACATTGCAACGCTGGATGCGGGGGCCTCACAACGTGCGGGTACGAGCGCGCTGATACAAGGCATCGCTGCGGTCAAAGGCGGGTTGCACGCCAGTGCGCTCCTGGTGACAGGTGACAAACGAAGGACCAAGGCGGCGAGTCCGGGAGAACTCGACTTCGGTGACGGCGCCGTAGCCGTGCGCCTGTCCAATAACCTTTTAAACACTGCATGCGAACAAAACATCGCGCTCGAGTTCCTCGCGTGTCACACCGTTACGGTGGACTTCATCGACCACTTTCGCGGTGCAGGTGAAGAATTCGATTACGGCTGGGAAGAGCGGTGGATTCGAGATGAGGGCCTCGCGCGTATCGTTCCCGACGCGGTGGGCAAAGCGCTGGCTAAAGCCGGCGTAAAACCGGCCGATGTGGCGCACTTCATCCTGCCGAGCACCATTCGTGGCGCGGTAGCCAGCATTGGCAAAGCGGCTGGCGTGCCGCCCGGTGCAGTCGCCGATACGCTAGCAGCACAGGTTGGTGAAACCGGTGTGGCCCATCCGCTGGTAATGCTGGCGGCAAGGCTCAGCCAGGACGGGATCGCCGCCGGTCAGATCATCGTGCTGTGCGGTTTCGGTCAAGGCTGCGATGCCATCGTGCTGCGAATCGGTGATGTTGAAGCGGCGCGGCGAATTGGCGCCTGTTTTCAGGCCGCGCTCGCTACGCGGATGGCAGAAACCAACTACTCGAAGTACCTTGCTTTCAACAATCTGGTCGTGCTCGAAAAGGGCATGCGCGCAGATAAGGATGATTTCAAGACCGCGCTGACGGTGACCTGGCGCAAGCGCGACATGCTCACCGGCCTTGTCGGTGGACGATGTACCATATGTGGAACCCTGCAGTTTCCACGTACGGACATCTGCGTGAATCCGCAGTGCCGTGCAGTACACAGTCAGGAGCCGCATTCTTTTCGCGAAGAAAAGGCGAACATCGTCACCTGGTCAGCGGACTTCCTGACCTACACCGCCGAGCCTCCGGCGCATTACGGCATGATCAGTTTCAAGAATGGTGGCCGGTTCATGACGGATTTCACCGATGTCACGGTGGGACAGATCGACGTGGGTACTGCCGTGCGCATGGTGTTTCGTATCAAGTCAGTGGATCGCATTCGCGGGTTCGTCAGATATTTCTGGAAAGCAGCCCCTGAGCGGTCGTTGACTTGACCAGGTCACGGCAAACAAAGAGATCAGTTTCGAGACCGATTAGCAGACGGAGACAAACATGGCAGCAGGCATCAAGGACAAGGTCGCTATCCTTGGCATGGGATGTTCTCGCTTTGGCGAGCGCTGGGACTGTGGCGCGGAAGAACTGATGGTCGAGGCCTTCACCGAAGCGATTGGTGATGCAGGCATCGATGTGAGCCAGATCGATGCGGCCTGGTTCTCCACACACTTCGAAGAAATCAACGTCGGCAAAGGCGGCTTGCCACTCTCCATCGCGCTGCGTCTGCCGAACATCGCCGTCACCCGTGTCGAGAACTTTTGTGCTTCCGGTTCCGAAGCGTTTCGTGGAGCCGTGTATGCCGTGGCTTCCGGCGCTACTGACATCGCCCTGGCGCTTGGCGTTGAAAAACTCAAAGACACCGGTTATGGCGGCCTTCCCGCCGGAGGTGGTGGCACGTTGTCGCCACAGTGGGCTGCTAACGGTTCCGCTCCGGGGAACTTCGCGCAGCTGGCCAGTGCGTACCGGGCCAAACACGGCGTTTCACGGGACGATCTGAAGCGGGCAATTGCTCATGTCTCCGTGAAAAGTCATGCCAATGGGGCCAAAAACCCCAAAGCCCACCTGCAGAAACCTATCACCGAAGAACAGGCGCTCAATGCACCGATGATCGCGGAGCCGCTCGGACTTTTTGATTGTTGTGGTGTCAGCGACGGCGCAGCCTGTGCCATCGTGACCACACCGGAAATAGCCAGGAGCCTCGGCAAGTCGCGCATCGTCAGCATTAAGGCGTTGCAACTGGCGCTCTCCAACGGGTCAGAATCGGGTCACAACTCCTGGGATGGCAGTTATTTCCATACCACCCGCATTGCTGCCGCGAAGGCCTACAAGGAGGCCGGTATCCGCAAGGCGCGAGACGAAGTGTCGATGTTCGAATGCCATGACTGCTTTTCTATCACTGAACTCGTGACGATGGAGGATTTGCAGCTCTCTCCGGAGGGCGGCGCAATCCGTGACGTGATGGATGGTTTCTATGATGCGGATGGGCAGATTCCGTGTCAGATCGATGGGGGGCTCAAGTGTTTCGGGCATCCCATCGGAGCTTCCGGCATCCGCATGCTGTACGAGATGTATCTGCAACTGACCGGCCGCGCGGGCGACCGTCAGTTGAACGATCCACGTATTGGCATGACGCACAATCTGGGTGGATCACCCATGTCCAACGTCGCCGCGGTATGCATCGTCGGCGCTTACGACTGACGGGGAACTGCATGCAAAACATCACTACGACGCTCGCGGATGTGCAGACGTTGCTGCAGCGTGCCTGTGCCCACCTGCAGGGGGATCTCGATCGCGAGCAGCTTGAGCTGTATGACGCGGCACGCAGCCGTGCCGAGCTCGACAGTGCGCAGGCGCTCTGCAATTTCGCGGCTACGGCCGATACCGATCGGGAGTTTCTGAGTCAGCTGGCCAACACCTGGGCAACGCAGGTCGTGACCGACGTCCACCAACGGTTATGCAACCGGGCTCAGGACTTCGGGCTTCAGCCCGCCGACTTCGTTCCGCTCAAGTCAGGTACAGCGTTGTCGTCTGCGACATTGCAGGACATCGGTCGCGGCCTGCTCGAACGACGCTCCAGCGAGCCAAATGAGGGTCTTGATACCGAGAAGCGTCTGATGCGGGAGAGCTTCGAACAGTTTGGCCGCGATGTGGTGATGCCGCGTGCGGCCGACATCCACCGCGGCGATCTGATTATTCCCGATACGATCCTCAATCCCCTGCGTGAGATGGGTTGTTTTGGTCTCTCGGTACCGAACCGCTTCGGTGGGCTCAAGCCCGATGACCATGAAGACTCCCTCGGTATGGTGGTGGTGACCCAGGCGTTGTCGCGGGCATCCCTTGGCGCTGCCGGCAGCCTCATTACCCGGCCTGAAATCATGGCCCGCGCCATCATGGAAGGTGGCACGGAAGAGCAGCAGTCCCGTTGGTTACCGAGCCTCGCGGCGGGAGAACGGCTCTGTGCGATCTCGGTTACAGAACCGGATACGGGTTCCGATGTGGCGGCAGTGACACTGCGCGCCGAACGTGCCGAAGGCGGCTGGGTTCTGAACGGCAACAAAACCTGGTGTACGTTTGCCGGCAAAGCCGGCGCGATCCTGGTGCTCGCTCGGACCGATGCGGCTGCCCGGCCACTGCACAAGGGCTTATCGCTTTTTGTGGTGGAAAAGCCTTCGAGTGACGGTCACTCGTTCCGCCACGAACAGCCGGGAGGAGGGGCCCTGACCGGACGAGCCATCCCGACGATCGGCTATCGAGGCATGCATTCGTTCGAGATGCGTTATGACAACTGGTTTGTTCCCGCAGCCAATCTCATCGGCGAGAAAGCGGGGGAAGGCCGGGGTTTCTATTTCACGATGCGCGGTTTCATGGGCGGGCGCCTGCAGACTGCGGCGAGGGCATGCGGCCTGATGCAGGCCGCGATGGATGCGGCGATGCAGTACGCGCAAGAGCGTCATGTCTTCGGTGCAGCGCTGGCAAGTTATCCGTTAACCCTCGCCAAGATCGCGCGCATGGGCATGGCCCTCGCGGCCTGCCAGCAATTCACCTACAACGTCGCGCGCTTGATGGATGCGGGTGAAGGTGCGATGGAAGCAAGTCTGGTGAAACTCATCGCCTGTAGATCAGCGGAGTGGGTGACGAGCGAGGCGCTTCAGATCCACGGCGGCATGGGGTATGCGGAGGAAACGCCGGTCAGCCGCTACTTTGTCGACGCACGCGTGCTTTCGATCTTCGAAGGAGCAGAAGAGACCTTGGCCATTCGCGTGATCGGCAAAGATCTGGTGGCGCGCGCCCATTCATGAACCTGAAGGTTGGTGTTCTCGACCAGTCACCGATCGTTGAAGGCGGGGATGCTACACGCGCGCTTCGCGAGAGTGTGGAACTCGCACAGTTCACCGAAGCGCTCGGCTATCACCGGTATTGGGTGGCTGAACACCACAGTTCAGCATCCTTCGCAGGATGTGCGCCGGAAATCCTCATCGGTCATATCGCCACACACACCAACCATATTCGTGTGGGATCCGGTGGCGTGATGCTGATGCACTACTCGCCGCTCAAGGTTGCAGAAACCTTCAAGCTGCTGGCCACCTTGCATCCTGGACGTATTGACCTGGGCATCGGTCGTGCACCGGGCAGTGATGGGTTAACCGCAGCAGCGCTTGCCTATGGTTCAAAAGTCGGCATGGAGTATTTTGCGGCACGCTTTGCCGACCTCCTGGCTTTCGTGCACGACACCCCAACATTTACCGAGGCGTTGAATCCAGTGAAGGCGCTGCCGGTTCCGGAAGTGCCACCAGAGACGTGGGTGCTGGGGTCGACGCCGGATGGCGCGATGCTCGCGGCACACTTTGGTGCGCCTTTTTGTTATGCCCACTTCATCAGCCAATCCGCGATGGAAAAAGCGTTGCAGGTTTATCGCCGCGATTTCAGACCGTCGGCCTTTTGTCCTGCCCCTCGTGTGGGCGTCGGAGTGGCAGTGATCTGCGCCGAAACGGAAGACAGGGCAATGCTGCTGGCGCGCAGTGGCGATCTTTGGCGAACACGTTTCGAAACCGGCCAGTTCACGCCATTCCCTTCACTCGACAGTGTGCGAGCCCATCACTTTTCCGAGGCAGAAGAGAAGCTGGTGGAGGGTCGGCGGCGACGCCAGTTCATTGGTACGCCAGAGTCGGTCGGCGCTTCACTCCGGCAACTGGTGGCGGATACCGGCGCAGATGAACTCAGCATCGTCGCCATTACTCACGACTTCGAAGACCGCAAAGCGGTGTACTCGCTGCTGGCCCCTGAACTCGGCG
>VGVE01000161.1 GCA_016874135.1 Gammaproteobacteria bacterium | reverse complement strand
GATCAGTCCGATTGCGATGAATGTTCAGCAGCGGTTTTCGATCCGGGAAGGCGGACGGACCGTGGGTTCTGGTGTTGTCACCACGATCATCAAGTAACAATCATCTGAAAAACAGAAGGCGCGCCGGGCGGGAAGATGTTGGTCTGCCCGTCCTCCGCAAAAACACTAGGCCAGTAGCTCAATTGGCAGAGCGGCGGTCTCCAAAACCGCAGGTTGGGGGTTCGATTCCCTCCTGGCCTGCCAAGTACGGGTGGCGTAGTGATATCGCGTAGCGAAGTGGACGATCAGACGGATGGCCTCCGGCAGGAGGCGGGTTGCCCCGACGGCAGTAGTTGTCTGGACGGCGAGCTTGTGATTCTCGAAACGGGGCCACTCAAGAAAGGTTGATGTTCGAGTGAGTACTGGTACTGAAGCTGGATCCGGGCACGCGCTCGATTGGGCGAAGTGGCTTGGCCTTGCGTTGCTGGTTGCTGGAGGAGTCTTCGGCAACTGGTACTTTCAGGACCAATCCGTTCTGCTGCGAGTGATCGGATTGGTGGTGATTGCGGCGGCAGCGGTCTATGTCGGAGCGATGACCGAGAAGGGCGAAGCCGTCTGGGATTTGCTGCGGGAAGCCCGTGGTGAAATACGTAGGGTGGTGTGGCCAACCAACCAGGAAACAACACAGACAACCCTCGTTGTCCTTGTGCTGATTGCGTTGTTTTCGTTGTTGTTGTGGTTGCTCGACTGGATGTTGGGCTCGCTTGTTGCGGCGGTTATCGGATGATCCATGCAGCCAATACCAGGGCGCTGAACCAGGATTCCCGCGGCCGGAACAGGAAATACAGACATGTCTAAACGATGGTACGTGGTACACGCCTACTCGGGCTTTGAGAAGAGTGTTGCGCGTGCGCTGAAGGAGAGGGTTGGTCTGTCCTCTCTGGGCGAGTTCTTTGGAGAGATTCTCGTACCGTCGGAAGAAGTAGTTGAAATGCGTGCGGGACAGAAGCGCCGCAGCGAACGCAAGTTCTTCCCGGGTTACGTATTGGTCGAGATGGAACTGAACGATGAGACGTGGCATCTCGTTAAGGAAACGCCGCGGGTCATGGGGTTTATTGGTGGCAAGGCCGACCGGCCCGCGCCTCTTTCAGAACGTGAAGCACAGGCGATCCTCGACCGGATCCGGGTGGGCAGTGAGAAGGCGACCCCCAAAACTGTGTTTGAACCCGGTGAAGTCGTTCGTGTGGTCGATGGCCCGTTCAACGACTTCAATGGCATCGTCGAAGAAGTGAACTATGAGAAAAACCGGCTGAACGTCGCAGTCACCATCTTTGGACGTTCAACCCCGGTCGAGCTGGACTTCAGCCAGGTCGAAAAAGCCTGACCAGCGAATAGCAGACACGTAGTCCGCACAACACAGCGGACTGAAGAGAGCGGGTCGAGGCAAAAGAAAAGAAGCGAAAGAAAAAGAAGAGAAGAGCCCGTCACGGCGACCTTGTCGAAGTGACAGGAAAAAAACAAGGGGAGTGTGTGCCTTCGTGGCCACACGTATGCACCCGAACAGGAGCAAACATGGCGAGCAAGATCACTGCCTACGTCAAGTTGCAGGTGAAGGCCGGACAGGCAAACCCCAGTCCGCCCGTCGGCCCTGCGCTTGGTCAGCATGGCGTTAACATCATGGACTTTTGCAAGTCCTTCAACGCGCAGACACAAGGCATTGAACCCGGGTTGCCGATACCGGTGATCATCACGGTCTACTCTGACCGTTCCTATACCTTCATTATGAAAACACCGCCAGCATCGGTGTTGCTGCGTAAGGCGCTCGGTATTCCGAAAGGAAGTTCCAAACCCAATTCGGTGAAAGTCGGAAAGGTAACACGTGCTCAGCTGGAAGATATCGCGAAGCTGAAGATGCCGGACCTGACTGCAGCAAGCCTTGACGCTGCTGTACGAACGATTGCTGGCAGCGCTCGCAGCTCCGGTATTGATGTGGAGGGCGTCTGACATGCCAAAACCATCCAAGCGGATGCGAGCCATCGAGGAAAAGATCGACCGCTCACGACAGTACCCGATTGATGAAGCGGTAAACCTTCTCGGTGAGATTTCAAAAGCGAAGTTCACGGAGTCCATTGACGTCGCAATCAACCTCGGCGTCGACCCGCGAAAGTCTGACCAGGTTGTCCGCGGCGCGACGACATTGCCGCACGGATCAGGCAAGACTGTGCGCGTTGCGGTGTTTGCCCAGGGTGCCGGTGCGGAGGCTGCCAAAGCGGCCGGTGCTGACATCATTGGCATGGAAGACCTTGCCGACCGCGTGAAGAGCGGCAATCTCGATTTCGACGTGGTAATCGCATCGCCAGACACGATGCGAATCGTTGGCCAGCTGGGAAAGATCCTTGGTCCACGTGGTCTGATGCCGAACCCCAAAACCGGTACCGTGACCGCAGACGTTGGCGGCGCCGTGCGTAATGCGAAAGCCGGCCAGGTCCAGTTCCGGACCGATAAGGCTGGCATCATTCACGGCAGTCTTGGCAAGGTCGGCTTTGGTACGGTTCAGGTGAAAGAAAACCTCGAGGCGTTGCTCAACGACCTCAAGCGGGCCAAGCCCGCTTCGGCGAAGGGGATTTATCTCAAGAAGATCACACTGTCGACGACGATGGGCCCAGGGCTCGTTGTCGATCAGACATCTCTGGAAGTCTGACGGAGAATTCCAGAAAGATTTGAAGGCGCGCTCCCGGCTTAAGTTTTGGAAGGGGGCGCGATCCGTCAAAAACCGTATGGCGGCTGAAAGTAGGTACTCGTGCGAACGCGTTCGCAGTGATGCCCACCCGAAAGCCTTAATGCAATGCCTACGCAGACGGCAGAACTCGAAACCCGAAACCGCCTGGGTTCCGGACTGGAGTCGCCGTAATGGGGGTTGTGCGGTGCAAGCGTGCAACCAAAGCAGTCGGATATCGGCGATATCCAAGGAGTAAAACGTGGCACTGAGACTCGAGCAAAAGCAGGAAATAGTTGCCGAAGTCAACGAAGTTGCGGTGAAAGCCCTTTCGGCAGTGCTGGCAGATTATCGTGGTATGACGGTCACCCAGATGACGACCATGCGCAAACGCGCACGGGAGTCGGGAGTGTATTTGCGGGTCATCCGCAACACATTGGCCCGTCGTGCTGTGGAAGGTACGGAGTATGAATGCCTCAAAGAGGCGTTCACCGGCCCGACGCTGCTGGCCTTCTCGAAGGATGATCCCGGTGCTGCCGCCCGTCTGCTGAAAGACTTTGCCAAGGAGTACGAAAAGCTCCAGGTAAAGGCACTGTCGATCGGCGGCAAGCTGTTGGCTGCAAGCGATATCGATCGCTTGGCTAAGATGCCGACACGGGAGCAGGCGCTGTCCATGCTCATGGCAACACTGCAAGCGCCCATCGCCAAGCTCGCCCGCACCATGAATGAGGTGCCCGGCAAGCTGGTACGGACGATTGCTGCAATTCGTGACCAAAAACAGGCGGCAGGTTGATAGCGGTCACCCTGCGAAACCAATTACGGGTTTGGAAAGAAATCAGGAGAATTTGAATGGCACTGTCCAAAGACGAGATCCTTGAAGCGATCGCGCAGATGAGCGTGATGGAAGTTGTCGACCTCATCGCGGCAATGGAAGAGAAGTTCGGTGTAACCGCAGCTGTAGCAGTAGCCGCAGCACCTGCAGGCGGTGGTGGCGATGGTGGCGCAGCCAAGGCGGAAGAGCAGACGGAATTCACCGTCGTTCTGTCCTCCTCTGGTGACAAGAAGGTCAACGTCATCAAGGTCGTACGCGCGGTGACCGGTCTCGGTCTGAAAGAAGCGAAGGATCTGGTAGATGGCGCACCGGCCAACGTCAAGGAAGGGATCAGCAAGGCCGATGCAGAAGACATCAAGAAGCAGCTTGAGGAAGCTGGCGCCAAGGTGGAGCTGAAGTAATCCGCGCTGTTTGCGGATCGGAATGTCTGTTCCAGAACGGGCCGGTCGCGGTTCTCCGCGTACCGGTCTTGGGCCATTTCGATTGCTGGCGTTAGTCGGCAGTGATGATGGTGTAAAACTCTCAGGAGAAACGTATGGCGTATAGTTTTACCGAGAAGAAGCGTATTCGTAAGGACTTCGGCAAGTTGCCCGAAGCGATGGACCTGCCTTACCTGCTTGCGATCCAGGTGGACTCCTACGGCCAGTTCCTGCAGCTCGGGAAAGGTCCTGAGCAGCGTAAGGACGTGGGCCTTCACACCGCTTTTCGCTCGGTGTTCCCTATCGTCAGTTATTCCGGAAGTGCTGCGCTTGAGTACGTCGATTACCGGCTGGGCACACCGCCGTTCAACGTGAAGGAGTGTGTGCTCCGCGGTACAACCTATGCCGCTCCACTGCGCGTCAAGGTTCGGCTGATCATCTATGACAAGGAGTCCGCCAACAAAGCCATCAAGGATGTGAAGGAGCAGGAAGTCTACATGGGCGAGATCCCGCTCATGACTGAAAACGGCACGTTCGTTGTGAATGGCACCGAGCGCGTCGTGGTATCCCAGCTGCACCGATCACCCGGGGTATTTTTTGATCATGACCGGGGCAAGACTCATTCATCCGGGAAGCTTCTCTATTCCGCTCGGGTAATTCCTTACCGCGGCTCGTGGCTGGATTTCGAGTTTGACCCGAAGGACTGCGTGTTCGTACGGATCGATCGCCGTCGCAAACTGCCCGCTTCGATCCTGCTGCGCGCCCTTGAGTACAGCTCCGAGGACGTCCTGGATCTTTTCTTCGCCAAGAACGTCTTCTACGTTAAGGAAGACGGATTCGCGATCGATCTGATCCCGGAGCGTCTGCGCGGTGATGTGGCCACCTTCGACATCATCGATGGTAACGGCCGCGTCATCGTTGAAACCGGCAAGCGCGTCACTGCGCGTCATGTCCGTTTGCTCGAACAGAGTGGTCTCAAGACCCTGGAAGTACCACGGGACTATCTGCTTGAGCGCACCGTAGCTCGAAATCTTGTGGATCCTTCCACGGGCGAAATCATCGTGCCGTGTAACACCCCGATCACTGGAGATGTTCTCGACAAACTGAAGAAAGCCGGTGTTTCTGAAATCGAAACGATCTACACCAACGAACTGGATTGTGGCCCGTTCATTTCGGATACGCTGCGTATCGATCCGACCAACAACCGTCTCGAAGCGCTGGTTGAGATTTACCGGATGATGCGGCCTGGTGAACCGCCCACACGCGAAGCGGCGGAGAACCTGTTCAACAACCTGTTTTTCTCGTCGGAACGTTACGACCTCACCAACGTGGGTCGTATGAAGTTCAACCGGCGTCTGGGACGTGAGGAGATTCTCGGGTCTGGTACGTTGGCCCGCGAGGACATCATTGCCGTACTGCGCACGTTGATCGACATCCGTAACGGCAAAGGCACGGTTGATGACATCGACCACCTCGGCAATCGCCGCGTCCGCAGTGTTGGAGAAATGGCGGAGAACGCATTCCGTGTCGGCCTTATCCGGGTCGAACGAGCAGTGAAGGAGCGATTGAGCCTGGCAGAGAGCGAAGGACTCATGCCCCAGGATATGATCAACGCCAAGCCGGTTGCCGCTGCGATCAAGGAATTTTTCGGATCCAGTCAGCTGTCGCAGTTCATGGACCAGAACAATCCACTGTCAGAAGTCACCCATAAGCGCCGCGTGTCGGCATTGGGACCGGGTGGCCTGACGCGTGAGCGTGCTGGCTTCGAAGTTCGCGACGTGCATCCGACCCACTATGGGCGGGTGTGTCCAATCGAAACGCCGGAAGGCCCGAACATCGGCCTGATCAACAGCCTTGCAACCTATGCGCGTACCAATGAATACGGCTTCCTGGAATCTCCCTACCGCAAAGTGGTGGATGGCCGGGTAACAGACAATGTTGACTATCTGTCCGCGATCGATGAAGCAGAGTTCGTCATCGCTCAGGCCAGTGCTCCGCTCGACAGTCAGGGCCGCTTTGCTGAAGAGCTGGTGGATGTACGGCATCAGAACGAGTTTGCGAAGACCAACCGTGAAAACGTCGACTACATGGACGTTTCCCCCAAACAGGTCGTTTCTGTGGCAGCCGCGCTTATTCCGTTCCTTGAGCACGATGACGCGAACCGCGCGCTCATGGGCAGCAACATGCAGCGACAAGCCGTGCCGACGCTGCGTGCCGAAAAGCCACTGGTCGGAACGGGTCTTGAGCGTGCGGTTGCCCGCGATTCCGGTGTTTGTGCCATT
>VGVE01000160.1 GCA_016874135.1 Gammaproteobacteria bacterium | reverse complement strand
TCGTCCGCCCATTCAAAACGTTCGCCGTGTTTTGCCCAGTGCTCCACAAACGGTCCTCGCAGGCCGATGATCTGACAGCCGCTGCTGCGGGCTTCAGCCATCAGCAACTCGCGCATCACTTCGAAGCAGCTGTTCGCAGCTACATCCGGATCGATCTGGCCATAAATTAACTGACGGTTGGCATCTGTGGCGATGATTATCTCTCCGGGCGGTACCACCGACTCCTCTGGCAGCATGGAGAGAAAGGCAGTTACGGCGCGTCTGGAGTCTTCTAGGCTTTCGGATGTCGCCGTTGCCGCCGTATTGCCGATCGAGGTTTCCGCCGCGGGTTTGCACCACGTCTGCCACAAGCGTTGCACTCCGTTCAGTCCGACGTTGGTGAGCAGATACATGGCCAGCGCGGACTGTTGTGCGGCAAGGCGGGGCAAGGAGGGTTCGAAGTCACGGCGCACGAGGGACAGGTTGCCAGCTCCATCCTCTGCAAACAGTGTTTGGCCTGGCCAGTCCTTTTATTTCTGCAGACTTTCATCGAAGTCGTTGCCAACGACCAGAATCAGCAGCGCATCGGGTTGGAACTGATCCCGTGCATAGCGGGCGTAGGCGAGATACTGGGACAGCGCACTGCCTGATGCACCGAAAGAATACACGCGTGCCTGACTTCCAAAGGCCTGAGCCAGTTGTCCGGCGGCCGTTTGCGCGTACGGAACCATGATCGCTTCGACGTAGCTGTCACCGATCACAGCGATGAGCGACTGGGTATCAGCAGGGTCGTAGTCCTGGTCATTCACGAACCCGTAGTTGTTGGTCCGCACCATGTTGACGATGCTGAAATTCCAGCCGCGCGAAAAGGTCGACGTCCGGTTCGGCGCGAACCGGGGCACCGGATTTTGAGCGTTGACGGGCTCCGTTCGCAGACCTTCATTTACCGGCAGAAACCGGAGCACCACTTCGAGGAGCAGCAATGGCAGCAGCAGCCCGATACCGATACTGATGACGGTGAGCAGCCATCGCCGTTGCTTCGCAGGCATCACCGGGTCATCAAACCTTCAGCCACCCCGCGCAAATGCCGCAATCGCCTGGGCGGTATCGCGGCTCACATCAGGACAGGCGATGGCAAAGATCTCCGTGCCGTGGATGGTGCCATTGATCGTTCGGCAACGTGCAGGGACCCCGGCCCGCAGCAGGAGCCGATAGAACTCGATTCCTTCATCACGCAGAGGGTCACACTCATTGACGCTGATGATGGTAGGTACCAGTCCCTTCACGTCTTCTTCCGTGGCGAACCCTGGCCAAGCGAGCGGGTCCTTGCGATTGAAGGCTTCAATGCCGTACGCCATGGCGCCGGTGTTGTTGTGCAGGTCGAGCAGAAGCCCGTTGTTCTCGGTACTCGAGGGATAACGAGGATCCGGCCATGCGCCGGCGATGTAGGGGCACAGCGCGAACATGCCCTTGATCAGACCGAGGTCGCCATCCTTGCGCAGCTTCAGCCCGGTGGCGAGGGTGAGATTGCCGCCGCCACTTTCACCGGCAAGGATGATCCGGTCCGCATCGATGCCGAGTGTCTTGGCCTCCGCATGCACCCACTTCACCCCGGATACGCAGTCATTCAGTCCTGCAGGAAACGGTTTGACTTCGGGGGATGACGACGCGGTCAGACAGTTGCGGAAGTCCACCATCGCCACGGCCACACCCTGGTTGGCGATGATGCGACCCCAGGCGCGATACATGCCGTCGAAAGCGGACATAGTCATCATGCCACCGCCGTGGAAGTACACCACACAAGCGGGATTGGTGACGTCTTTCGGCTTGATGAAAAGCACGTTGATCGTGTTGTTGTCCGGGCGCGAATGGAATTCCAGTGTTTGGATGTCAAGATTTCCGGACGGCGCAATCGCTTCGTTATCCATCATCTTGAACATCGCCTGTGAGGCTTCCCGCCGGGCAAGGGCTTCCGGGGTGTTGGCCGCCGCGAGCATGCTTTTCCGATCCGGGCTATTGCCACTGCTCACCACCGGAAAGTTACCCATGATGGCCTTGATGCGGGGGTCAATGCGGGGGTCTGTCTGGATCTTGCTCATTGTTGTTTCCGGGATCGATAGGTAATGGATGGGGTGTTGATTGTAATCTCAGCTACTCGGTAGCAGAGTCGGACGGACTAAAGCAATTGCAGAGATCAGCTACAGAGCGCAATTGCATGGCAATTCAGGAGAGCACGGTATGGGCAGCTTGACGCAACGCCTCAAGGATCCGGGTTTGCTTCGTACCCGGGCGTTCATCGATGGGCGGTGGATCGAAGCAGACTCAGGCGCTTCACTTGCCGTACACAATCCGGCGACGGGTGAAGTGATCGCTGAGGTGGCCCGTTGTGGTACCGCGGAAACCCGGCGAGGCATTGAAGCCGCCGAACGCGCGCTGCCTGCCTGGCGCGCGCTCACCGCCAAGGCCCGCGGCGAACTGCTTCGCAATTGGTTTGATCTGATGATGGCCAACCAGTCGGATCTCGCGGAAATCCTCACCGCCGAAATGGGTAAGCCGCTGGCTGAAGCCAAAGGTGAGATTGCCTATGGCGCGGGTTATGTGGAGTGGTTCGCCGAAGAGGCACGGCGGGTCTACGGTGACGTCATTCCCGCAGCCGCACCGCACCAGAGGATTGTGGTCATCAAACAACCGGTAGGTGTCGTGGCATGCATCACACCGTGGAATTTTCCCAACGCGATGCTGACGCGCAAGGTCGCGCCTGCCCTTGCCGCGGGCTGTACCGTTGTCTGCAAACCCGCCAACGCCACACCGCTTTCAGCCTATGCGATTGCGGAACTGGCGCAGCGTGCGGGTATCCCGGATGGCGTCATCAACGTGGTGACCGGCAATACGGCGCAAATCGGCGCGGAACTCACGGGCAATCCCATCGTGCGGAAGTTGACCTTTACCGGCTCGACGCCCGTTGGCAAAACACTCATGGCGGAGTGTGCGGCCACGGTGAAACGCACATCGATGGAACTGGGTGGCAATGCGCCCTTCATCGTTTTTGATGATGCCGACCTCGATGCGGCGGTAGCGGGAGCCATGGCCTCGAAATTCCGCAACGCCGGGCAAACCTGCGTCTGTACGAACCGCATTCTGGTGCAGGACCAGGTGCACGATACGTTTGCGCAGAAACTCGCGAGTGCGGTGGCGACACTGAAAGTCGGTAACGGCATCGATGCCGGAATCACCATCGGCCCGCTCATCGACGAGGGTGCCGCCGACACTGTTATGGCGATGGTGGATGATGCCGTGCAACAAGGCGCCCGCGTGGTGACGGGCGGTAAACGTTCGGCATTGGGCGCCTGTTTCGTTGAACCCACCATTCTCGCCAACGTCGATACCCGCATGCGGGTCTTTAATGAAGAGATCTTTGGCCCGGTGGCGCCGCTGGTTCGATTCCGTGATGAAGCCGAAGCGATCTGCATGGCCAATGACACGCCGTTCGGCCTCGCCTGTTATTTCTACTCGCGGGATGTCGGCCGCGTGTGGCGGGTGAGCGAAGCGCTGGAGTACGGCATTGTCGGGATCAACGAGGGCCTCGTATCTAATCCGACGGCACCCTTTGGTGGCATCAAGGAATCAGGGCAGGGACATGAAGGATCGAAATACGGCCTCGATGACTACCTCGAGCTCAAGTATCTCTGCATGGGTGGGATCTGATCGTATTCGTGCCTGTCGCTGACAAGCAGATGAACACACGATGAACTCCGCAAACGTGCGGTAGTGGCAGGCCCGATGCTGCAGGATTATTCTCCTGCGCAACTGTGTGCAGCGGGAGAGAGGGGATGCAAAACCGGCTGATCGCCCTGTTCGGGCTGCTCATCTCCTGGCCTTTCTCGCTGCACGCTGCAACGCCTTATGTGCCTGCGGAACTCGATCCCTGGGTGCAGTGGATCAACGAAGCGCATCCCGAGAGAAACTGTCCTGCGGATGCGATGTCCGGTGATGTGACCCGATGTACATGGATCAGCCGCATCGGGCTCAATGTCGGCGAACGGCTGTCTTTCGTGATGACCGTGCGCACGTTTGCTGCAGTGAACGTGCCTTTGCCTGGAAGCACAGCCCTTCGGCCGATCGACGTCACTGCAAACGGCAATCCGGTCGCTGTTACCGGTCAGGATCAGCCGCTGGTTCGTCTTGAAGCAGGCACGCATACCCTGGCGGGTGAAATCCGCTGGGCGCATCGCCCCGCTTCCGTCCCGGTTCCGGCGCAGTTCGGATTGCTTGCACTCACCGTGGATGGCGAATCTGTTCCTCAGCCCCTGGTCCGTGACGGCGCCGTGGTGCTGGCACGGAACACTGCGATTGAAACTGCGCAAGTCGCCGATACACAGACCGTGGATGTGTATCGGCTGGTGGTGGACAACGAGCCCCTGTCGACGCAAACCGTGGTGAGCCTCGATGTGGCCGGCCGGCCACGGCTCATCTCGCTCGGCAGAGCGCTGCTCGACGGGTTTGAGCTGATGGCCTTCGAATCCGATCTGCCGGCGCGTATCGCCGCGAACGGTGATCTCGAAGTGCAGGCCATTGCCGGTGAGCATGAAATCCGCTTCGGCGCGCGGGCGAACAAGGTGCTCACCTCCATCGGCATGGAACAGCGCGGCGACATCTGGCCGTCACAGGAAATCTGGGGGTTTGTGCCGGACCGGAACCTTCGCCTGGTTGAAGCGGGTGGCGCTCCGGGCATGGATCTTTCGCAGGTCGACTGGCCGGAATTTGGTGGCGGATTCAATGGCGAGGGGGCGCAGGGATTTCTGGTCTCGAAGGACCAGCCTCTCGAACTGAGTGAGCTGCAGCGCGGCAATCCTGATCCACCACCTGACGCCATCGGTGTGAGCCGTGAAATCTGGGTGAACTTTGCGGGTGACGGTTTCATCGTCAAAGATCGCCTGAGCGCACAGATCCGGCAGGCAAAACGCCTGGCCGCGAGTTATCCGCTGGGGCGCATTGAACTCGATGGCGAACCTGAGCTCGTGAACACCGTGGGCGGCGGAGAACCCGGCATCGAGTTGCAACAAGGGAACTACATCATTGAATCCGTCAGCGCGGTTGCGCGTGATGCGGAGCAGCTTGCCAATGGCTGGCGCGTTGATGCGCAGTCGCTGACCGGCACGCTGCACCTGCCACCGGGTTGGCGCCTGCTGTGGGCAGAAGGTGTCGACAGTGCCCCGGAAAGCTGGCTCGAGGGATGGTCACTCTGGAACGTGTTTGTGCTGGTGTTTGCCGTGGTGCTGGCGTTCCGCTCTCTCAAGCCTGCGTTCGCGATCCTGTCTCTGCTCGGCTTGTTACTGCTGTTGCCCGGAGAAAGCGGGATAGCCGTGTGCTGGCTGCTCGCCATTGGCGCAGTGTCCGTGCTCAAGCGTTTTGATGAAGGCAAACTCGTGCGCATCGGCAGAACCGTGACCTGGGTGTGGCTGGTCATCACCTCGTTGATCACGTTGGACCTTGCCATCACTTCCGCGCAGCAGGCGGTGTATCCGCAGCTGGAGCCGAAGGACTGGGTGAGTACCAGTGTTGATCAGCAGTCTGCTGATGGTTATGCCATGGACATGGCGCCCGCCGCGGCTGCGCCTGTTGAGTCGGATCTGGCGCGTGGGCAGGTCATGGAAGAAGTCATGGTCACCGCCGCGAAAGCAGCCCGTCAGGTGTACCGCAACCGCTACCAGGAAGGCGTGCAGGTGCAAACCGGACCGGGTCTGCCGCAATGGACCTGGAACGTGCAGTCGCTGGTGTGGAACGGACCTGTCGCTGCAACGCAGACCCTTGATCTCACCCTTGCCCGGCCGGCTCTCGTACGTCTGGGTCATGTGGCTACGGCGATCGTTTCCGTGCTGTTGATAGCACTTCTTTTCCTGGCCTTGCTGGGTCGTGAATCGGTGCAGGCGAGACTGCCACGTCTGGTTTCCGGTCTGTTGCCGCTCCTGCTGGTCTCACTCATCGCGGTGCCTGAAGAATCCCGCGCGGACTCGACACCGTCTGAATCCATTCTCAAGGCGCTGGAAGAGCGCCTGATGAAGAAGCCGGAGTGTTTTCCCGGTTGCGCCAGTGTGGAGTCGTTGGGGATCCGGCTGGCCGCTGGTCAGGCTGTTCTCGATCTGCGTGTACACGCGGGTTCTCTGGTGTCGGTGCCGTTGATCTCCGGTTCGACGTGGATGCCGACGTCAGTGACCGTGGATGGTGAGGCGGCGGTATTGACCCGTCAGGGCAATACCCTCGAAGT
>VGVE01000159.1 GCA_016874135.1 Gammaproteobacteria bacterium | reverse complement strand
CCGCCCAGCTTCTGCCTTCGGTAACGCCCGAGTGCCCAAAGGCCATCGAGAGTGTCGGCCACCCGAAGGATGGGCAGGTCCACGCCTGGCATCTCTCTGTCCACCATCGCAAGGGCGGCACCGGCATTCCTGGCTGCAGAGAGAAAGTCATGGCCGTCGCGGTCACTGCGACTTGAGGTTCGAAAGCGTGGGCCGGGGTCCCCACGCAGGGCAATGAACAAATCCCCCGCCGACAACGTTCTCGAATCGATGGAGATGCCGAAGCATCCGGCTATCGTATGGCCAGATAGCTCGCCTGAAGTCGCGGCAGCCAGTTCATCAACGGACCAGAGCACTGTTCGATCTCCCGGAAGATTCAGAAGGTATCGCTCGCCGACAGCACAACCCTGTACGACGTCAACAAACAGGACTGAACTGCGGCGTATGTTGGCAGTCTGAAGGTTCCGGGGAATCCGCTCAATTCCGTGATGATCTGTGCGATGCTGTTCCCCGTCTTCTATCAAGTGCACTCAGAATGTCCGAACCCTCTGTATTTTCGCGTGTCAATCAATCTCTGCTGACCGCCAGGACCGTGGCCGGCAATCTGGTGTTCATTCTCGTACTGGTTTTCCTGGCCGGAGCATTGATCGGTTCCTGCCAGAGCATCGACGTCGAAGGTAATCCGGCGTTGCTGATCCGTCCTCAAGGGAGCCTGGTTGAACAGCACTCGATAGGAAATCCGGTGGAAGAAATCTTGAGCGGCACCGGACAACGTCAAGAAGTGCTGCTAGGGGATCTGACGGAAGCCATCCGCCGCGCGACGCACGATGAACGGATAAAGGTAATGGTGCTGGACCTCACTGAACTTGAGGGGCTGGCATCGGTGCATGCCGAGGTTCTGGAGCGTTCGCTCCAGACCTTCCGGGAGGCGGGCAAGGAGGTGATCGGCTGGGGAACGTGGATCAGCCAGGCCAACTACCGGCTGCTGTCCGGCGCCGACGCGCTCTACATGCATCCCATGGGTGGGCTCTTGTTCGAGGGATTCGCCGCGCATTCGCTGTATTTCAAAGATCTGCTCGACAAGCTCAAGGTACAGATCCACGTCTTTCGGGTCGGTGAGTTCAAGTCCGCCGTCGAGCCTTACACGTCAACCGGCATGTCAGATGAAGCCCGTGCTGCCGACCGCGATATGGTCCTGTCGATGTGGGCGGGTTATGCAAGCGCCATCGGTCGTAACCGGAAACTGAACGATGGCGACTTCAACGCTTTCGTCGAAGAAATCCCTGACCGGATCGAAGCCGCGGGTGGCGATACCGCACGCGCCGTACTGGAGGCGAAGCTGGTGGACGAACTGCTCTCATTTGATGAGTTCAACGCCCGTGTCGTCGACAAGGTGGGAGAAGACAGCAGTGGTGAATTCAACGCAATCACGGTCGACGACTACCTGGCCGCAACAGGAGGTCGAGAATTGCCTTCGCCAGATGCGAACATCGCCCTGATTCGACTGACGGGGCCAATCCTCGATGCACCTGATGGCCAGCGGACGATCACGCCGGATGCAGCCAATCAACAGATTCGCAATGCACGCGAAGATGATCAGATCAAGGCGCTGGTGGTGCGCATCGATTCTCCCGGCGGCAGTGCGTTCGCCTCTGAACTCATCCGTCGGGAACTGGAGCTCGTACAAGTGGCAAAAAAACCCGTGGTGATCTCCATGGGCGAAGTCGCTGCTTCGGGCGGTTATTGGATCGCCTCCACAGCCGACACCATCTTCGCCCATGACCAGACCATCACCGGATCCATCGGCGTTTTCTCGCTGCTGCCAACGGTGGATGCGGCGTTGACCGAGATCGGTGTGCAGAGCGATGGGGTCGGCACCGGTCCGCTGTCCCCCACCCTCAATCCTTTCGGCGCCTTGCCTGAATCTTACGCCCGCATCGCTCAGGCATCGGTGCAAAAAACCTATACGGATTTTCTCAACTTGGTGGCGCGCGGGCGCTCACTCGATCCGGCGGAAGTCAGTAGGGTTGCAGAGGGCCGGGTGTGGATGGGTGCCAAGGCTCGGGAGTTAGGACTGGTCAGTGAAATCGGTGATCTCGACGCCGCCATTGCGCACGCCGCCGAACTGGCCGACGTTGCTGAACCGTTGGTTCGGGAATTTGAACCTGCCGTCGATTTCCGCGACGCGCTTATCCATGAATTGCTGGCGGCGATGCCGTCTCTGCGAATTCCAACGGGCCCGGCGATCCTGGACGATGAAGTGCAAGAACTGATGGCGCAGATGGCTCCGATCGTTCGGCAGCCGGGGATCGCCTGGGTACTGTGCAGTGTCTGTCAGGCTGTTCGGTAGAGTCAGAGGCAGTATCGGGGGCGAGTTCCTGGAAGCGTCTCGCTTGGAGTAGCCGTTCCAGCGGGTGTTCTTCACCCCACCTGCCTTGTCGCCTCTCGCATCGTTACGAACTCTTCCGCCGCTGTCGGGTGAATACCAACCGTTGCGTCGAACTGTGCCTTGGTCGCGCCGGCTTTGATCGCCACCGCAAGCCCCTGAATGATCTCGCCAGCCTCCGGTCCAACCATATGTGCACCGACCACACGGTCATCCGCACGGCGCACGATCAGTTTCATGAAAGTCCTTTCACCGCGTCCGCTGAGCATGTGTTTCATTGCTCTGAAGCGGGCTTCGAACACACTGACTGGCCCCTCAGCTACGGCCTGCGCTTCGGTCAGGCCCACCGTGCCGATATTCGGCTGACAGAACACCGCCGTTGGAATGTCACTGTAATTCAGGCTGTGGCGGGCGCCGGAGCCAAAGAGGTTGTGGGCAACGCACATACCCTCGCCGATAGCGACAGGCGTCAGCTGGAACCGGTCAATGACATCGCCGATGGCATAGATATTCGGAACCGAAGTTTGGAAATAGTCATCGACCAGCACTTCGCCGTTTGACCCGAGTTTTACGCCAGCGCGTTCAAGACCAAGACCTTGAGTATTCGGACGCCTGCCGGTCGCCTGCAGGATGAGATCTGTTGGCAGGACTTCGCCGTTCCTGAGTTTGATGATCTTTCGCTGCCCTTCAGCGGTGATCGAAGCCACTTCGGTGTTGAAGTAGAGATGGATGCCCTTGCGTTCGAGTTCTTCTCTGACAAAGATGCGCACGCCGTCATCAAATCCGCGCAGAAAAAGGTCGCCGCGATACAGAAGATGTGTCTCGGCACCCAGCCCGCGAAAGATTCCAGCGAATTCGACAGCGATGTAACCACCACCAACGACCACGGCGTGTTGTGGAAATGCAGGCAGGTAGAAGGCATCGGTTGAGACCAGCACGTGCTCTTTTCCGGGAAAGTCCGGAACGTGCGGGCTCGATCCAGTGGCAATCAGGATGTTCCGTGCAGTGATCTTCTGCCCATTGATTTCGATCGTGTTCGCATCATCGAGTGTTGCCACTCCCCGGTGGATCACCACGCCGGCGTTGACAAGCAGGTTTTGATAAACGCCATTCAGGCGCTCGATTTCTTTGGTCTTGTTGTCGCGCAGAACCGCCCAGTCGAATTGGCGCTCGCCCACAGTCCAGCCGAAACCCGCGGCATCTTCAAATTCTTCGGAAAAGTGCGCGCCGTAGACGAAGAGCTTCTTCGGAACACAGCCGACGTTGACACAGGTGCCACCGAGAAAGGTTGACTCTGCAATGCCGACACGCGCGCCATTTTGTGCCGACATCCGGCTGGCTCGAACACCGCCGCTGCCCGCGCCAATTACGAAGAGGTCATAGTCCATCGTTGTCCCGCGACTGAAGAGCGGCAGCAACTATACACGCGACACAACTCTCCACACGCCAGACCGGACAAGCCGGCGCATCCATCAAATGCAGAGCTCCTCACGCGACCAGAATCAACCGGAAATTAGTCGGGGATCAATTGGAAAAAGTGCGTGCGTAGCGCTCCCTCAGGACGTTTTTCTGCACCTTGCCCATGGTGTTTCGCGGAAGCTCAGGGACGTTGAAGATCGCCTTCGGCTGTTTGAACCGAGCGAGCCGGTTCGCAAGTCCAGAGAGCACAAAATCCAGTTGGAGTTCCGTCTCCGAGGGGACGACCACCGCCACAACCGCTTCACCAAAGTCTGGATGGGGCACGCCGATAACTGCTGACTCCCGAACGCCAGGCAGTGTATCGAGCACTTCTTCAATTTCTATTGGATAAACGTTGTAACCTCCTGAAATCACGAGGTCTTTTCCGCGGCCGACGATACTCACATGACCATCTGCGGCCATCACCCCGAGATCCCCCGTGATAAACCAGCCATCGACACGGATTTCCTCACGGGTTTTGTCGGGCATTCGCCAATATCCGGAAAAAACGTTCGGGCCCCGGACCTCGATCATGCCGACTTCGCCGCGCGGCAGTTCCACCCCACTCTGATCGGCAATCCGAGCCTCAACGCCTGGCAGTGGATATCCCACGGTTCCTGGAAGTCGCTCACCCTCGAGCGGGTTGGTGGTATTGATGATCGTCTCGCTCATACCGTACCGCTCGAGGATGCGATGCCCTGTCCGTTGCTCGAACTCGGCAAAAGTCTGCGGCGTCAGCGGGGCGGAGCCGGAGATGAATACACGCATGTGTTTAACACATCGCCGGTTAAGCCCTGGCTCTGCCAAAAGCCGCGTGTAAAAGGTAGGCACACCCATGAGCACGGTGGCGTCCTTTAGAGCTGCCAACGTCTGCGCTGCCACGAACTTCGGCAGCCAGATCATCGGCGTACCCGTCAGGAGCGCACAATGTAGTGCGATGAAAAGGCCATGTACGTGAAAGATCGGCAGCGCGTGCAACAGCACGTCGGTGTTACGCCAACCCCAGGCCTTTATCAGGGAATCCGCATTCGACGACAGGTTGTGATGACTGAGCATTGCGCCTTTCGAGCGCCCTGTCGTACCGGATGTATAAACGATGGCGGCAAGATCCGCTCCGTGCGCATCACCGATTTCTGTGCTGCTTACAGACTGATCGGCAGCATCCGCCATCGATCCTTTGCCTGCCGCGTCGAGGGTACGGAAGGCGACTTGCGGAAAGCGTGATTCAAGGGCCATCGCAAATCCGCCGTGAACAAAGATCTGCGGTTCCGCATCGCCAAGGAAGTACGCCACCTCCTCCCGTGTGTAGGCCGTATTCAATGGCACGTAGATCGCGCCGCACTGCAGTGTCCCCAGGTAAAGCGCCAGGGTTTGCGGTGACTTTTCGACCTGCACAACCACCCTGTCACCTTTGCTAAGGCCCGCCGCCCGGAGCGCCACCGCGTATTGGCCGGCGCGGGTGTAGAGGCTCGCGTAGCTCACGCTGCTGCCATCTTCAAGGTGCAGCGCTGTCCGGCCTTTAGCACGGGTAGCCGCATGCTGCAGGCGGTGAAAAAAGCTGTACTGAATCTGATTCAAGATAGTTCCGCTAACTGATTGATTTGAAGACATGAAAGCATTGCTTACTCCTGGGCATGGGAGTAGTCTATTTTCTACTGCGCTGAGTTATAGAGGACGCATCGAACCAGAGGGCAGATTCGTCGGTTTCAGTAGCCCACATCGCGGCAACTCGACGAACTGTCATTGGTCATTCCCACAACAAAAACAAAAACAGGGGAAGCTGAACCGCCATTCATTGGCGGTTTTTTTTGCCTGCGATTCGGCATCCGCCCACTGCATCTGGCGAATTCGATGTGAAAAACCCGGGCCGTGCGATACCTCAGGGTTTCTCGTCCGTGTCCGGCTGGTCTGCGTCGTCCTGTGTTTCCTTGGTCGGCATGGCCCTTGGGAGCTCGACGATGTTCAGGGCGCGGGCAAACCCCAGGATTTCTTCAGATTCAGGATGCAAGGTCAGCGCCCTCTCCGCATCGATACGAGCAGACTCGATGTCGCCGATGCGCTGGAAAAGTAACGCCCGGTTGTAGTGGGCGATACCCAGCCGGTCATCCGCAATCCGGATCGCAACATCAAGATCACTGAGCGCTTCCGGGAAACGCTGCGCGCGCATGTACACATTGGCCCGGTTGATCCAGGTCGCTGACAACTCCGGTGCCAGCTTCACCGCCCGGTTGTGGTCCTGGAGCGCCGCTCGAAGCCGCCCTTCCCTCGAAAACAGAATGCCGCGATTGGCATGGGTCGCCGCCACCTCCTTGCGCCCCAGTGCCTGTATCTCAATCGCTGAATCACAGGGTTCAAAGTCCGGGTTCGTCCGGTCGCGTTCGACTTCAAGAAAACACTCGTGTGCCGGTGACGAATTCAGCAGAACCGTGACGGCAGCGGCATACGAACCCGTGATCGGCACGGCCACCAGGAGCGCACCCACCAGGCACGGTG
>VGVE01000158.1 GCA_016874135.1 Gammaproteobacteria bacterium | reverse complement strand
GCACTGGTCTTCATCGGTGCCTATGGACCGGAGTGGCTGGCCCGGGACAAGGTACAACCCCCAGAGGTAAAGCCGCCTGAGGAAGTCAAACCCCAGGTGAAGTTCGAGTTTCCGAAACTTCTGGAAAAAAACCAGGTGGAAGTCGACCCGCGGACATATGCGCCTCCGGGCTCGCTCGACCAACCGGTTGAGCCGGAAAATCCTAGGGAGTACCTGATCCAGCTTGGTTCGTTTCGTAGCGTCGCCGATGCCGAGTCGGCGCGCGCATTGCTGCTGCTGCAGGACTTGCCAGTCTCGATGACACCCGTGGAGTTACCCGACGGCACCTGGTACCGGGTAATCGTCGGTCCTTATAGCGACAAGGTTGATGCTGAAGCGCTGGTGGAGAATCTGCGCGAACAACGCCTCAATGTGATCCTGCAGGAGAGAACCACGCCCTGAGGATTGTCCTTGCAACTGCTGGAATGCCGCCCGGTGATCAGGATCTTCTTGCGCGGGTTGCCAACATTGCATTGAACACCACCCGCCCCCACTATCCTCGGTCACTCGACACCCAATTCAGACCCTCAACAGATAAGAAGAATAATGTCCGACCTTCATGGCACAACAGTAATCGTCGTTCGCGACCAACGTTCCGTTTCAATGGGCAGTGACGGTCAGGTCACGCTCGGCAACACGGTCATGAAAGGTAACGCCCGAAAGGTACGCCGGGTTTACGGCGATCTAGTCCTAGCCGGATTCGCCGGTGGCACTGCGGATGCCTTCACCCTCTTCGAACGGTTTGAAGGTGCGCTCGAAAAGTACTCAGGCCATCTCACCCGCGCTGCTGTCGAACTCGCCAAAGACTGGCGCTCTGATCGCGCACTGCGTCGCCTCGAAGCAATGTTGTTAGTGGCTGACTCCACCGCTTCACTCATGATCACCGGCACCGGTGACGTTGTTGAACCGGAAAGTGGGATTCTGGCCATAGGATCCGGTGGTCCCTTTGCACTGTCTGCGGCACGCGCGCTCAAGGAAAACACTCAATTGTCTGCCGAGGGCATCGTGCGCAAATCCCTCACCATTGCAGGTGATATCTGCATCTACACGAACCAGGCCCATACTGTGGAAACGCTGCACTTCGAGGCAGTGGCATGAGCCACTCCAAAAACTCCTCAATGACGCCCCGTGAGATCGTTAGCGAACTCGACCAGCACATCATCGGACAGACTGACGCGAAGAGGGCGGTGGCCATCGCGCTGCGCAACCGCTGGCGACGGATGGATCTGCCCGCGGAAATGGCTGAAGAGGTAACACCCAAGAACATCCTCATGATTGGTCCGACAGGTGTTGGCAAAACGGAGATTGCGCGACGGCTCGCGCGACTTGCCGGTGCACCTTTCATCAAGGTTGAAGCTACCAAGTTCACTGAAGTGGGCTACGTTGGCCGCGATGTCGATTCCATCATCCGCGACCTTGCTGATGTCGCGGTGAAGATGATGCGCGAAAGTGAAATAGAGAAGGTCGCAACCCAGGCGGCGGATGCTGCTGAGGAGCGAGTACTCGATGCCCTCCTGCCCCCGGGTCCAAAACCGTCGGGTTTCGGTTTCGGAGCGGATGAAAAACCGAAAGACTCCGATGCCCGCCAGCTGTTTCGCAAACGTCTGCGCCAAGGCGAACTGGATAATCGCGAAATCGAACTCGATATGGCTGCGCCGAAAGTGGGTGTCGAAATCATGGCTCCACCAGGCATGGAAGAGATGACGCAGCAGCTCTCGCAGATGTTCTCGAGCTTTAGCGGCGGGCGCACCCAACGTTCGAAGATGCGTATCCGCGACGCATTGCGCCGGCTGAAAGAGGAAGAGGCGGCAAAGCTGATCGACGAAGACCGGATCCGCAGCAAGGCAGTAGCATCAGTTGAGCAGACGGGCATCGTGTTCATTGATGAAATCGACAAAGTGGCGAAACGGTCTGAGGGCGCGGGTGTTGACGTCTCCCGTGAAGGGGTCCAGCGAGATCTGCTGCCGCTCATCGAAGGCTGCACCATCACGACCAAGTACGGCGCCATCCGCACGGACCATATCCTGTTCATCGCCTCGGGAGCCTTTCATCTGGTACGACCTTCGGACCTGATCCCCGAACTGCAGGGACGGTTGCCTATCCGCGTCGAGCTGTCTGCCCTGACCCCGGCGGATTTCAAGCGGATTCTGGTCGAGCCCCATGCATCGCTGACTGAGCAGTACCAGGCGCTGCTGGCCACAGAAGGTGTTCGTTTGTCGTTCACCGAAGATGGCCTGGATCGCATCGCCGAACTCGCCTGGAAGGTCAATGAAAGCACCGAGAACATCGGTGCACGCCGTCTCCACACTGTGCTGGAGCGCCTGCTCGAAGATATTTCTTTCAACTCAGGCGAAAACGGTGTGAGTGAACACGTCATCGACGCCACCTATGTCAGCCGTCAGCTTGCCAACCTAGCTGGCAATCAGGACCTGTCGCGATACATCCTTTGACGCCATGACAGCACCCAGAAAGATCAACTACCGCAAGAACACCCGCTCGCTGGTGATCGAGTTTCCCGATGTCACGTTCGAACTGCCCGCCGAACTCCTCCGCGTCTGGTCTCCTTCCGCCGAGGTGCGCGGTCATGGTGACGGCGAGCGAGTCCTGCAGAAAGGCAAAAAATACGTCGGCATCACCCAGATCGAAGCAGTGGGAAACTACGCGATCCGTCTTGTGTTTGATGATGGCCACGATACCGGGCTCTACGGCTGGGACTACCTGCGTGAACTCGGCGAGAATCAGGACCGCTTCTGGCAGGACTACATGAGCGAGCTCAAAGAAGCCAACGCGACCCGTCTGCCGATCATCGCTGTGGGTCAGTGGACACCAAAGGCGTAAACTGGGGACGCAATCCTCTGGATCCTCCTTCTTGCTCCACCCTCTTGATCCAACTCCGGGGAAACTCTTCGGGCGATGACTGAAAAAGCAACAGACACCGGCAAAGTCAGTTACGGTCGCCGCGAGGTGACACCAGCAGAGAAGACCCGCCTCGTTCAAAACGTGTTCGCCAAGGTTGCCGCACGTTACGACACCATGAACGACATCATGTCGCTGGGAACGCATCGCCTGTTCAAACCCATGGCGGTGGAGATGACCGGGCTTGCGAAGGGCGATCGTGTATTGGATCTGGCCGGTGGCACCGGCGACATGACCGCCCTCTTGCGGCCTGTGGTCGGTGATAACGGTCTCATCATTCTCGCGGATCTCAACGCCGACATGATGCGCGTCGGGCGCGACCGGCTGCTCCACAGCGGCATCGCCGATGTCAGCTACTGTCGCGTTCGTGCGGAATCGCTGCCGTTCCGTGATCAGATGTTCAATGCCGTCACCATCAGCTTCGGCATCCGCAACTTCACCAGCAAGGAAACAGCGCTCGATGAGATTTGCCGCGTGCTGAAACCTGGTGGTGTTCTGGTGGTACTTGAGTTTTCACACCCGGACAATCCGCTGTTCGCAGATCTGTATCGAGGTTTCCAGACGCTTTGGCCGGCATTCGGAAAACGGGTCGTCGGGGACGAAGAGCCCTACCGGTATCTGGTTGAATCCATCGAGAAACACCCGCGGCGGGAGGCTCTGGCGCTCATGTTCGAAGATGCCGGTTTTTCCAACGTCACCCATCACCCACTGGCGGGAGGTGTTGCTGCGATTCACCGCGGAGTGAAACCATGAGCCTGTTCGAAGATACTCTCGCGCTCCTGACTTCCAATCTCACCGCGGCAGGGCTTCGGCTTGATCCGGCCATGCACGATCGACTCCGTCGTATCGACGGTCGTTCGATCGCCATAAAAAGCTCGTTACCCCCAGTACGGCTTTTCATCGTCGTCGAGGGCGGAAATTTGGGTGTTCGCAGTACGTTTGCGGGGAAACCAAACGTTGTGATTTCCGGGTCTGGTCTTGAGCTCGCCAACTGGCTCGTAGCACCTCATCGTATCGACAACATCACCATTGAGGGTGACGAAACCGTACTGCTCGAGGTCACCGCAGCACTGCGGGCGTTCGACCCAGATCTGCTGACGCCGTTCACCACCCTGTTCGGGGCGGCACAAACACAGACTATTCTCGGCGGTGTGGAGTTCGCGGTGGCAGTCATTCGCAGCGCCGCCGAAGGAGTGGGTCAGGCCATCGAAAAGACCGCAGCTGCACAGTTCGTCTCACGCGAGGACACTGGCGCACTGCTTGACGTTCTCGACGAACTACGACTGCGCATCGATCGACTTGCCGCACGCATCAAGGCGGCAGAAGACCCGCAGCAGTGACCAGCCGGACCCATGCGTGGCGTCTGCTGCGCATCGCTTTGAAATATCGGCTGCTCGCCCTGCTGCACATCGAACCGCTTTCTTCACTGCCACTGCCACGATGGCTGCGGCTCCTGGTCCGGTTCACCCGCAAAGACAGTACGCCGTTTGCCGCCGGTGAGCGTCTGCGGGATGCGCTGATCGAACTCGGCCCGGTTTACATCAAGCTGGGCCAACTGCTCTCCACACGCCGGGATGTGATTCCCTCGCCAATCGCAGATGCGCTGGCGAGCCTCCAGGACAGCGTTCCTCCGTTCAGCGAAGCTGCCGCACGGGAGATCCTCCGCCGATCGCTGGCCCAGCCGCTCCATGAGGTTTTCGAGTGGTTCGACAACAAACCCCTCGCTGCCGCCTCCATCGCCCAGGTTCATACGGCACGGCTTCGCGGTGGCCAGGAGGTGGTGGTCAAGATACGCCGACCTGACATCGAAGCCAGGATCGATGAGACGCTGCTCTTTCTGCGCGAGGCTGCAGCGGTTGCTGAACAACGCTCTTCTGCGGCTCATCGGCTGCGTGTGACTTCGATCATCGATGACTACGATCGCACCATCCATGCGGAACTCGATCTGGCCCTCGAAGGACGCAATACCGCCCGGCTGCGCGCCAACTTCGCCCACTCCCCATTGCTCTATGTCCCACGTCCCTGGCTGAATCTCTCCAGCCGAGATGTCCTCGTACTCGAGCGAATCAACGGAGTACCCATCAGCGACAACACGGCGCTGGAAGCCGCCGGAGTCGACAAGGCACTACTCGCTGAGAAAGGAGTCCGCACGTTCTTCAAACAGGTGTTCATCGACAATTTCTTCCATGCGGACATGCACCCGGGGAACGTGTTTGTCGACTTGTCAGAACCCGATGATCCCAGGTACATCGCGCTCGATTGCGCGATTATCGGTTCGCTCACCCAATCCGATCAGCAGCACCTAGCAAAAAGCCTCGTCGCCTTTTTCAACCGCGACTACGCTCGAGTTGCACAGCTCTACGCGGAACAGGGCTGGACTCCGCCCGGCACCGACATAGTCGCGTTTGCAGAGGCCATCGAACGGGTCTGCGATCCGCACTTCGCCAAACCACTCGGAGAAATCTCTTTCGGCGCGTTTCTGACGGATCTCTTTCAGGTGGTTGAATCGTTCGACATCAGGATGCAGCCCCAGCTCATATTGCTCCAGAAAACACTGCTGTACGTCGAAGGGCTCGGGCGATCGCTCTACCCGCAGCTCGATCTCTGGACCACTGCGAAACCCTTCATGGAGACCTGGCTCATCGAACGCAACGGGCCAGCTGCAATTGCCAGCCGAGTTATGAAGGATTTGCCGGACGTGCTCTCTGCACTGCTGTCCTTGCCGACGCTGTTGACGGAAACCACATCCCGTTTGCGTTCACTCGAAATACTGCAGGCCGACCAGGCAGCGAGGCTGGCCGTGGTGGAATCGGCCTTGACCAAGGGCCGGCAAGTCCGCAGGCGCACTCAATGGGCTGCTGTTGCCCTGGTTACTGCCGGCACTCTGTTTCTTTTTGGTGCATTCAACGATAGTGCCGGCGCCGCTCCGGTAGTTCAGACCACGTTCGGAGCCGCCGGAGCGCTTGCGGGATTGGCCCTGTTGTTGCGGACCCTGTTCCGATTCTAACGAGGAAACCATGGACGTGATCACTGAATTGTCGCGTGTTCTGGAGGAGCGTAAGAACGCCGATCCGGAACAGTCCTATGTGGCATCCCTTTATGCCAAGGGACTCAATAAGATCCTCGAAAAGGTGGGTGAGGAGGCGACAGAGGTCATCATCGCCGCCAAGGATCACCGCGAGGGGCAAAGGGATCTGGTGGGCGAGGTCGCTGACCTCTGGTTCCACTCGATGGTCATGCTGACCCATCTGGGAATCGAACCCCAGGAAGTGGTGCAGGTGCTGGGCGCCCGGTTCGGAATCGGCGGGCACGCGGAAAAAACCAGCCGCGGAAGTTGACGGGAAGCACAACAGGCGCCATCAGCCGAGCCCTGGTTGAAA
>VGVE01000157.1 GCA_016874135.1 Gammaproteobacteria bacterium | reverse complement strand
AGTAGCCGGTCATCCAGTCGAGTTCGGAAACCGTTGTGGTGTCTGCGCGTGCAGGACTCGCCGCAAACAACATGGCCGCCAGCATCAGAGTGGTAATTCTTGAAGAACCCGACATGACTATCTCCTTCGCTGATTATTTTCTGTTGGCAGAGCGCAGATCACGGATGACCCGCCACACCTTCTCCGGAGTTGCAGGCATCTGCAGGTCCCGCGTGCCGAGGGCATCAATGATGGCGTTCATCACCGCGGGAGGCGCCCCGATGGCACCGGCTTCACCACAGCCTTTCATGCCGAGCGGATTGGTGGTGGACGGTGTGCAGGTAAACCCTACAGTGAAATCCGGCACGTCATCGGCGCGGGGCATGCAGTAGTCCATGAAGGTGCCTGTCAGCGGTTGACCGGAGCCATCGAACACCACGTTTTCCAGGAGTGCCTGACCGATGCCCTGCACGATGCCGCCGTGCACCTGGCCTTCGACGATCATCGGATTTCCCACCGTGCCGAAATCATCCACGGCGGTGAAGTTCACCACTCTCACCACACCGGTGTCGCCATCGATCTCCACTTCGCACACATGGGTACCGGCGGGGAAGTTGAAGTCCGGTGGATCAAAAAATGTGGTTTCCTTGAGTCCGGGCTCGATCTCGGCGGTCGGGAAGTGGTGCGCCGTGTAGGCGGCGAGGGCCACTTCACTAAACCGCAGCCGCTGGTTGGAAAACGGGCTCGCGAATTCGCCGTCTTCGAACGTGATGCTGTCGGCTGGCACCTTCATCAGGTGAGCGGCGATCTGCTTTGCCTTCGCGACAATCTTGTCGCAGGTGAGTGCGATGGCGGACAGTCCGACAGGACCTGACCGCGAACCATAGGTGCCCATGCCGAACTGGATGCGATCGGTGTCGCCGTGAATGACATCCACATCCTCGACTGCGATGCCGAATCGATCAGCCACCAGCTGCGCGTAGGTGGTTTCATGACCCTGGCCATGGCTGTGGCATCCGGTCAGCACTTCGACGCTGCCGGTTGGATTCACGCGTACCTGTGCCGACTCCCAGAGACCGGCGCCAGCACCGAGTTTGGCGAGCTTTGCGGAAGGGCCGATGCCCGCGGCTTCGATGTAACAACCGATACCGAGGCCACGGTAGTGCCCGCATCCCTCCGCCCGCGTCTTGCGCGCCGGAAAACCCTTGGCATCGGCGGCTTCCAGGGCACGGTTCAGATGGGCTTCGAAATCGCCGGTGTCATAGGTCATACCGACCGGTGTGTCGTGCGGAAAGGAACGAATGAAGTTCCTTCTGCGAAATTCTGCCGGGTCCATGCCGATATCCCGCGCCGCTGCATCCACCAGCCGCTCCACCACATATCCTGCTTCGGGGCGGCCCGCGCCGCGATAGGCATCCACCGGCGTCGTGTTGGTGTAACGCGCAATCACACGGCAGTGAATCGCGGGGATGTGGTATTGCCCGGACAGCAACGGTGCATACACGTAGGTCGGGACGAGCGTGCCAAAGGTCGAGAGATAGGCGCCGATGTTGGCCTCGGTGAAGACCCGCATCGCCGTGATCCGGTGATTCGAATCAAGCGCCAGGGAAGCTTTGGTGATGTGATCGCGCCCGTGTGCATCCGTGAGGAGGGCTTCGCTGCGGTCTGCGGCCCATTTCACCGGATGGCCGATCTGACGGGCGGCCCAAAGGCAGACGACCTCTTCCGCATAGTTGAATGCCTTGGAGCCAAAACCGCCGCCCACATCTTCGGAGATCACACGGATGTGATGTTCCGGACCGAGTCCGATCACCGCCGCCAGCGTCATCCTGAGCCCGTGGGGATTCTGGCTCGCAACGTACAGCGTGTAATGGTCACGGCCGCTGTCATACACCGCGTTGACCGCGCGGGTTTCCATTGCGTTCGGTGCCAGGCGGTTGTTGATCAGCGTCAGATCCGTGACGTGCGCGGCTTTGTTGAACGCGGCGTCTACATCCGCTCCGTTGCCGAGTTCCCAGTCGAAGACCTGGTTTTCGGGGATGCCGGAATGCAGTTGCGGCGCATCGGGATGGCCGGCTGCTTCAACACCGGTCACCGCCGGCAGTTCGTCGTATTCCACATTCACGAGCTCAGCGCCACTTCGTGCGGCGCTGCGACTGTGTGCGATGACGACGGCAACGGCATCACCCACATAACGCACGATCTGATCGGCCAGAGCAGGATGCTCGCCGACTTTCATCGGTGAACCGTCCCGACTGTGAATCATCCAGCCGCACTGCAGGTGACGCAGGCCGCTCTTGGCGTAGTCCGCACCGGTGAACACGGCAATCACACCGGGTGAAACGAGTGCTTCTGTTGTATCGAATGAAAGGATCCGCGCGTGGGGATAAGGCGAACGGACGAAGGCCGCAAAGGTCTGGCCTTCCAGCTGCAGATCATCGGTATAGCGGCCTCGGCCGGTGATGAAGCGACGGTCTTCCTTGCGTTTGACGGATTGGCCGAAGGCCTTGGGCAGCGCGGTCATGTGAGATTCCGTATGAGGTCCACCTGGGCTGGATTTCCGGGGACGTTTCGCAGCGAGACGAACAGACCCTGGCCTTGCCAGACCGGTCTGATTGTCTTTCCCACCCTTTGCTGCCTATATTGCCAGCAGAGTCAGGGTCAGGCATACGGGATGGGGTTCGTGGCAGCAGATTCCGGCGTGGTTTTGCGTGGCGGGCGGGTCATCGACGGGTTGGGCCGCGCGCCATTCAACGCCGATGTCCGCATCGACGGTGACAGCATCGTCGCGGTGGGCAGAAACCTTCAGGCAGCACCGACCGACCGCGTACTGGATGTCACCGGCAAGACCGTCATGCCCGGCCTCATCGATTCCCACTGTCACATCAGTTTTGACGAACCCAACTCCAACGACGAACTCTTCTTCCATCGCCGTGAGGGTCTTGCCGCCATCATCGCCGCTGCACATGTCGGCAAATTACTGCGTGCCGGCGTCACCGGTTTTCTCGACGCTGACAGCCTTTTCGATATCGGTGTAGATCTGCGTGATGCCATCGAAGCCGGCATCGTGGTCGGGCCGCGGATGGCAACCGGCGGTAATGCGTTGTTGACGGCGGCCGGTGGTACTGCCGGGCGGCTGATTCCGGATGTAGGCCGCATTGGTTATGGCCGGGTGGTCTCGAGCCGCGACGAGATCGTCGCGGAAGTGCGTCGTCAGATCAAAATCGGCGTGGACTGGATCAAGGTGCATGTCACCGGGCTCACCCCGCGGCAGAAGATCAAGGGTGAGGTACAGGTCTGGAACCTGGAAGAACTGAAGCTCGTCGTCAACACCGCTCATGATCTCGGTGTGCCGGTGGTCGGCCATTGTCGGGGTGCTTCAAGCACGCGAGATGCGGCACGTGCCGGTTTCGACATGATCCTGCACGCCACCTACATGGATGATGAAGCCCTCGAAGCGGTGGTTGCGGCCAAAGTGCCCATCGTGCCGACCTTCACCTTTCAGGCGAACCTGCTCGATTACGGCGCCGAGGTCGGTGCAAGCGACAGTGTGCGCGAGCTTTTTCGCAAGGAAATCGAAGAAAGTGCTGTGATGTTGCGGCGCGCCTTTGAAGCAGGTGTACCGCTGCTCTGCGGGACCGAGAGCGGCTTTTCCCTTACCCCCTACGGCGACTGGCACTACCGCGAACTTGAAGTCTTCGTGCGTGATCTCGGCTTCACACCGCTCGAAGCGATTCGCGCCGCCACCAGTGAAAATGCCTTTGCACTTGGGCTTGCGGGCAGAACCGGTGCAGTGGAGCCCGGGCGTCTTGCAGATCTCATCGTTGTCGATGGAGATCCTGCAGCCGATGTCACCGTGCTTGGAGCGCCTGACAAGATCCAGCACGTGATTCTCGGTGGCCGGGAAGTGCATGTGCCGGAACCACCGCCGCGAACCGATCCTCCGGGTTGGCGCGGGACTACCTATGGTAGCCGCATCCTCCGTAAATCCGGTCTGAAGCGCTGAGGGTTTGCCGTGGCGACTGTCGAGCTCGTGGACTACGCCGCCTGCGAACAGGCGCTGAAAGAAACCACCCTTCGCCAGGCCTTGTACGATGAAGCTGAGATCGTGCTCGACCGCGTGCTCGTGACCCTGCATGGAGAAACCCACCGACAGCGGCGGCTCGCGGTGATGAAGGTCTTTCGCCGGGATTTCTTCAAACACTACGAACAGGAGGTCATCCCCGGCATCGTCGATGACGTGCTGGGCGGCTTTCCGCAGGGTGCAAGTGCGGATATCGCGAATCTCGGCTACCGATGCCTCGTCGATCTCGCCATGCGATTCGCGGGTCTTGATCGTCGCGATGACAACACCCTGAGCCGTGTTGAAGAGACGCGAAAGCTGGTTGAACTGCTGCGGCTCTTCGGGGTTTCCGCAACACTGGGCCAATCCATCGACCGTGATCGTGAAGCCGCACGCCGGGAGATCCGCGTTGCCGTTGATGTTTTCGATCAGAGCTGGTTTGGTCCTTCACTCAGTCGTCGCGAAGCGCTGATCGCAAGTGTTTTGCGCGGCGAACGTGGTGAAGACACCTTGCCGATGGATGTGCTCACAGTCTTGTTGCGTAACCGCGAAACCCTTGAGCTCGATCGGCCTGCTCTCCTTCGGGAAACGGCGTTTTTCTTTCTGGCCGGCGCGCATACTTCGGTGCATTCACTCGGGCACATCGTGCATCACCTGCTCGAATGGTGTGAGGCACATGCGGGTGCTCGCGTACAACTCGAAGCCGATCCCTCGCTGCTGCAACGATTCGTACAGGAAAGCCTGCGCTTGCATCCCTCAAGCCCGGTGGCCATACGTATTGCACTCGAACAGACGGCATTCACGGATGGGCAAGGCGCGGCGCCAGGTGATCGGGTGATCATCAACCTGCGGGCAGCGAATCGTTCGTGTGAACGATTTGGAGCAGACGCTGCGGAGTTCTCTCCGTTCCGGGTGCTGCCCCCCGGGGTAGATGGAACCGGGCTCACGTTTGGTCGCGGGATGCACGCCTGCCTTGGCCGCAACCTCGCAGCGGGTGCACTGAACGCGGGAACGGAATCGGGCTTGCAGCGCGGCATGTTGACCGTACTGGCGCACCGTCTGCTGTGCCGCGGGGTTGCCGCGGATGCGAATCGTCAGGCGCGACTCGATAAGACCATCACCCGTGAAACCTGGGCGACCTATCCCGTGGTATTCAGCCGGTGAGCCTTACCTTCTCACGCTGGCATGACGCGGTGGATGCGCTGAAGTCGCCGGATCTGCGGCAGGCCCTCTATGACGCCGGTGACCTTGTGATGCGTGATGCACTCATCACCTTGCATGGTGATGCGCACCGGCAACGCCGTATCGTCGAGATGGGCGTCTTTGGACGCGGTTTCTTTCGTGCCTACCTCAAAGACGTGTTTACGCCGCGGCTGGCGGCATTGATGACGCCTGACCTGCAGGCAGGACGGACCGAGATCATCGATCTCGGCATGCGTCTTTCCATGCACCTCACGGCGGATTTTGCCGGAATTGACCGCGACCCCGGGAAGCCGGACGACACGGCGGTGCTGCTGGAACTGGTCAAGGTCTTCAGCGAAGGCGCGACCCTCGTGCACAGCACCCGCGATCATGCTGTGGTGAATGCCGAAGTGGATGCCGCGATGGCGGAGTTCGAGCAACGCTTTTTCCGGCCTTCGCTGAAGCGGCGGCTCGGGCTGATTGCGGCGTTCGAAGCCGGTGCGCTCGAACGCAGTGCCTTGCCGAGGGATGTGTTGACGACCTTGTTGCTTGCGCAGCACAAGCTCTCGCTCAGCGATGAAGTCTTGCGGCGTGAAATGAGCTTTTACCTGCAAGCGGGTGCCCACAGCACCACCAACAGCGCGGCCCATGCCTTCCACGAAACCATCACCTGGGCGGGCGATGATCCACAGCGCCTGTCCCGCCTCGTTGACCCGGCATTCGTGCAACGCTGTGTGCATGAAAGCCTGCGCCTGCATCCTGCGAGCCCGGTGGCGTCCCGGCGCGCGGTCTCGAACTGTGAAGTGGGCCGATGTCCCGTGACCGCAGGAGAGTCGGTAGAAATCCGGCTCGCCGCAGCCAACCTTGACCCCGCTGTATTCGGGGTGAAGGCGGGAGAATTCGATCCGGACCGGCAATTGCCTGCTGGCGTGCGGCCGTGGGGCCTCTCCTTCGGCTATGGCATGCACGCCTGCCTCGGCCGGGATCTCGATGGTGGCATTGTTGGTACGGATGGCCCGGATGGACCGGATGAGCCGCATTTCGGCACGGTGCCGTTGTTTGTCCATGCCCTGTTTTCCGCGGGCGCCCGACCTGATCCCGAGGACCCGCCCGTGATCGATACCCGTACCCTTCGCCGC
>VGVE01000156.1 GCA_016874135.1 Gammaproteobacteria bacterium | reverse complement strand
GCGCCACCGAGACGGGTCGTTAGGTGTTCTGCTAAATACAGCGGTGAAGGCCGGCCGACATACTGCGCAAGGTCCCGATCGAGATCCCGCTGGAACTCAGCATCGCCCTGCATGCGGGTATAGAGCGCCGCAAGTTCATCCAGCGCTGCAGTGAGCGTCTCCGCGACAAATCGGCCCCCAAAAATCCCGAAGTGGCCATCCTCGGATGGCTGATTATAGTTGCTGCCACTCGCCCGGCTCGCGTCTTGCTGGCTCATATCTCTACCTTCTTTGAATTTACTGCTTTGCCGCAACGGCCCTATTCATTCGGCCGCCTACTGCTCACAACCCGATTCTCTCGCGCCCTATTCTCCAGCGCTCCGCTCACCCGCATCCACACGCCCGGTTCAGTCTACTTGCCGATCAGCTGTCCGCACCTGCGCCACAAAAGCCTGCATATGAGCCGCATCCTTGATTCCCTTGATCGGCGATTCGACGCCGCCGGCAACGTCCACCGCCGCCGGTCTCAATCTGTGTACGGCTGCGGCAACATTGCCGGGATCGAGCCCTCCGGCGAGCATCATCGGCAGTGTGCTTTGCTTCGGCCACAGGGACCAGTCAAACGTGTGGCCTGTGCCGCCCCGCTGCCCGGCGGAGAAACTGTCGAGCAATATCATCTCCGCATCCGCATACCGCCGGGTCGCTTCGATGATGTCAAAGCCAGAGCGCATACCAAAGGCCTTCACGTAGGGGCGACCAAACTGGCGGCAGTACTCCGGAACTTCGTCACCATTGAACTGCAGCGCGTCGGGTGCGACAGCTCCGATGATCTCTTCGACCCGCGCCCTGGTCGCATCCACGAAAACAGCCCACACCTTGAGACGGGGTCTGACCCTTGCGGCAACCAACGCCGCCGTTTCCGAATCTATGCAACGCGCACTCGAAGCAACGAAGTTCAGCCCGATCACATCGGCATCGAGCGCGGCAAGGTGTTCAGCGTCTTCCAGCCGGGTGACACCGCAAATCTTGATGATGGTGCGTCGCAACAGCACGCCCTGCCCGGAAGACCGGAAGAAAGGGTGCCAAGTCTATTGCGACCTCAGACTGACCGCCACCGCTCCCGCGACTCGCAACGCCCGCGGCAGCGGGCGAAGGGGCACGCACTCGGGATGGCGCTCAGAGCCGGTCGAGCGTCCCGAACACTTCGAGAACCGGAGGCAATGCACCACGCGGAAACCCTGCCGCCTGTTCGTCTGTCGCAGACAACAGTTCGCCGGGATAGCGAACCTCCACCAGGTAAAGGCCATCGGCTGCAGCGGTGCGGCCAAGTCGAGTGCGGTCCCTAGCTTCCAGCAGATGGTGGACCGCAGACTCCGGCCATTCACCGCGGCCAACCCGCCACAGCGCACCTGAAATGTTGCGCATCATACGCAGCAGAAAAGCATTAGCAGCAACATCAACAATCACCAATGATCCGAACCGTCGAACGAGGATGTGATCAACCCGTCGGAACGGAGTCGGTGACTGGCAAGCCGCCGCCCGAAACGAAGAGAAGTCATGTTCTCCGACCAGGCACTGGGCGGCACGATGCATAGCTGAATCGTCCAGCACGGCGGTTGATGTGACGCGTCGGACATTGAGTGGTGAAACTTCCCCTTCGGAAAAAACGTAGAGGTAACGGCGACCAGTTGCCGAGAAACGGGCGTTGAACCCAGGAAGTACCGGACGAACCCACCGCACCCGTACACCTTCCGGTAGGTTGCTGTTCATCCCCTTGAGCCAGGCGCTCGCTGATCGCTCGCGACTGGAACGAAAACTGATGACCTGTCCGGTGGCATGTACACCGGAGTCGGTTCGCCCGGCCGCTGCTATGGGTGTGGAATCGGCATCAATCGATGCGAGCGCCCGTTCCAGTGCGTTTTGCACCCCTTGGCCATTCGCCTGCGATTGAAACCCCTGAAAGTGGTCACCGGCGTAGGCGACCCCAGCAGCAAGCCAGAAACTCTGCTTAGACGTTTCGTTCAGGACGCGATACTGTCGAGCAGCGACCTGGCGAGTTGGCAACTGCGACGGGCGCATCTCTACCCGAAGTGCCCTTCCGAGAGGAGCAACTCAGCAACCTGCACGCTGTTGAGTGCCGCACCTTTGCGAACGTTGTCGGAAACGACCCACATAGAGAGACCGTTAGGATGGGAAAGATCCTTGCGCAGGCGGCCGACGAACACCGGATCGGTCCCTGCCGCGTTGAGTGCGGGCGTTGGGTAGCTGTTGCCTTCCATCATCACCACACCGGGCGCTTTCTCGAGGAGCTGACGCGTGTCGGCTACGCTGATCGGTTTCTTCGTTTCGAAATGCACCGCTTCTGAGTGGCCGAAGAAGACAGGTATGCGCACGCACGTCGGATTGACCTGGATGTCGTCATCCTCAAGAATCTTGCGCGTCTCCAGAACCATCTTCATCTCTTCCTTGGTGTAACCGTTGTCGAGGAAGTCAGCAATCTGCGGGATGGCATTGAACGCGATCTGCACCGGCATCACCTTCGACTCCACCGGTTTCGTATTGAGAATCGCAGTTGTCTGTCCGGCCAGCTCGCGGACGCCGCCGCCGCCCGCGCCGGACACGGCCTGATAGGTCGCTACATTGATCCGTGTAATCCCCACCGCATCGTGGATCGGCTTCAACGCAACAACCATCTGGATGGTCGAACAGTTCGGGTTGGCGATGATGTTGTGCTTGCGAAAATCACCGAGCCGGTGAGGATTGACCTCCGGAACGATGAGGGGGATCTCCTTCTCCATACGGAAGTGCGACGTGTTATCGACGACGATGCATCCGGCCTTGCCCGCTTTCGGTGCGTAAATTTCGGAGATTGGGCCGCCTGCGGAAAAGAGCCCGAGTTTCGCCTTGTTGAAATCGAACTGGTCAAGCCGTTCGACCTTGACGTGCTGGCCACGGAACTGAAGGCGCTTGCCTTCTGAGCGCTCACTCGCCAGCAGGTACAGCTTGCCCACCGGAAAATTGCGCTCTTCGAGAATTTCGATCATTGCCTCGCCAACCGCGCCAGTGGCGCCGACTACCGCTGTATCGACTGTCTTGCTCATGATTTCTGCCTCAGTTTTTTTGCCGGGGATAGCCTCAGCCCGTGTTGTCAGGGCTGGCGAACCTGCAGGGCTACTCGTGACCGTACTTACAGCGCGGCAAGCACGGCTTCGCCCATCTCCCGGGTACCGACCACGTTTCTGGAGTCGCCGGCGATATCCCGCGTCCGGACGCCGTCCGCCAGGACCCGGCCGACTGCCCGCTCGATCTGGTCCGCGCAGGCACCCGCATTCAGCGTGTAACGGAAGGCCATCGCCGCAGACAGGATGGTTGCGAGCGGGTTGGCGAAATTTTTACCGGCGATATCCGGGGCCGTGCCGTGAACAGGCTCGAAGAGACCATGTCCTGTTGCTCCCAGTGATGCCGAAGGCAACATCCCGAGACTACCGGTCAACATCGCCGCCACATCGGAAAGAATGTCGCCGAACATGTTGCCGGTAACTATCACGTCAAACTGTTTCGGCGCGCGCACCAGCTGCATGCCTGCGTTGTCTACGTACATATGTGACAGCTCGATGTGGGCAAACTCCTCTTGGTGCACCCGGGTCACGACATCCCGCCAGAACTGGGTGACTTCCAGAACGTTGGCCTTGTCCACAGAACACACGCGACGATTCCGTCTCTCCGCCAGCTGGAACGCCACTCGCGCGATACGTTCGATCTCATGTTCGCGGTAGATATCCGTGTTGAATCCGACCTTTTCGCCGTTTTCTTCACGAACTCCGCGTGGTTCACCGAAGTAGATGCCGCCGGTCAACTCTCGCAGGATCAGGATGTCGAGATCCGCAACCAGTTCGGGCTTCAGCGAAGATGCCGCTGCCAATGGGGCAAAAAGAAGGGCCGGGCGCAGATTGGCGAAGAGGCCAAGTTCTGCCCGAAGGCGGAGCAAACCCCGCTCCGGCCGGCCGGACATGGGAAGGTGATCCCATTTCGGCCCACCCACTCCGCCGAACAGCACAATGTCCGCAGATCGTGCAGCATTCAGGGTGGCTTCCGGCAATGGCGTACCTGATCTGTCGATGGCAACTCCGCCAATCAGACCTTCTTCAAAGTGCAGATCAATCCCCGCATCTTTTGCGACCTTTGACATGACCGTTAGCGCCACCGGCACGACCTCGACGCCGATCCCGTCACCCGGCAATACTAGAACCTTGCCACTCATTGCTGAACCTCCCTTGCACCCGGGAGCCAGGGCATGGCGGCATAGTGACGGTTTTCAAACGCCTCGATTCGTTCCCGTACCGCCAGCGTCAACCCGATGTCGTCCAGGCCTTGCAGGATTTTCTCCTTCCGTACCGGATCAAACTCAAAGTGCAGCACACTGCCGTTGTCGGCAGAGACGGTCTGGGTCGGCAGGTCTACCGTAATGACGAGGTTTCTCGGTCCTAATGCCAGCTGAAAGAGTGCATCGACGGTTTCTCGTGGAAGAGTGACCGGAACCAGTCCATTCTTGAAACAATTGCCATAGAAGATGTCGGCAAAACTCGGTGCAATCACGACGTCGAAACCGAATTCCATCAACGCCCATACGGCATGCTCTCGGCTCGATCCACAGCCGAAGTTGTCCCTGGCCAAGAGGATGTTGGCGCCCTGGTACCTCGGCAGGTTGAGCACAAACTCGTGGTTGATGACCCGCTCGTTGGGCGTCATGCCAGGGGCGCCTTCGTCTAGGTAGCGCCATCCATCGAACAAGTTGTCGCCAAAACCCGTCCGGTGAATTGATTTGAGATACTGTTTCGGGATGATTTGATCAGTGTCTATATTGGCGCGATCCAGAGGCACCACCAAACCCGTAACGTTCGAAAACGCCCTCATAACCACTCCCTCGCATCAACAAAATGTCCAGCCACCGCGGCAGCCGCTGCCATAGCCGGGCTAACCAAATGGGTACGGCCACCGAACCCTTGGCGACTTTCAAAGTTCCGGTTCGAAGTGGAGGCACAGTGTTCGCCGGGGCCTAGCTTGTCTGGGTTCATAGCCAGACACATTGAGCAGCCAGCGGCCCGCCACTCGAAACCCGCATTCAGAAAAATCTGCGCCAGCCCCTCTTTTTCAGCCTGAGCCTTTACCAAGCCGGATCCAGGAACCACTAGTACCTGTTTGATTGTGCTGGATTTTTTTCTTCCCTGAACAACCCTTGCCGCCGCCCGCAAATCTTCGATCCGCGCATTGGTACAGGAACCTATGAATACCCTGTCCAGTTTGATCGCGGTAATCGGCTGGTTTGCTGCCAATCCCATGTACTTCAGGGCCAGACGAATGGATTCCGCTTTCTGTGGATCGGCCGTCTTTTCCGGGTCGGGGGTTGCCGCGGAAACCGGCACCCCCGTTTCCGGTGACGTTCCCCAGGTCACGTAGGGTTCAAGCTCGTCCGCCACCATATCCAGACAATGGTCAAAAGTTGCATTGTCATCGGAATTCAGCGTGCGCCAGTACGCTTCAGCTTCATCCCAGCGGCTACCTTTGGGCGAGAACGGTCGCCCATGGACATACTCCAGCGTCCGGTCATCCACAGCGACCATTCCTGCCCGCGCTCCGGCTTCGATCGCCATGTTGCATAGCGTCATCCGCGCTTCCATGGAGAGATTCTCGACGACGGAGCCCCGGTACTCGAGCGTGTGGCCGGTCGCCCCCGCAGTGCCCAGACGGGCGATGATGGCGAGGATCAAGTCTTTCGAGTACACGCCGTCCGGAAGCCGACCTGAAACATTGATCGCGAAGTTCCGGGCCTTTTTCTGCACCAGGCACTGTGTTGCCATGACATGCTCGACTTCCGAGGTGCCAATCCCCTGGGCCAGCGCTGCGAACGCGCCGTGGGTGGACGTATGGGAGTCACCACAGACGATCGTCATGCCAGGAAGGGTTGCCCCCTGCTCCGGCCCGACGACATGGACGATACCCTGTCTGGTGTCGAGGATTTCGAATTGTTCAACGCCGAACTGCTTGCAGTTCTGGTCCAGCGTAATGACCTGTTCGTAGGCGACCGGGTCCGTGATGCCGGCCAATCCCTGCTCGCGACGATCTGTTGGAACGTTGTGATCCGGCGTTGCCAGATTTGACATAACTCTCCACAGCGGACGTCCTGCAACTTTCAGCCCGCCAAATGCCTGCGGTGATGTCACTTCGTGCAAGAGCTGGAGATCGATGTACAACAACGATTCGCCATCCTTACGAACACCCACCAAGTGACTGTCCCAGACTTTGTCGTAGAGCGTTCTGCCTTGGCTCATCTCGCTGGTCGCCGCCGAAAGGGGCTGCGAAAGTACGCGCGGAGCAGAAATAATACAAATTCATCATTATTATGTATTCAATACTACACCCGCATAAATGAGAGCCCGTCATGCAATTTGCCGATCTTGGCGCCTTTGTCGCCGTCTATGAGTCAGGCTCAGTCTCCCGAGCCGCTTCAGTTCTGCATCTGACACAACCGGCCGTAACTCGCCGCGTCCAGTCTCTG
>VGVE01000155.1 GCA_016874135.1 Gammaproteobacteria bacterium | reverse complement strand
CGGAGACGAACCAGACACCCCTGCCTGACAGATCCCATGCCATGTGGGTGATCGCAGCTGTGCCACCGTCGATGGGCAGTCGTTCGATGGCGCCAGTCTTTAGATCGATGCGCGCCGGGCGCGTCTCTGTTATCGAGACGTACTGCATGGCCAGCAGAGCCCCTCCGTCCGGCGAAACAGCCAGCGGATACCAGATGCCAGGTTCACGGGTGATGATGCGACGTTTTTTCGTGGTGAGATCAACGATCCAGATGTCTGAATCCGTGCCATTACGCTCTGTGCTGCTGAAGGCGAGCCATTCACCATTAGGCGACATTACCGGCAGTTGATTTCGGGTTCTTCCACCGGCGGTCAGCCGGGTGGATTGTCCCGTCGAGAGATCGTGCAGGTGCAGCTGCCAGAACTCATCTCCCCGCTGATCCTTGAGGTACACAAACCGGTTGTGGTGAGGGGACGTGACCAACTCCGACACCGGCTCTGGCGAAAAGGTGAGTTGTTCGCGCATACCCAGCGGCGCGGCAACGCGGTGCACCTGTTCGGTATCGCCGAATCGGGTCAGGACCAACATCGATCCATCAGCGAGCCAACCACCAAGGCGCGCGCCGCGGGTATTCTGGTAGCGCTCGAGTGCTGCAGTCAGGTCAGCTGGAATGGCGGGAACATCTTCCGTGTAACGATGACCACTGATGTGAGTCGTTACCGCCGGTTCGGTGCAGAAGGCGGGATTTGCCAGTAAGCAAAGCAGAAGTGCGACTCTCGCATACATTTTGCTGATGCGCCTCACAACCCGAGCTCGGCCAGGAGTCGATCCTCCGGTTCGAAGTCGAACGTATAAAGCCCGCGGCCTTCGCGCTGATACCAGTTCCAGGAATCGCGGTATCCGGCCTCGATGCCGAAGAGCGGCTCCCAACCCGTATGTGCGGTGAGTTTTTCATGGGAGAGCACCGCAGAGCCCACCAGCGCTTCGCCCCAGTGCAGGAGAGGCGGGCGCTGTTTTCGCGCGATTTCGATGGGCACGTTCACGAATCGGGGTGAAATCCCCATCGCGGCACCGATCAGCTGAATCACGCCGACGATACTGGCGATTTCCGTACCGACGACGTTGTAGGCTTCGCCTTTGACGATGTCGTGGCCAACCAGCGACAGCATCGCTCGGGCCACGTCGTGAATATGGATCAGTTGAGTGCACGCGAATCCTTCACCGGGAATCAGCACGGGCCGGCCGGCTTCCAGCCGTGCGAAGAACACCGGGTCGCGGGTAGCGGCAGGGCTTCGCGGCCCGAGCGTGTGACCGACCCGCAGGCAGGTCGCCGGAAAGCCGCTCGATCGAAACTCCGTCAGCAACAGGTCTTCACACCGGACCTTGCCGACCCCATAGGCTTTGCGATGATCATCATCGTCCGCTGCGTGACGACGGAAATCTTCGCGCACGGGCAGCACGAAACTGCGTCGGTAAACCGCCTGAGAACTGGTGAAGACATAGTGCTGCAGTTTGCCGCGGAAGAGTTCCACCATCGGAATCACATCTGCGGGTACGAACGCAGTGTTGTCGAAGAAGACGTCAAACTGTTCAGCAACCGGTTTGAGTGCGGCTTCAAACGCGCCGGGGAAGCGCCGATCGGCATGGATGCGTTTCACCTGAGCCGGCAAAGGCACTACATGGCTGTTGATGACAGTAACGTCGTGCCCGGCAGCGGCAAGTTCCCGAACCAGTTCGAGACCGATATAGCGGTTACCGCCGCTGACCAGCACACGCATGTTCAGCGTCCGGCAGCGATCATCTTGCGCAGGGACTTGAGCTCCGCTTCAAGTGATGACACGCAAGCCTTGAGCGAGGCGATTTCATCCATGGCGGGTTTGCTGGTGCCACGACCCTCGGCTCGCACCCGGTCATATTCCGCCTTGAGACGCCGGCCGCTGTCCCGCTCTTCCGCAATGAAGCGACCGAGCAGGGCGCCGGTTTGTGGATCGATGGACGGATCCTTGAAGAAGTTGCGGAAGGGGTCCTTCCGTTCACCCTGCTCGGAATCGCCGCGTGTCAGCATCTCGACCTTTTCAGCATCGGTTGTATCAGAGCAGGCGCACGCCAAGAGGTCATCAAAGTTCTTGAACACCTGATAGGCGCTGGCTTCATCGACCGCATGGCCCAGTTCGCACATGCGCTTGGCGAACGCCATCGCATGTTCGCCTTCGCGGATGGAAACAAAGGTCAGCGCCGCCTTGAGGTCGGCATCCTGGGTGGCTGCTGCCCAGGCACCGAGCAGTTTTTGCCCTTTGGCTTCGTTGACGGCGATGGAGTTGAGAAGCGGTAGAAAAGTCGGAGCGCTCATGTGTTCTTCCTCTTTCTATGGCACGGTCTATTGCACGGTCGTTGGAAACAGATCTGGTCGAAAGCTTATTACAGATTCCCGGAGCCGGCGCGTGGCAGCGGGTACACCTGGCGGAATTGCGGGCTTCTGGCCAGGGCTTCACCCACTGGACGTGAGTCCTCTATGAGTTCCGCGTTCGACGGATCTCCCCGGTTCTGGCCGGCAAGCCGATCTGTTCGTTTCGGTCGTTCGATCCAAACCACGTCATCACCGAAGAAACGCAGCGTCAGCGTGCGCCGACGATGACCGGGCCGGGTCGCGCCACCGCCATGCAGACAGGCGGTGTGAAAAATCAGGACGTCGCCGGGTGTAACTGGCCAGCTACGGATGTCCCAGCTTGATCGATTGGCCTCTATATCGGGCAGCCGCGGTAGATCTGACTTGGCATAGAGCGGAATCGTATCGTCGTCCGGATGGAACATGGAGCCGTTGAAGGTGATACCGCGGTGGCTGCCCGGTATGACCTCGAGGCAAGCTTCTGCGGGTACCGGATCGAGTGTGATCCACACTACCGCGATCTTGTTGCCATTGAAGCCGAGGTAGCTGGAGTCCTGATGCCAGGGCGTGCGTCGCGCGGCACCGCCTTCCTTCAGAAAGAGCTGTTCACCGAGGTACCACACAGGGCCGGGCCTATCGCCATGGCCAAAGAGCTCAGCACAGATCCGGGCGACGGGTGTCTCCTGCAACAGGCTGCGAAACACCGGCACATCCGCTGAGTACCCAGTGGCCTGCAAAAAGGTAGCAGCCTCTTTCGGGTAGAACTTCACATGGGTTTCATCCGGATGTTCGAGCATCCAGTTGTAGGCGGCTTCGACTTTTTGCAAGTCCGCGCCGTCGAGAGCGCCGGGCAGGAACACCGCACCATCCTCCCGGTACAACTGTTGCAGCGGTGAAAGGCTCACTTGCCGGTGAACCGGGCTTCACGCCGCTCGAGGAACGATGCCACACCTTCACGGTGATCCTCACTGCGGAAACACTCGGCGAGGGCTGAGGTGTGCCGCTTCATGTGATCGTCAACGGACGATGCCAACCCTTCATAGACCAGCGACTTGATACGCTTCTGCGAGAACGGTGAGCCTTTGGCAATTACCGTTGCCAGTTCCCTTGCCACAGAAGGCAGTTGTTTAGAATCCACGATCTGGTGCACGAAGCCAAGATCCAGGGCGTGCGTTGCAGTCAGAAATTCGCCGGTATACAGCAGACGTAGAGCCTGACCTGTACCGATGAGACGGGGGAGAAGCCAGCTGCCCGCACCCGTGTCGGGAACAAGGCCGCGATGCACGAAGTTCCAGGCGAAACGCGCCCGGGGCGTCGCGATGCGGATGTCACACTGGGAAGCGAACTCGGCGCCCATGCCCACTGCAGGGCCATCAATAGCGCCGATTACCGGTAACGGACACTCGATGATAGGCCACCAGCGACCGCGCTCTTCGGCGCGTCCGCGCAGGCCGCGGTGTTCGCCGGGGATGGAGCTGAGATCGGAAAGGTCCGTACCCGCGCAGAATGCGCCCGGCACACCGGTGAGTACGATCACCCGCGCGTCAGGATGTTGACCGGCGCTGCGTACGGTCTCAATGAACTCGCCAAGCATGGCGAAGGACATCGCATTTTTCTTTTCAGCACGATTGAGAGTGATGGTGGCGATGCCTTCCGTCACGTCGAGCAGGATCAGGTCTGACACAGATGACTCCTTGAAGCTTTGCCCAGAACTCTCCGGGACTTAACGATTCAGAAAATTAAGCGGCAGCCCTGCCGTATCCCAGGGCACTGCAACCAACCGCCCGGTACCGGACAGCGTGATGAAAGCCGTGCGCAAGTCCTTGCCGCCGAAACAGATGTTGGTGGTAAAACGGTCATCCATGGGAATGTGTTTTACATCGGATCCATCCGGCGATATCACCGTGATGCCACCATTCATGAGCGTCGCCACACAGATGTTGCCGTTGGCGTCGATGGCCATCGAGTCAAGGAGCTGGAATCCCGGCAGTCCCGCGACCAACCGCAGCGTGGATGCGTCCACCTGGCCCGGCGCACTCAGATCACAAGACCATACCCGCCCGGTCTGGGTTTCGGCGAAATAGACCTTGTTTTCATCTGGCGACAGACCAATCCCGTTGGGGGAGTCCCGGTGGCTGATCTGGCGGCTGATGTGACTGCCATCGGCTTTGGCATAGTAGATGAAACCCAGGTCCTTGTGCCTGTCATAGGTCTTGCCGAGGTCGGTGAACCAGAAACCGCCCTGGCGATCGAAGACGATGTCGTTCGGGCCATTCAGACCGAAGCCGTCGCACTCGCGATAGAGCGTGCTGAATTGACCGGTTTTGAGATCGACCCGTTCGATACGACCACCTGCGTAGTCGTCCGGAGTGCCGACGGGCGCGAGCATGCCGTCGCCGCGGTTCCACTTGAAACCGCCGTTGTTGCACACGTAGATGGCGCCGTCCGGCCCCATAGCGGCACCGTTGGGACCACCGCCAAGCTCGGCAATCACGGTGACCTGGCCGTCTTTCACACGTGATAGCGTGCCGCGTTCGATTTCAACAAGGATGACACTGCCATCCGACATGGCGATGGGTCCTTCGGGAAAGCGGAGACCTGTGGCGAGGGTTTGCATCAGTTGGTTATCCAGGTAGTCAGGATTCGGTAAAAAGTTCGGTTGATCATCGTGCTGCCAGTGCAGTCTTCACGCCGGAGTAGCCGGGTTGATCGATCAGCGCCTGGGTGAGCGTGATGTACCGCAGCGTTTCTGCAAGCTGCGGAGTGTCGAGCGCGAGGCCCGATCGCAATCGTTCACAGAGTAACTGCCGCAGCGTGAAAAGATCACCCTCCCGTCCGAGCAAACCCATCAATAGTCTGCGTTCACCTGCGCGGTAGACGGATCCAAGGGTTGCTTCACGCAGCAGGATATCCAGTGAGTTGCCGGCAACACGCGCCAGGAAACGGGTACGACCGTCTGTGGAGGACATGACATCACCGCGCAGGAAGTCGCGAACGCTGGTAAGCAGTTCGGCATCGGTTGGCATGTCGAGATTCGCAGCGGTGGCAGAGGGTTGCGGTAGATCTGTCGAACCGGGAATGAGCAGATTGGCACAGTCCACCTGGCATTCGCTTGATCGGCGTCCGATGCCAGGTCGTTCGACTGTGGCGTCAGGTCCGGTGCGGTAGTGGTGCGCCATGGTCAGACAACCGATTGCCCAGTTGTAGGATCCGTAGACGATCCAGAAATTCACCCGGTCACGATCCACCGCAGCGCCAGACTCGGTCTCATAACCGGCGATGAGATCATTCAGTTCGCCGAATCCGCCGGCGGTTTTTTCTGTGACACCGAACCGCCAGGAGTTGGTACACAGCCAGCCGAGGTCTCGCATCGGATCGCCGATGTGGGCGCCTTCCCAGTCAAGCACGGCAACGATGCCGCGCTTCGGGTCCATCATGATGTTGCCGTTGCGAAAGTCACCATGAACCAGTGTCGGGTCCACCCGTTGCGGTAGATGGTCGAGCAGCCAGCGGGCGGCGTAGTCGATCATTGGTTGTGGTGTGCCGTAGGACTGATAGAGCTCGCGGCTGGTCTGGATGATGGTGCCAGTATCCCGTTCAGTGAGCGCACTGCGCAGCCCGGTGGAGTCCACATCGATACGATGAATACGGGCAAGCATCTGGCCGCACTGAAAAGCGAGCTGGTCGCGGATTCCGGCAAACTCCTCGCCGCGTGCAATGTGGGCACCGAGGGCTTCGCCGTCAAGCCACTGCATGATGAACCCCTCACCGACGCCGTCAGTGGCTTCCAGCACGTGGTACACCTCGGGTTCCGGCACGCCCACCGCGGCGGCAGCCCGGAATAGCCGGGCCTCCACAGCGAGCCCCGGCAAACCCGGTACGTGGCTGTGGGTTCCGCCGGCGGCACGTCGCAAACACAGAGTGACCGTTCCGCTCCGGGTTTCTGCTCGGATGCGATAGGTTTCCTGGTTGGCACCACCCGACAAGCGTTCACACGTGAGCATGCGGGTACAGCCCGGGATGACCCGCCTGAGCACCGAGTCGAGCGCGGCATCGAACTCATTCATCGGCTCTCCGCCTCCACATGGACAAGCCCGCGACGTGCACCGAGCCGGACGTTTTCCGGCGTAAAGGTGAGTGCCATTGCTCCGGCGTTGTTGCCTTGCAGCGCCCGTCTGATGATTCCCTGCAGGATTGCGGCACTG
>VGVE01000154.1 GCA_016874135.1 Gammaproteobacteria bacterium | reverse complement strand
CATCGGTGGCCTCACCACGCTGGCGCCAGAGCGTCGCGAAGAAATTCTGCGAACCGCACCACTCACGTTACTGTCGGGCACGTTAACGGCGACGCTGACCGGTTCGATCGTCACACTCACCCGGCTGATCGCGTGAGCAGGGCATGAGTTGGCTATGAGTTGGAAAGTCGAGCCTGGGGCTTCGCTGACCGCTGAAGATCTGCCTTTGTTACCGTTTTCGGATTGGCGAGGCGTTGCAGGTCCGGTTGTCGACGCAACGATAGCCCTTCTACCTGAAGAACAGTCTGGGGTGAGCGGTTGGGCTGGCAAGCGGCAACGGGAATTCAGCAGCGGCCGGTTGTATGCACGGCGCGCAATGCAGGATCTTGACGTGACCGCACAACCGATACGCCGGAAAGAGAATCGTGCGCCGATATGGCCAGCAGATGTGAGCGGCAGCCTTACGCACTGTGATGACATTGCCGCGGCAGTGCTTTGTCGCCGTGGAGTGTTGCGTTCCGTGGGTCTCGATATCGAGTGCCGGGGGCGTATTCACGAAGAGCTGTACCGTGGGCTCTTCACCACCAAAGAGCAGGCCAGCATTCGAGCGGGTGTGTCGACTACGCTGCTTTTTGCGGTGAAAGAAGCCATCTACAAGGCGTTGCACCCGCTCACCGCAACCTTCATCGACTTTCCGAAAATGGAAGTCGCTTTGCTGCGAGGCAACTTAACCGCCTGTTACCTTGGCGATATGCAGGTTGTGCACGCGCTGATGTCGGAGTTGCAACTGGAAGCGCGACTGCTTGAGCGGCATGCTGCAGCGCTAGCGTGGATTCCCTGACGTGATAGTGGAGACAGGAACGATGCGTTTGACAGGGCTTTGGGTTTATCCGGTCAAGTCGGCCGCGGGGCAGGCGATTGACCGCTCGCGCATCACCTCCCGCGGACTTGCGGGCGACCGCCAATGGATGGTGACCGATTCGAGTGGCCGGTTTCTCACCGGCCGCGAGTATCCGCAGCTGGTGCGCATGCAAGCGATCAATACTATCGAAGGCCTGACCCTTGATGCGCCAGGAATGCCTCAGCTTCAGATCAGGCGCGCGGTGTTCAACACGCTTCGATTTACTGGCGTATGGTCGAGCCGGTTTGAGGCGTACTGCGGTGACAAGGCAGCAGACGCATGGATGTCAAAGTTGCTCGGCATCAAAGCCGAATTACTGCACATCGGCAATGAATCGCGCCGAACACTGCGTACGGATCCCTCCGTACGATTCGGTTTTGCTGACGGATATCCCGTGTTGTTGCTCAACCGGTCCTCGCTGGATGATCTGAATGGACGCCTGGCTTCGCCGGTCACCGAGCGAAATTTCCGGCCGAACCTCGTAATCGAAGGGGCTGATGCGTTCGCCGAGGATGGTTGGAAACGCATACAGATCGGTGAGGTGCAATTTGAACTCATGAAACCCTGCGAACGTTGCGTGTTCACGACGGTGGATCCGGATACCGCGGTCATGCATCCGGCTCAGGAACCCCTGCGTACACTTGGCAGCTACCGGCGAACTCCTGCCGGCGTTCTCTTTGGCCAGAATCTCGTGGCCCGAACTCCCGGTATCTTGCAGCTCGGTGATGCGGTGACGATTCTCGGCTGAGTTCAGCTCGGGTACTTATCAATCGCCCCAAGCAGCCAGTCGACGTCGTCGTCATTGATGTCGCGGTGCATCACCCAGCGCGGTCGGTGAATCGTGATGCCATGCTTGTTCAGGTGCTGCAGGAAGGGTCGAAGCTCTTCCTCAGGCAGCAGCAGAAAGATCATGTTGGTATTCTGTTCGATCCGTCCTTGGAAACGTCGATTGAGCGCTGCTGCGACGATCCTCGCGTGTTCATGGTCTTCACTCAAGCGAGTGACGTGGTGTTCGAGCGCATGTAGCCCGGCTGCGGCGAGAATTCCAGCCTGGCGCATGCCGCCACCCAGCATCTTGCGGATGCGCCGGGCTTTCGCGATCAGTTCCTTCGAGCCGACGAGCAGGGAGCCCACCGGCGCACCGAGGCCTTTAGACAGACAGACGCTTGTACTGTCGCAATGCGCAACCAACTCCGCAACATCGATTCCGGTCGCGACAGAAGCGTTGAAGAGTCGAGCGCCATCCTTGTGCAGGCTCAAGTTTCGCGCACGGCAGAGTTCGCCCACAGATCGCAGGTAGTCCATCGGCAGGGGATGGCCGTCGTAGGTGTTTTCGATGCACACCAGCCGAGTTTTTGCGAAATGGAAGTCATCCACCTTGATCGCAGCCGCAATCGCTTCGAGTGGCAGGAGACCTTCACGGGTCATCGTCACCGGCTGTGGCTGGATGCTGCCCAGCACCGCGCCACCACCCCCCTCAAACCGGTAAGCGTGGGCGTTATGTCCCGCAATGAATTCATCGCCTCGTTCGCAGTGGGACATGAGGGCAAGCAGGTTAGCCTGGGTGCCGCTGGATACAAATAGCGCGGCCTCTTTGCCGAGGCGTTCTGCCATCACCGACTGCAGGCGGTTGACTGTCGGATCTTCACCAAAGACATCATCGCCGACCTCGGCCGCCGCCATCGCCGCTCGCATGGCCGGAGAAGGGCGGGTCACCGTGTCGCTGCGAAGATCTATGCGCCGCATGGCTATTTGGCGCCGTCGAAAAACTGGGTGAATCCTGCAGGTGCATACGGGCCAACCACGATCTGCTCGAAGACACCTACTCCCTGACGGGTTCCATCTGTGGCGCGGACGACCTGCTGTGTGTGCAGGTTCTCCCGGGCGAGCAGATCCAGCTGACGTGGATCAAAAGACTCTCCGCCAATGGCGATTTCGCCTTTCCACATGCCCTGGCCCCATTCCGGATGGCCGTAACCCAGGCCCTTCATCTGGAACTTGAGCACGGGTTCGAGTTTGATCGTGCGAACGCTCTCATCATGACCGACCAGATCGAGCTCAACATCGGACGCCAGTCGTGAACCCTTGTGGTACCGGATCCGGTGGCGTGCTGTGGCCATGCGTTCATCCCGGGCGCCTTCGACATCGGGCACGTCCGATTCCTTGTCATACAGAGGCGCGACGATACCTTCGCGCACCAGCGGTTCGCCCTTCTGTCCATCAAAGAATATCGCGTGCGTGACGTGGTCATCCCAGAAGAGCGGCGCCCACATGAAAGCGATGCCGTTCGGCATCATCGGCGCACCGCCGTGCTCCGGTTCGCCAACATGACGGACGCCCCAGGAGCGGTCCTTGGTGCCGTAACAGACCTTGTCGTCCACGCGGATCTCGCCATCCGGTGTTCGCACCACACCGGACCAGCGCCCGAACTGGTCGAACCGAGTCGCGTCCATGGTCCGTCGCGTCCCGGACCAGAGGGTTTGCCGGGCTTCCTGTATCGCTGCAGTGCGGGTCGAGAAAGTGATGTCACAGGAAAGTCCGGAAGTGTTGTCGTCGAGGATCACCCGCGTCGATTTCAGCGGTTCGATGATCTCGAGACGGAAGGGGCCGCATTGCATGTCTGTGCGTTCCAGCGGTGCCCGCCTTGAACCGTAGAAACAGTGCTGGCGTGTACCGGGCTGCACCGCACTGAAGGCGCAGTCGAGAATGCCACGGTGGGGATAGACCGCTATGCCGATGCCGAAGTAGTACGACCCATCGCCCGAATAACCATTGAACCACGTCCGGTCATACACGTTGCGGTCGCTGGTTGCCGGATGCGCGATAGGTTCCGGAGTCTGGTGAATGGGGTAGTCGTCGAGCCGATTGAGCATGGCGGGTCCCTGGGAAGAAGCAGGGCCTAGTCTGCCATCGAACGTTGTCGACGCGCATGGCTTGCGAGAATCACAGATGGAATTTGCATTGCCAATGCGTAGCATCGGGATCAAGTGAAGGGCGGGGCGATTGCAGTGAAAATCGGAGTGCTGTCGTTCAATACCGAATACACCATGCGGGCTGATCGCCTCGCGCGTGTTCTCGAAGAACGTGGTTTTGAATCGATGTGGCTTCCGGAGCATACCCACATCCCGGTGCCAACCGGAATCGCCGATGGGCTGATAGGCATGCCCCCCATGTCGGGTGAAGAGTTTCTGCCGGAAGAGTACCGGCACATGTCCGATCCGTTTACGAGTCTCGCCGCAGCAGCTGCAGCAACGCGCACGCTATGCCTCGGTACCTGTATCTGTCTCATCAACCAGCACCATCCGATTAACCTTGCGAAGACCGTGAGTACCCTGGACCGGCTTTCCGATGGTCGGTTCACGCTTGGAGTGGGTGCGGGTTGGAACGTCGCTGAAATGGAAAACCACGGCGTTCTCTTCGAAGACCGTTGGGCTCAACTGGTGGAACGCCTCGAGGCGATGCGCACGATTTGGCGCGATGAACGGCCGGAATTCCGGGGCAGATTTGTGGAGTTTTCGCCGTTGTGGCAATTCCCCAAGCCGCTGCGTCCGGAAGGACCGCCCTGATGCTCGGTACACTGGACACGCCTTTCGGGCGCGACAAGGTCGCACGTTATGGTGATGGCTGGCTGCCATTGACCTTCAACATCGCCGACGTACGCAAACGGATGCGGGCCTGCAACCGGGATCCAGACCGTCTCGAGGTGTCGCTGTTTTTTCTTGCGGATGTATTGCAGACGAAGGAGGTGGTGCACAAGGCGCGTGACAGTGGTGCGAGCCGTTGCATCTTCAGACTGCCGGTGAAACCGGATGCCGAGGTGTTACGAGCGTTGGATTACTCCGCCCGCTTCATCTGATCAAGACGCGCAGGATTGGGGGAGAATTGCGAACTGACCGGGGCGAGGCGGACCGTCAGGTCCGCTGTCAAGAGAGGCGTGGTCAGCCTGCCGCAAGTGAAACGTTGTAAACGCCTGCCTGTCTGGAGGAGTCCATGACATGGATCAACGCTTCGGTACTCGACGCGGCGTGGGCCTGAATGATCACCGGCGCTTCCGGATTTTCGGCGTGCAGGCGCTCGATATTCGCCCGGATGTTGCGCACATCCACATCGCGCTGGGCAATGATGAACCGGTCGCGCGCCGTGATACGGACGATGATGCTCTTCTTGTTGGGGTCAACATTCTGCGGTTTGTCGTCATCCGGCTGGTTGATGTCGATACCGACTTCCTTGACGAACGTTGCCGTCACGATGAAGAAAATCAGCATGATAAACACCACATCCAGCATGGGCGTGAGGTTGATCTGCTGATCCTGGACTTCGTCCGCCGTGTTGCCGAATGGCCTGCGCATGATCGTCAAGGTCCTGAATTCAAGTCGTACCTAGTCTAACCAGCTTGGTGTGCCGGAAACAACTTCGCGGCGGCAATGCGCTTGAGTAGTGACCCGGGTACCGTCCCGGGTCTATTGGTGATTCAGCCGCAAACCCGGAGTCGCCCACGGTGTCGAGACCAGTTGGCCGATGGAGCTCAACGTGACGAACGCGGTTTGCATGCCCTTGCCACCAAAGCAGATGTTGGTGGTCAACGGGTCCGGCATAGGCACGAATCCCGGCTCACCGCCGTGGGGTGAGAGAACCGTGATGCCGCCATCGATGATGGTGGCGACACAAACGTTACCTCGGGCGTCCACCGCCAGGGAGTCAAACAGAAAATAGCCCGGTCTCCCCCGCAACAGGCGCCCGCCATCCGGCCGATCTCGTCGTTCCGATTTGAGCACTCCGGGTTCGGCAATCGACCAAGCCCAGACCCGCCCGGTCATGGTCTCGGCGACATATAGCTCATCACCAGTTGGAGATAGGCCGATACCGTTCGGCCCTTCCAGAGGGAACAGGACTTCCCGGATGAACGAGCCATCGGCTTTGGCATAAAACACGCCGGTGCGGTCGCGCTCCCGGCGCCGAGTCTTGCCATGATCCGTGAACCAGAAGCCGCCATGGCGATCGAAAACGAGGTCGTTCGGGCCGCGCAATGGCTGGCCTAGGCAATGAGTGTAAAGCACCTCTGAACGGCCAGTCTTGAGGTCGACTTTCTCGACTCGGCCGCCGGCGTAGCTCTCCGGTTCTTCACCGGGAAAGAGACGACCATTGCGTTCAATCCACTGGAAGCCGCCGTTGTTGCACACGTAAACCGCACCACCTGGGCCGACAGCCGCGCCGTTCGGTCCACCGCCGAGCTCAGCAACCACGTCCACCCGGCCGTTGTGCACACGCGACAAGGTACCGCGCGCAATCTCGACGAGAAGGACACTGCCATCATCCATGGCGATGGGACCTTCCGGGAACTTGAGGCCTTCGGCGAGTACGGTGATGCCGGACATTGCTGTACCTGCTTTGTTACACTACCGCGCACTGTAACCCGGTTTGTTGGTTCATCCTTCACGGACACAGCCACCTACTTCAAACCCTTTGCGTCAAGGACACTTCATGGGCCAAATGTCACTGAAAACGCTGTTCACCGTGTGTTGCCTCTGGTTGATTGCCGCCTGCCAGAGCTACGACGATCCCAACCGTCGAACACTGGGAGAAATCACCGACGACACTGCCATTCACACGGCGATCAAGGCCAAGCTGATTGCTGACCGGGATATCCAGGGGCTGCAGATCGATGTCGATGTGCATCAGGGTAAAGTGACGCTCTCAGGGCGGAT
>VGVE01000153.1 GCA_016874135.1 Gammaproteobacteria bacterium | reverse complement strand
GCGGTCTGCCAGCCCAGCGGGCCGGCCCAGAGCGGAAAGCGGTCGGCGCCCAGCGTCTGGCGCCAAACGGCGTCGGGCAGCGCGAACGCCGGCTCCTGTAGCAGGTCGAATTTCGGGTGCGTCCGCAAGTTCGCGCTCTAGGCCGAAATCGAAGCCCGATACGGCCAGATCAGCGCATTCGAAAAGATGCTATTCGGCTCGATTCGGGGGGGCGCATCGTCATTGGGCTCGAGGAATCCTCGCCTGAGACCGCACGAGAGGATGGGATATCGGGTGAGCGGGTTCATTTGGTCGGAGAGCGGGGTGTAACCCTCACCGTCTTGCCCCCCCGCATGGTGATCTGAACCCGTCCACCCTGGCTTGGTACGGCGATACGCTCCCGGAGAGTTTGATGGATCAGCTGCTCGAGTCGGGAAGCGGGTCGGGATCGAGGTCGCTCCCGAGCGCGGATCACCCTTATCCGGTTTGAGTAGCTTGGACTGAAGGGTATCGCGATCAGTCCGGATCGGGGCACTGCCGCCCAAAGAAACGGATCAATCACCGCAACGCCCACTCCCTGTTGCACCAGATCAAGCGCCTGCTGGGATTGGTTGACAACGAAGTCGATGCGTCGCATGACCCCTGCCTCGCGTAGCGCACGACGAACCAGTACTCCGTTGGCCGTGTCTTCGCTGTAGCAAATGAGAGGCTGGTCAGCAAGATCGGGAACACTGAGTGCAGCCCGCTTCGATAGCGGGTGATCGCGCCTGACCAGACAGATCGTATCGCCTTCGCAGAGCACTTCGCTCAAGAGATAAGGGTTATCCGTCGCCTGATTGACGATCCCGAAATCGGCCTGGCCATCGAGCACCAGCTCTGCAACCCGTACCGCGGGCAGGACTTGACTTCGAATCTGAAAGCTTGGCCACTTCTTCGCAAACTGGACGATCGCCGGGGTCACGAACTCGTGCGAAATCGATCCGGGTGCGGCGACAGTGACACTGCCTGCAGTCGAATCCCGAAGCTTGCCGATGAAAAGCTGAAGCGACGAAAGCCCGCTTTGGATCCGTTCGATTTCCGGCAGCAAGGCGAGTGCCTCGCCACTGGGGACATAACGGTTGTGCACGCGGCGGAACAGCACAAACCCCGCTGCCTGCTCGGCGAGCCGAATCGATTTGGTTACGGCAGGCTGGGAGACGCCAAGCGATCTCGCGGCGGCGCTGAGCGAACCGGTTCGGAGCACGGCACCAAGCACCTCAAGCTGACGGAGATTCATCCATAACCTCCTGTTCTCAAAATAGATACTCACAGTATACAAACACGCTCCGATAATGAATCTGTTCATTTTCATTCGTTGCGCAAGTTGATGGAGGCGACTATGCATTTACGGCTCTCATCCAGTTCACTGCACAGCATTTTCGGCACTCTGGAGAACAACGCCCGACGCCGTCTGCTGAGCGCGAGTCTTGTCGCACTCACAGCGTCGATCACCGCGCCCGTATCTGGGCAAGATCAATACCCCTCCAGACCCATTACGCTGGTAGTCGGATTCGCGGCCGGGGGCGCAGGGGATATCTCATCGAGGTTCGTTGCCGAATACTTCAGGGAACGCTGGAAGGTCCCCGTCGTCGTGGAGAACAGGCCCGGAGCAGGTTCGACCATCGCCGCGGGGCACATTGCCCGCGCCAAGCCGGACGGTTACACCGTGGGGCTCGTCACGATCAGTGGCTACACGATCGCCCCGCACTTTCAGCCTCTTCCCTACCACCCAGAGAAGGACTTCACCTACCTGTTCCAATTCCTTGTGGGTACCGAAGCGATGTTCGTCGCATCGAGCAGTCCGCACAGGACAGCCGGTGACCTCATTGCCTGGGCCCGAGCAAATCCCGGAAAGATGAACTGGTCGACTGCGGCCACCAACGGTGCGGCGCACGTGGCCACCGCGGCCGCCTTTCAACACCTCGGGATCAGTTCAACATACGTGCCCTACAAAGGCGGAGCCGACGCGATGCCCGCTCTGCTGGGTGGACAGATTGACGTCTTGGTGGCCGGCGGCTACACGCCCTTCGTTCGGAACGGACAGGTCCGTCTGCTGGCAGAGAGCGGTCTTCAGCGCATACCAACCTTCCCCGAAGTTCCTACCTACAAAGAACTGGGGTGGCCGATCGGCGTACCCAGTTTTTACGGTATCGGCGGACCGGCGGGTATCCCCGCGGCCGTCGTCACGCGCTGGGAAGAAGGCGCGCGAGCCATGGTGGATGACCCGAAATTCAAGGAAGTGATGGGTCGCCTCAGCACCACCGGAGCGTTTGAAGATAGCAAGGGCTTCACGAACACGTTGGTTCGAACCTATCGAGACATGGGGCGCTTGATCCCGGCGCTGGGCCTCAAGGGCAATTGAGGATGGATGACCTCGCGTCGCTTTCAGCAAGGATTCGTCGCCTCGAGGATCACGCGGCGATCAGCAACCTGAAGGCGCGTTACGCGCAATTGTGCGACGCGAAGTATCACCATGGTGCACTGCGCCCTGAATCGGAACTCGAAGTGGTGGCAAGAAGGATTGCCGATCTGTTTACAGAGGACGCAGTCTGGGACGGCGGCACACGCTTCGGAACAAGTATCGGGCAGGTACAGATCTACGAGCGATTTCGGAAGGCGACCTTCAAGTATGCAATTCATTTTTTTATGCAGCCTGAGATCCTGATCGAGGGCGACAACGCCACCTGCCGATGGTATCTGCTTGAAGCGGCAACGCTGCTCAACTCTTCTGCCGTTTGGATTGCCGGTACCGAAGACGACCACTACCAGCGAGTGGACGAGGCTTGGCGGATTTCAAGGATGACTGTAAATCTCGAGTTCATTGCACCGGTTGAACAAGGGTGGGAACGCGTGAACTTGATGGGATGACGATGAGACTACGCACCATGGTGGCCGAATGGGGACACTCTTGGTAGACGAGTCGATTCATTGGATGAGTGCTGGGGCGATTGCCGAGGCTGTGCGTTCTCGCAAAGTCTCTCCGGTAGAGGTCGTGGAAGCCGTGCTCAGCAGGATAGACTCGGTCAACGGCCGACTGAACGCCGTTGTGACACTCTGCACCGAAGAAGCGCTTGCGACTGCACACAAGGCGGAGCAATTGGTGATGGGCCACCATCCCATCGGCTCCCTGCATGGTGTCCCCTTCACCGTCAAGGACTCCACCGATACCGCGCAGGTTCGAACGACGATGGGCAGTCGGCTTATGAGTGCCCATGTGCCAGAAACCGATGCGGTCCTTGTGCAGCGGCTCAAGGCGGCCGGCGCGATTCTGGTGGGCAAGACCAATCTGCCTGAGTTTGCTGGTAAAGCTGTCACAGACAACCTGTTGTTTGGCCCCACCCGAAACCCCTGGGGTCTTGACCTCACGCCCGGCGGATCGAGCGGCGGTGCGGCAGCAGCGGTCGCCGCGGGTATGGGACCACTTGCGACGGGCAACGATGCGGGCGGGTCGATTAGAATCCCGGCCAGTTGCTGCGGGGTGGTCGGTTTCAAGCCACAGTTTGGTCGCGTGCCGAGCTATCCCTACTTCGACCAATGGGAGTCGCTTTCACACGAAGGCCCGATCACCCGCACGGTCGAGGACTGCGCCTTGATGCTCGACGCAATGATCGGGACGCACTGGGGTGACCGACACAGCCTGCCGAACCCCGGTTTCCACTTCGCTGCTCGTCTCCCTACGTTTCGATCGGAGGCATCAGTCGTTGCGAGTCTCGATCTTGGATATGCCCGCATCTCGCGAGATGTCGAGACGGCGTTCAGGCGTGCAGTCGATGCCATGCGCTCACTCGGTGCACAGGTCACCGAATCGGAACCGAAGCTCGGCCCCTTTGACGACATCCTGTTTACGTTGATCAATGCCGAACTTGCGGCCATGCTGGCTGGATTCGAAGACAGCGATCGGCAGGCCGAGAACCTGCACCCTTTGCTCCAGGCGCGGCTCGAGGCGGCGAAGTCCATCTCGACGCGGCAGTATGTGCAGGCCGGGTTCGAGCGACGCAGACTCTCTTCTCGCTTCGGTCAATTTTTCGAGCCATATGATCTGCTGATGACTCCTACGCTCGGAACAAGCGCCTGGCGCCTCGACGCGACGGGCGGCTACCTTAGCGAGATCGACGGACAAGCGGTGCAAGGGTTGCAGTGGTCGTTGTGCCACCTCTTCAACCTCACCGGTCATCCTGCCATATCGATTCCCTGGGACCTGAGCCCAGAGGGCTTGCCGATCGGCATTCAAATTGTCGGGCAACCCCATGGGGATCTGGCTGTGCTTCAAGCGGCTGCAGCACTTGAATCGGTCCGTCCAATCAGATACTTCAGGCCCAATCTCTGAGACTTTTCACTGGAGCACGCGATGGAACTGGAACACGAGCACTACACGCGCGAACTGGCAGAGTGGGTCGTCGATACAGATTTCGACCAACTCCCAGCCGAAGCCATCAAGATCGGCAAGGAGCGTCTGCTCGATATGATAGGCGTGTCACTTGTTGGCGCCCGCGACCCTGACAGCGCCGGGATCCGTGCCATCAAGGTTGTCCGCGACATGGGAGGCAGGCCGGTTGCAACCGTCCTGGGCGCAGGCTTCCAGACCAATGCGGTCGACGCGGCATTTGCCAATGGTGCTTCAGCTGCCGCACTCGATGTCTGCGATACGACGACCGTTCCATTGTGTCACTTGAGCTCCTGTCTCGTTCCAGCCGTGCTTTCCGTGACCGAACAGGAAAATGCGAGCGGACGGGATCTGATCGAGGCGTTCGTGCTTGCCTACGAAAGCGCAGTGCGGGTCGGTTCGAGCATGAGCGGAGCCCAGTATTTCGTAAGAGGCTTTCACTCCTGCGGGACCTGGGCCTGCTTCGGCACCACCGCCGGCGCTGCAAAGCTTCTCGACTTGAACGCGGATCAGTTACGAAACGCCTGGGGCATCGTCGCCAGTGCGGCGAGCGGCCTTCGGACGGCCTACGGGACCATGACCAAACCGCTGCACTCGGCATACTCGGCGCGCAACGGCGTGATGGCTGCGCTACTCGCGCGTGAAGGTTTTACAGGGCCCATGAGCGTTCTCGAGCGCGACCCGAAAGCTCGCCAGACCGCGCATCGCTACTTCAGTTTTCCAACGATTTTTGACAGCGTCGAATCGGTCGACCTCTCCGTTCTGACCGATCAGTTGGGCAAACTCTGGCACCTGGTTTCGCATCCACCCACTGAAAAGTTTCACCCGGGGGTAGCGGGAACCTATATCGATTTGGCTATCGACCTGCGGCAAGCCCACAACATCGATCCTTCACGGATCAAGCGAATTGACTACTGGTCGTCTCCTGCCAACCTCGATTGCCATGCCCAGTTCGACGACCCAAAGGAATCTGATGCCGCCCGATACAGCATCCGCTATGCGATCGCTGCGGCCTTCCTGGACGGTGAGGTCGACATCAAGCAACACCGGGTCGAACGTATCTTCAAAGATGACATCCAGGCGATGATCCGGCGCGTTCAGGCCCATGAGATCCCCAACGCCCACCTGGAAATCTACTCCCGCGGCGACATTTCAAACATTTACGCCGACGCGCGCATTGAGGTCCTGATGGAAGACGGCAGCGTTCACTCGGGCACTCGGGATAAGGCTCGAGGAGACTGGCGTTTGCCCTTGATTCGTGAGGAGCTGCTGACCAAATACCGTACTTGCGCCCGTGAAGCACTCTCTGGAGAGGACGTTGAGCGCAGCATCCGAATGCTTGAGGATCTCGAGAATCAATCCGACCTCCGCTCGTTGATGCGGACAATCGCAGGCCGGGCATGAGAAGCCCCCAGGCAGACTGAACAGTTTGGTTGAGACGACTGGGTTCGTGAAAGGTGAAACAAGTTGGAATTGGGTATTTCGGGACGGGTCGCACTGGTGACTGGCAGCAGCCAGGGGATCGGCTTCGGGGTTGCGCAAGCCCTTGCCGCTGAAGGCGCATATGTGATCCTGAATGGTCGGGACTCCGATCGGTTGGCGCAGGCCCGATCACTTCTTGGCCATGCGGCCTGTTCCGTCATTGCCGGTGACCTGAGCCAGGCCGAGCAGGTTCCTCAGGTCATCGAGAAGGCAAGCGGAATACGCGGTCGTATAGATATCCTGATCAATAACGCCGGTTCGACACCAGCTGGACGGATCGAGGACGTGAGCGATGAGGACTGGTATCGTTCCATCGATCTCAAGTTGCTGGGCTATGTTCGCTGCATGCGGGCGTTGCTGCCAGCCATGCGATCTCAAAAATGGGGTCGGATAGTGAACATAATCGGCAGCGCGGGCTATCAGCCGCGCGCTACGTACATCGCGGGTAGCGCGATCAACGCCGCCTTACTCAGCCTGACGAAGGGCCTCGCTTCCGAAGCAGCTGCCGACAACGTTCTGATCAATGGCATCAGCCCGGGTCCGATCCGGACCCAGCGATGGCTGGACCAGATCGCGCACCGAGCAAGACTAGAGGGCACCACCAAGGAAAAGCTGGAGGCGCGGGCCAGTCAAATCACACCGGTCGGGAGAGTCGGCAAGCCCGAAGACATCGCAGGGCTTACAGTCTTTCTCTGCTCTGAGCGCGCCTCGTTCATCACCGGCGGGCTCTTCGATGTCGATGGCGGAGGACGAGTCGGCATTTAAAGCGCCCCGATGGCCTTACCCCCTCCCAGTACGCGCTGCAAAGCCTTGCAGACCCTCAGCGACTGATCATACGGATAGGAAAATCTATCCGCCCCAGGCTGCGTTGCGCCGCACGATTTGGCCATTCTCCCGCTCCCCGGTCCCGGTTTGACGGCGCACAATGCAGCTTACGTTGCCCC
>VGVE01000152.1 GCA_016874135.1 Gammaproteobacteria bacterium | reverse complement strand
TGACATGACTGACCGCCAGACTGTAAAGCGCCTTTGGATGCAAACTGCCGCAGGCAAACGCCTGTTGCGGGACGTGCGGCCGACACTCGACGAACTCGTGCGCCGTTTGCACGGAGATACCTTGCTTTGGTGCGGTGACCATGTGCCGAGCTTGCGCGCACTCCAGCGCTCCATCGTGCGCCACCGGTTTGTAATGGCGGATGCGCCGCAACCGCTCTCGGATGGGCTCATTCCCCTGGTTGCGCGACCTGACCGGTTACCGTTTGGCAACAACTCCATGGGCTGTGTGGTCCTGCATCACGCGCTCGAGCCGTTGTCCGATCCGCGGGATGCGCTGCGGGAGATTGCCCGTGTTCTGCACCCAGGCGGAAGGCTCGTAATCGTCGCTTTTAACCCCTGGAGCGCACTGGGATTGCGTCGCCTGTGGGCCAAGGCCGGTCGTGACGCGTTTTCACCTCATCGGTTCGTCAACCCGGTTCGCTTGCTTGACTGGCTGGGACTGCTCGGACTTGAGCTGGAAGAACCGGTGCGCTTCCGTTCCACGGGATTGCCCTTTCGTATTCGTCGCAAGCCTTCAGCCGTTGCCTTGGAAGAGGACGATGATGGCTGCGTGCTCTCCGAACCGGTTCGGCGCCGTCACGGGATTGAAATCCCGTTGGGAGATGTCTTCCTGGTGTCGGCCGTCAAACAGGCGTACTACGTACGTCCGAAAGCATCGACGGTTCGGATAGCCGATGTGAAGCTTGCCGGCGTCGCCTACCCGAAGGCCGGTTTTTCAAGGCAAACCGCACGGGTCATTCCGGTCGACTTCGAAGGAGAGCGTCGCTGAGCGACAAGGTCCTCATCTGGACGGATGGCGCCTGTCGCGGTAACCCGGGTCCCGGTGGCTGGGCAGTGATCCTGCGTTTTCGTGACGCCGAACGGGTCATCCGCGGAGCGGAACCTGCAACGACCAACAACCGCATGGAACTGTCAGCGGCTCTCGAGGCGCTGAAAGCACTGAAGCGTCCCTCGCTGGTGCAGCTGACCACAGACTCGCAGTATCTTCGTCAGGGCATCACCAGCTGGATCCACGGCTGGAAGAAGAATGGCTGGAAAACGGCCGCGAAAAAGCCTGTGCTGAACCAGGACCTGTGGATCGCCATTGATGCCGCAGCGGCGCCGCATCAAATCGAGTGGTGCTGGGTAAAGGGGCATTCAGGGCACGATGAAAATGAGCGCGTCGACCAGGAAGCCAACCTCGCCATCGATGAGTTGCTGACTGGTCACTGAGCTGAACCAGGGCAAGTGCCGGCTGCAACCATCGGTGACATGGGGGAAATCGGGGATTTATGCGACAGGTCGTGCTGGATACGGAAACCACCGGGCTCGAAGTGGAACAGGGCCATCGGGTCATCGAAATCGGTGCCGTTGAAATTCTCAACCGGCGCCTGACACGCCGGCATTTCCACGCGTATATCAATCCGGAGCGGGAGATCGATGCCGGTGCGCTCGCAGTACACGGCATCACTTCCGAGTTCCTGGCGAACAAGCCGCTCTTCGCGGATGTGGTGGAACCCTTTCTTGCGTTTATCGACGGGGCCGAACTCATCATCCATAACGCCGCCTTTGATGTGACGTTCCTGAACCATGAGCTTGGCTTGCTCGAGAGTCGCCACGAACTCATCGGCAAACGCTGCAAGGTGACCGACAGCCTCGCGCTCGCCCGGGACAAACACCCAGGCCAGCGCAACAGCCTCGATGCGTTATGCAAGCGCTACAACGTGGACAACTCCGCGCGCGAGCTTCACGGCGCGCTGCTGGATGCGGAGATCCTTGCCGACGTCTATCTCGCGATGACCGGTGGGCAGGTGGCGCTTTTCGGTGGTGGTGACGGTGGCGTTACGGCAGCTGACGAGGTGATGGCTCCTTTCGAGCATCAACCCATGTCACTACCGGTGATCGAACCTTCCGCGGATGAAGAAGAAGCGCATCAGTCGATGCTTGAGCTGCTCGACAAGGAATCCGGCGGGAACACGGTCTGGCGGGTTTCCTGACAGGTTTGGATGACTCAAACCCGGCGAGTCAAAGCAAGAACTTGATACAGAGCCAGCCCGTCACACTCATGGTGATGGTGTAGGGCAGGGCCATGACCACCATCCGCACGTACGACAGGCGGATCAACGGGGCAATGGCCGATGTCAGCGAAAGAGAAACGCCGCCTGGCCGTTGGACGTCGCGACGCTAGATGTGTTGGTCCCTGTATTGATCGCAATCGCCAGAAGTTCCATGTGTTCGGCGGAGATTGTTCCGGCATCAAAGGCCGCTCGCACTTCATTGATGTAGATCGTCGCAACGAAGACGTTGTCGCTGATCGCTGACAAAACACCGTTGGCGACATAGAACATCGCTGGCTGCGCCTCTTCCGGCAGTGACAGTACCAAGGTGATGACATCGCTGAAGAGGTGCTGGTCGTGGATCACCGCAACGACAGCAAAAAACACCACTAATAGCGCCGTGAAAGGGAGTGCCTCCTGGAACGCGTGACCAATCTGGTGTTCGTTGGTGACGCCGTTCAGCGCTGTTTGAATGACGATGATAGCGAGGCCGATCAACCCGACCTCCGCGACGTGCAGCGCCAGTGCGGCAACCAGGAATACCGCGGCGATCGCCTGAATCACGAGACGGGCGACGTCGCGCTGCGTGCGCTCGCGGGATTCTTCTGCGTCGAATTCCTCCAGAGTTTTGCGGACCGATGCGGGCAACTCTGCGCCGTAGCCGAAAGAGCGGGTCAGCTCCAGCGGCAGGCAGGTGATGAGGCCGACAACGAGCACCGGCATCGATACCGGTACCATGGCGACAAAGAACTCAGTGAAGTTCCAGCCCACCTTACTCGCGATCAGCAGGTTCTGCGGTTCGCCCACAATGGTGCAGACACCACCGAGTGCAGTACCCACGGCGCCGTGCATGAGGAGACTTCGCAACAGGGCGCGGAACTGTTCGAGATCCTCGCGTTCATGCTCACGAATGGACTCATCGTCGTCGTGAATGTGATCGGCCCGATGATGCTTGCCGGAGGCCACCCGCTGACAGACGGAGTAGAAACCCACCGCAACCGTGATGATGACCGCAATCACCGTCTGCGCATCTAGAAAGGCACTTAAAAGCGCTGCTGCAAGGCTGATAGAGCAACGAGAGGACCACTTTCGATCGCACCGACAGCAACAGCCGAGTGAACGTGAACAGAAGCAGTTCACGCATGAAGTGGATGCCTGCCACTATGAACACCAGCAGCAGGATCACTGGAAACGCACTGATGATTTCGGTGCGCACCGTCTCGGGTGATGCCATGCCGAGAAAGACTGCCTGGAGCGCGAGCAAGCCGCCAGGTTGCAGGAGATAACACTGGAGGGCCATGGCCGACGTAAAGATGAACTGGACGACGAGTACCTAACCGGTGAACCATGGTCCAACGGTGACCAGAAGCAAAGGGTTCAGAATCAGGAAAGCGATGATGGTTTTTTTGTACCACTCAGGCGAGTGGCCAAGGAAATTCGTCCAGAGTGCGTGAGTCATACTGCCCTGCAGTCCCTTTCGTGTGGTGCCTGTCATGTGGTGCGTATTTCGGCGAGCCGTTGGGCCTTCCTGCAGCCGTCTGCCTCGCCTTGACGAAGAGCCGCAACGGTCAGCCTGAACGGATTAACGATCAATCAGGCATGGTCGAGGTTTGACCCGTGCGTCGTCCAATCAACCTGTCGATGGAGTATGGCGCATTCCTGGGGTAACCGGTGTGACAGGACACAATCCGATGTGATACCAATGCCTTAAAAGTTCCTGGAGCAATCACACCGTGTGGCCGAACTCTCCCGATGAATTTGAATCCCGTGTCCAGGCGCCGGAGGGCGCCGGCAAAGCTGCGTGGTTCTTTCTGTTCCTCGACGGGAAACTGGCGTCGGTGGTTGAGCGTGGCATTCCCAAACCCATCGATGAAGACGCGTTCCGCTGGTTGGACGTGGAAATCCGGCTTCGCCACTACATGGGGCAGTACCGTGGACGGGCATGTTACGCAGTGGCCGGTAAGGGAAAGCTGCCTGAAGGTTATTCCAGCTTGGACCTGCGGGGCTGGCTCGGGCGCGTCGAATCACCGGTGTTCTATCTTGCCGGCAGAGCCCAGCAGCTGATCGACTGGCTGGATACCCATCGGTATTGCGGTCGCTGCGGCACTGAAACCGTGGACCACAAGACTGACCGGGCCCGCGAGTGCCCGAACTGCGGTCACATTGCTTACCCGCGGCTCTCACCCAGCATCATCGTGCTGGTCCGCAAGGGTGATGAGATGTTGCTGGCCCGTAATGCCAATTGGCCCTCAGGCTTCTACTCGACCCTGGCCGGATTTGTTGAGCCGGGAGAGTCGGTGGAGCAGACCCTGCATCGCGAAGTGCTTGAAGAGGTGGGTGTGCGGGTGAAAAACCTGCATTATCTCGGCAGCCAGAGCTGGCCCTTCCCGAACTCCCTGATGCTTGGTTACCACGCCGACTATGACGGCGGCGACATCGTCTGCCAGGAAGGTGAGATCGCCGATGCCCAGTGGTTCAGGTTTGACGCGATGCCCAATGTGCCCCCTCCAACCGCCATCTCCCGATGGCTCATCGATGCCTTCGTGAATGAACGCAAGGGTGCTGCGGGTGGCTGATGCTGTGATCGCCCTTACGGCGGAAGGGCTGGCTGAACGTCTCCTCACGGGATTTTCGCCAACGGGCGCACCGGATTTTGATGGCACGGTGCGCCTTGTGCTGCAGCCCTCCGATGACGCGCCGGCCGAGGCTGTGGGCTTCCGAATTGAGCATGGGCGCATCGAGCGCCTCGATCCAGGACGGCAGACCTTTGATATCACCCTGTTTTTTCAGTCTGCGGATGAGGCGTTCAATCTGCTCTGCGGCAGTGCCAATCCCGTAGCCGCGTTCATGGAAGGCCGCTTCCGCTCGGATGGCTATCTGCTGTGGGTGTTTGCGGTATTGGCGATGTTCCGGGGGCGTTGATCGGGCTTTTGCCTCCCCGGCAATACCGCTACAGTACGGCCCCTTTGCCAACCCGGTACCCGCCAACGCGGCAACCATGGAATATCTCTACGACTACCTGCTCTTTCTCGCCCAGGCTGTAACTGTGGTGGTTGCGCTCATCATCGTGCTGACCGCAATCGCATCCATGAGCCAGAAGCGGCATGACCCGGAAGGCGGGCACCTCGAAGTGCGCAAGCTCAATGATCGTCTGTTGGACCTCAAACATGCGGTTGAGGATGCCGTCCTCAACGATGCCGAACTGAAGGCTGAGCGCAAACGCGAGGCGAAAGAAGAGAAGGCGGAAGTCAAGGCACAGAAAAAAGCCGCCGATCAGGAGGAGCCACCGCGTGCGCGACTCTTCGTACTCGATTTTGACGGCGACGTTGAAGCTGCCCGTACGGACTTCCTGCGCACAGAGATCACCGCCGTGCTGACCATGGCCCGGGCAGAAGACTCGGTACTGGTTCGCCTTACGAGCCCTGGCGGGATGGTTCCGCACTACGGTCTTGCAGCATCCCAGCTGCTGCGGATCCGCAAGAAGAACATTCCCCTCATCGTGGCCGTGGACAAGGTTGCCGCCAGTGGTGGTTACCTGATGGCGTCGGTGGCGAACCGGGTCCTGTCCGCGCCATTTGCGCTGGTGGGCTCCATCGGTGTGGTCGCTGAGGTACCGAACGTGCATCGGCTGCTGGAAAAACACGACGTCGACTGGGAAGTGTTCACCGCTGGTCAGTACAAACGAACGCTGACCGTGTTCGGCCAGAATACCGAAGAAGGACGCCGCAAGTTCATCGAGGAGCTCGAAGATACCCACACGCTCTTCAAGTCTTTTGTGCATGAAAACCGGCCGGCGGTGGAACTCGACCGGGTGGCGACGGGCGAAGCGTGGTACGGCAAAAACGCATTGGATCTGAATCTGGTTGATGAAATCCAGACGAGCGACGAATACGTCTACGCGGCGTGTGAAAACCATGACGTCTACGAGGTGCACTGGGTGGAACATAAACGGCCACTCGACCGGCTACTTGGCGAGGTGCGAGGGTTAACCAGTCGTGTCGCGCGGCTGTTCATGAATGTTCGCTGACGATCGGATTACGGGGTTTTGAGGGGCAGAGGTTGCCTATGGGATTCAAGGCTTTTCGGGTTGAAAAAACAGGAAGTGGATTCAGCTACTCAGTGCAGGAGCAGGAACTCGGTTCCCTGCCGGACGGGGAGGTGTGGATCGATGTCCGCTACTCTTCGCTGAACTACAAGGACGCCCTGTCGGCAACCGGCAATCCCGGCGTAACGCGCAAGTTTCCCCACACCCCCGGAATCGATGCGGCAGGCTTTGTGGTTGAGAGTGCCTCGCCGGAGTTCAAGGCAGGTGAAGCGGTCCTGGTGATGGGTTATGACCTCGGGATGAATACACCGGGCGGTTACGGCCAACGGATCCGCGTTCCCGCCAGGTGGGTGGTTTCGATGCCAGCCGGGCTCACACCGGAAACCAGCATGCACTGGGGCACCGCCGGTTTTACGGCAGCGCTTGCCGTCGAAAAACTTCTGCATGAGGGCATGAAGCCCGCAGGTGGTCCGGTGGTGGTGACCGGCGCGAGTGGTGGCGTAGGTTGTGTGGCGGTCAAACTGCTTGCGTCCCTTGGCTTTGAAGTGGCGGCAGTAACGGGCAAGGCGGAACAGCACGACTGGTTGCGCTCACTTGGTGCGAAAGAGTTCATTTCCCGCGAACAGGCACTTGAAGGGGCGGACCGTCCGCTCGGCAAGGAGCGCTGGGGTGGAGCGGTGGACACGGTGGGTGGCGTACCGCTGGCCAATGTCGTCAAGTCACTCACGCACAGTGCCAGTGTTGCAGTCTGTGGTTTGGCCGTATCGGCAGAATTCCCGATCTCGGTACTGCCCTTCATCCTGCGGCACGTGAATGTTCTCGGGGTGGATTCCGTTGAACTCCCGATCGCTCACAAGCGACAACTGTGGAACCGGATCGGAAGTGAATGGCGAGTGGACCTGACAACTACAGTCCAGAAGCTCTCCTTGCACGACCTTGCTGCTGCTGTCCCGCGAATTCTCAAAGGCGGGATGGTTGGGCGAGGGGTTGTGGATCTCAGCCTTTAGTCGATCGCGGCGACCCGCCTTTCAATCCCGCCGCAACGCATCGCTGACCGCGATGGGGCTCGGGTAACGAAAGATCACAAGATAAGA
>VGVE01000151.1 GCA_016874135.1 Gammaproteobacteria bacterium | reverse complement strand
TCCGGTTGTGCGGTGGAGATTGCACTTCTGACCGTACAGATCCCTCTGGACACCGGACACATCAGACGGTTCATCGCGCGTGACGCGCTCGAATCGCATTACCGCGATGCCGGCAACCAGGCGCTCGCGGGTGCGATTACCCGCGCGGAAAAGGCTGGGCAGAACTGCTCACCGCGTATCGCCGTTGGTCATATCGCCCAGACCATCAATCACTATGCACTGGAACTGGGAGTTGACCTCCTGGTGATCGGCACCCACGGACGCACCGGTATCCGCAAGGCGGTGATGGGTTCGGTTGCCACTGAAGTGGTTCGTCAGACGGATGTTCCCGTCACGGTAGTGAAACTCGGCAAGGCATAGAAGTCAGCCACGCACCGGGTTTATCTCGGTTTGGAACGGAAGTGTGATGGAGGCTCGAAACTTCCGGCCCACGCTTCGGCACGCAGTATCTGTGCCTGACGCTGTTCCTCGGCAAAAATCTCGGGACCGTAACCGATCGTCAGGGCGTGCCTCTGCTCGACCATCAACCGTGACAGGCTGTTCGGCCGGTACTCGTCGCCGATGAAGTCCTCCGGAGCGGTGGGTGGCTTCTCTCCTGGCAGGATCACTTCACAGGTTCCCAAAACCCGGGTTTCGCCCAGGTTGAAAAGAGGCAGACAGATGACAGGGTTACCCTCGATCAATTTTTGTAGCGCCATCACTGCACTCCGTCCACAGACGTAGTCCGCGCCCTGCATGTCCTGGCAGACCTGGTCACGTTCCATCGCGTCGATGCCAAAAAGGTTGACCTCGAGCCCTTCGATGAGCAGCGTTTCGCCGTCGATTGCGTTGGCAATGGATGGCCCGATGAGGTCGACCGGGCTGTCTTCGATATCAAGGTAAGGTGCTGCGTTCACAAGCACGACAACGAAGTGAGTGACCACGCTGAGCAGCCAGCGCGGCCAGCCGACCTGCAGTTCGATGTCATGTAGTCGCTTGAAGATGGATTTCAATAGTGGGAGCACTGTTCATACGCCGTACGCCAGAACACCGACGATCATCATCGAGAAAATCGCCATCAGCGGTCAGTCGAAACTCGCCAGGGTGGCGATCTCCTGTATGGCCACACTCCATGTAAGCGCCACGGCGTTGCCAATAAAAACCGCCCAGTTCACCAGCAGCACTGCGACTCCGGTAAACGGAGACCAGCGTTCCGCGTTGTTGCGATCGAACACGTGCAGCACCGGCGGATTGAGATGGAAAATCTCAAAAACCATGCGGCGCGGCAGGCGTGTTGTCTCAAGGACGTAGGCAAGCATCGATAGCCGGTTGGCGGTCATCCAGAACGCAAACAGGGCAAAGGTGAGCGCGGCGAGGAGCAGGATCGCTTTTGGTACCTGGTACTCGCCGAGCGCGATGTAGTCCGAGTTGGCGTTGACGCTCAGTTGGTTGAGCCCGGCGAAAAAGATCGTCAGCACGGTGCCGCCGAGGCTGATCCAGAAGATGTTGGAAAGCGCTTCCATGGAGCGGATGAGCGCTGCGGCCTGGATCGAAAGAGGGCTCAGCTGGACGTCGTCCTCCGCTTCCGCCAATGCGTCGGCGACACTGGTGGACTATGGTTGATGCGTCGCGGCAGAGGCGGGATTCGCTGCTTCGTGGTTGGTATCGCGCTCGCTGCCGCCGTGAGCATTTTCAGAGGAGTTGGCAGAAGGATTGGACATATGGGGAGTTAATCATCCCCCTCCGGGAGGTGTCCAACCCGGCGCCTATACGATAGGCTTCCTGCCAGATCGGTCCTGAAACGACCTTTTACAGGTCTTGCAAAGAACCGTCTACAGAACTGTTTACCGAAAACGAAGGAGCAATGGCATGAAACTCGGCCTGATCAGCGGTTATTCCGGCCGCAAAATGGGGGTCAACATCGATGGCATCAAACGCGCCGAGAGCATGGGCTATGACTCCGTCTGGACGTCTGAAGCTTATGGATCTGACGCAGTAACGCCGGCGGCGTGGATTCTTGCCAACACCACCAAAATCAAGGTGGGCACGGCCATCATGCAGATGCCGGCGCGGTCCCCGGCGATGGCGGCGATGACGGCCATGACCTTGTCCGAACTTTCCGGCGGTCGGTTTATCGTCGGTCTTGGTGCATCCGGTCCTCAGGTGGTTGAAGGCTGGCACGGGGTGGCCTATGGCAAGCCGGTAACCCGGCTCAAGGAATACACCCAGATCATGCGCATGATCTTCAAGCGTGAGGCAGCGGCAACCTACAACGGTGAGATGTACCAATTGCCTTACGCAGGTCCCGGCGCCACCGGTCTTGGCAAGCCGTTGAAGAGTATTCTCAAGGCTGAGGACTACATTCCGATCTACGCCGCATCGATCACTGACTCAGGCGTTCAAGGTGCCGCGGAAGTGGCTGACGGTTTCTTCCCGATCTGGCTGGATCCGGAGAAAGCCTCTGTGTTCGATGGCCCGATCAACAAGGGTCTCGCTACCGGCGGCCGTTCCCGTGCGGACTTCGACATTGCACCGTTCGTCACGGCCATCATGGGCGATGATGTCGAGGCTTGCATGCAGCCGATCCGCGGCAACATGGCGCTGTACATCGGCGGCATGGGCGCCCGGGACAAGAACTTCTACAACAACTATTGTAAGCGGCTCGGCTTCGAAGAAGCAGCGATCAAGATCCAGGATCTGTTCCTGTCTGGTCGCAAGGACGAAGCCATGGCGGCGGTCCCGGCAGAGCTGATCGATGCCTGTCACCTCATCGGCCCGGCAGCACGCATCAAGGATCGCTTGTCGCGCTGGAAAGATGCCCACAAGAATGGCCGCGTAGGCAGCATGCTGATCGGCAGCCAACAGCCGCAGGTGCTGGAACTCATTGCCAAAGAGATGATGTAAGTCAGCTGCGCACCCTGACAGTGCGGCGCTCCAGCGCCGCATTGTCTCTCCCCGAATCCCCACCCGAGTACATCATGAGCAATCAACTTTCCCCGAGCGTGCAAGCGCTCGTCGCACGCGTTCGCCAGTTTGTGATCGATGAGATCGTTCCGCTTGAGGTGGAATACCGGGCAAACATGACCCACCACCATCACGGCCCGAGCGCCGAGCTGCGCAGTGAATTGGTTCGCCGCGCCCGCGCCGCGGGGTTAATCGCGCCCCATCTGCCGAAAGAGCTTGGTGGGTTTGGGCTCACCCACCGCGAGCAGGCGGCGGTATTCAAGGCTGCGGGGTATGCACCGCTCGCCTGTATCGCACTCAACATCATGGCGCCGGATGAAGGCAATATGCATCTCCTGCACAAAGTTGCATCGAAAGAGCAGCAGGACCGCTTTCTCAAACCGTTGGCGGCAGGGGATACGCGTTCAGCTTTCCTCATGACCGAACCTGATGGCGGCGCGGGTTCCGATCCAGGAATGATGAAAACGACAGCTCTGCGTGAAGGTGATGACTGGGTGATCACCGGTCGCAAGACTTTCATCACCGGCGCGCACGGCGCAGCCTTCGGCATCATCATGGCGCGAACGGAACACTCCGCCACGATGTTTCTCGCGGATATGAAAACTCCTGGCATCCAAATAGAACGGATACTCGACACCATTGATTCTTCAATGCCCGGTGGCCACAGCGTGATTGTGCTCGATAAGGTGCGGGTGCCTGCGGATCAGATCCTCGGTGAACTGGATGAAGGGTTTCGCTACGCGCAGGTGCGTCTCGCGCCGGCACGATTGACACACTGCATGCGCTGGTGGGGTGCAGCGGAACGGGCCAATGACATTGCTGCGGAATTCGCCACCAAGAGAATGGCGTTCGGCAAGGCACTCGTAGATCACGAAGGTGTGGGGTTCATGCTGGCGGACAACCTCATTGACCTCAAACAGTCCGAGCTCATCATCGACTGGTGTGCGGATGTTCTCGATTCCGGTCAGCAGGGTGGCACTGAAAGCAGCATGGCCAAGACCGCGGTATCCGAAGCGCTGTTTCGTGTCGCTGACCGTTGTGTGCAGATCCTTGGTGGTATCGGTATCAGCGGCGATACCATCGTTGAACAGGTGTTCCGTGAGATCCGGGCTTTCCGGATTTACGATGGCCCCTCTGAAGTGCATCGTTGGTCGCTTGCCAAGCGGGTGAAAAAAACACCAGCTTATTCGGCGATTCTTGGCGGGGATCAATGAGGCCATCGTACCTACCAACTTGAACGGGATGATTGTGAACTGAATATGCACAGCCACCACTACCAGTATCTGCTGGCGTCGATCTTTCTCGGTCTTGGGAGCTTCGCGTGCTTCTGGCCCGGCTTAGTGGAAACGATTTGCATTCGTCCCGAATTCCGTGTGGATACAGACCTGAGCCGTCTGTTCATTGCCTGTTTCGGCGCCCAAGCGATTCTGTGTGGTACCGTCATCTTGATCAGCCGGTGCACGCCGATGACGTTTCTGGTGTTCGGGCTCATCGGCTCCGTTCCGTTCTTTGTATTCAACGCCTGGTTCTATTTTGTGAAGGAGATGTTCACCGAGTGGATGCTCCTGGATTTTGCAGGCAACTTCGGAATTCTCCTTTGCGGGCTGATGGGCTACCGCCGCTCGCGCGAGGAAAATCAACACGCCCGTCACGCCGGCTTGGCGTAGTAGCGTTTTTTGTCGGCAGTCTGCGCACGCTGATCGGAGCGATGGCCGATGTTAAAGAGAAGCTGTGGCAGAACATGTTTTTCCTGAGCCGAGCAACAAAGCGAATCGCAGAAAGTGGTTGTGGCGATCTGTTTGTCTGCTTGGAATCCTGATCTCTCCCACCTCGCACTTGGGCTCGAGATCGAATTGTTTTCCGGTTTAGTCGGCGGTTTTGTGGCGATGTTATTGTTGTCACTCTTCTAGTCGGGGAGTTTTCAGCGGGATGATCTGAAGATTGATACCGAATCGAGGTACGTACAGTTTGGCCAACGTTATTACCCGGTCGATTCCATTTATGAAGTCACGGTGGTCCGGTTTCCGGACGGTACTGCTGCCCTGCGTTTCAAGTCAGATCGAATGCGTGAGCTGCGGGTACCTGCCAGAGCAGACGTTGATTCCGCTGTTACGCTGATTCTGGATTTGAATCCTGCGATTCGGGTGCGCAAGCAGAATGCGATTCTCGCGGGCAAGTTGGGACGCCGGTTCAGAATATCGGCGAGCGCACGCACGTGACGTTCAGCGGGTGGTGGGCGCGGATCGTCTTGCGGCTTCGGATCGTCGCGGAGGCTTGGGAAGGTGCCGGTAGAGGGTTTGCAACAGTCGGCTGGTTGTTGCTGCCGGTTCTGCTGCTGATCAACCTCTGGCCGATCTTCAACGTCGAACGCATGCTGGGAGCAGGCGCATTGATGCTGATAGGCATCGGTGCAGCGCTTGGCGTGTTGTTGGTCCGGATTATCAAGGCGCGTTCCTTGCGCTTCTAGTGGGGTGTTCTGCTGCTCACAGCGATGCTCCTGTTGTTGCTCGGTGCTGGGGATGTCGCAGTCAAGGGTCAAGCTGCCGTGCTACTGACGGTACTGTTGGCGCTTGTGCTTCTTGGTGGTGCAACCGCGCTGATCCGCGCCAGCGGATGGAGCTGGCGTCGAGCCGTTTGCGTTGTCTCTGGTGCGATGACGTTGGCGGCACTAATCACTTTCCTGGTCCTTCCGGGGTGGTATGTTAAAGCCAACAACAGGCCCTCGGTAACCACCAGCCTCGACGGACTGCCTAACCCCGGGCTTCCCGGCACGCATGTTTTCAGGTACTTCACTTACGGATCCGGAACAGATCGACAGCGAAGCGAGTTTGCATCCGGCGTCACGCTGCGTTCCCGAACTGTTGATGGTGCCCGACTGATCGATGGTTGGAACGGTGCTCCGGGTTGGGCGCGTACACGCTACTGGGATTTTGATCCGAAGACGCTGCCCCTTAACGGCCGTGTCTGGATGCCGGAAGGCGACGGTCCGTTTCCGGTGACTCTCATCATGCACGGCAATCACGATATAGAGGACTCTTCTGATAAAGGTTACGCCTGGCTCGGTGAACACTTCGCCCCACATGGCGTGGTCGCGGTGTCGGTGGATGAGAACTTTCTCAACAGCGGCTTCAGTGATCTGCTCGCGAGCGTCAATGGCGGGCTCGACAAAGAGAACGATGCGCGTGGCTGGATGTTGCTCGAACATCTCCGGCAACTGCGCGAGTGGAGCAAGGCGAAAGACAACGTGTTTGCCGGGAAACTCGATCTGGACCGTGTCGTGCTCATCGGTCATTCACTTGGTGGTGAAGCTGTCGCCGAAGCAGCGCTGTTCAATCGATTGCCTGCGTTTCCCAACGACGCTCGTCAGATCTTCGATTTTGGTTTTGGAATTCAGGGCCTGATTGCGATTGCCCCGGTGGATGGTCAGTACCACCCGCGCGGTACCAAGACCTGGATCGAAGACGTGAGCTACCTCATCATTCATGGCTTCCTCGACGGCGACGTGCAGTCCTTCATGGGAACGTCGCAGTTCGCGCGAGTGACCTTTCCAGAGTGTGTGAACTGCTTCAAGAGCAGCATTTACATGCTGGGTGCCAACCATGGCCAGTTCAATACCAGCTGGGGCAGGGCGGACCACTCCATGCCCGGGCGCTTCTTTCTGAACCTTGAACCCATCATGGATGCCGAGTTGCAGCGCGGCGCCACAAAGCCGCTCTTTACCGCGTTTCTTCTAACGACGCTTTTCGGTCGCGAAGAGTACCGTTCTGTTTTTGAAGCGATTCCCCGATCAGCGCCCTGGACTGCCCAATCGGTTGAGCTCGTTACCGATGTTCGAACAGGTGATGAGCGCGTGATCGCGGACTTCGAGGAAGACGCTGATCTGCAGACAGCCACGCTTGCGGCTGCCCGCATTGAGAGTCAGGGCCTGTCGCGATGGAGTGAGGCAGAGGTCAAGATCAAGTGGGAACCGCTCGATTCGGCTGCCGTGCGCCTCGGTTGGCAGCCACACAAAGATGCGCAAGCGCCGTCGTAGCGAGTGAAGTTCGATGCGTCTCCAGCAGCGTTTACCACCCTGTCATTCTCACTGGCCATGAGTGAAGACAGCCCGCTGGATGATAGAGAAGCGGAATGGACGAGGCCCGATTCGATTGATCTGTCCGTCGTAGTCACAGATTCGAATGGAGAGTCTTTGATCATTCCGTTGGCAGACCACGGTCCATTGCCAGCGCCTGTACACGCTCATACCCGCAAACATCCCTGGCTCGATGACACCGATACGACAGAGCCATTGTTTACCCGGTACCGGTTCAAGTCCGAAGATCT
>VGVE01000150.1 GCA_016874135.1 Gammaproteobacteria bacterium | reverse complement strand
AGGTAGGTATAAAGGAGAGTTCCGGCTCGTGCCATTCAAAACTCTCCGACTACAAATACATCGTGAATTGTGAAGGTCTAATATTGGGGCAGTCAGCAGAAACGCTTACTTGTGATAATTTTGATGGTAACTTTTGTGTGGTCGGGTTTACCTCTGCTGAGTTTTTTACGAGTAGAAAAGAAATACAGGAACACTTCAAGAAGCATGGCGTAGTTCTTCCGTAACGATAAGAAGACCGCTGATGACCTGATTGATCAGGCCACACCAAGATCATCACAAACACGACATTTCACCGCTTTTCGAAATTTCAATCTTCTCCTACTTCTTCCGAGGGTCTTTTTCTTGAGTATCTTGCTGCCGCTTCGCGGGACGCTTGATCGCTTCGGGATTGAAGGGAATCAAAATCCCTCGGCCTCCGAAGATCTCCTCTCCCGGCTGGAGCGGTCTGTGTGTCACTTGCATATTGGGTTCCCTTAAGGCTTTTGTTATCTCAATTTGCAAATGGTTCCAATCTTCTAACGATCCACTGCAATAACTACTTTTGTGATACGTCCTTTTCCTCAGTCTGTCGGCGCCCTTTGATCCGGCGCGACGTCTGTGCCTTTCTCGCGCTCTCTGCCGCCACCGGGGGACCCTTGGCAGTGACACCCTCGGACTTCGCCTGCCGACTTCGTTGACCGATCCCGGGGCCGTCACCATAATACGCGCCCTTTCGCCGCACCCGTGGCCAAATTGGATAAGGCACCGGTCTACGAAACCGGAGATTGCTGGTTCGAACCCAGCCGGGTGCGCCATCTCCTCTTCGCCGGAGAAGCTGTTCCACCGGGTCCGGATGAACGAAGGCCATGACTCAGCAGATCCCCGATCCGGAAGTTCCGGAGGAAAAAACTTTTCGCGGTTGGCGGCTGCTGGGATATCTCGGGCTGGTGGTGTTAGTGCTTGCGATTGTTGCCGCTGTCGTTGACTGGGTGGTGCTTGGCCCGTTGCTCGGGCGCGCATTCTGAGCTTTGCCGCGTTGTGATTGGCCGTTGTTCACGCGATACAGCGCTGCAGGTTTTCTTCGGCAGTGCCATTGCCTAGACTCGCTGCCAATGGGGAGAACTTCATGCGTTTGATATCAGCGTGGGTGTTGTCGGTCCTGGTCCTGGCCTTGCTGCTGGCACCATTGGCCGGAGCCGCTTCTGGAGACTATTGGGTTGTACTGGGCAGCTTCAGCAAGAGCAGCAGTATCGAACCCGCAAAGATACGTGCTGGGGAACTTGGGCTGTCGTTGACCGTGATGGACGTCTCCACTGCGCGCGGCATGATGCAGCGTCTGATGGCAGGCCCCTTCGCGGACAGGTTTGCTGCGCAGGAAGTATCCAGTACCGCACGCACGCAAGGGTTTCCGGATGCGTGGCTGGTGCAGTCCGACGTACCCAGCGCCAGCGCTGCCGGCTCATCGGGCACGCTGGATTCATCCGACACCAATGACTCAGCCTCTCTACCTGACGCGGCGCCGGTATCTCCAAAGGCACCAGCGGTTGCTCCCGTCCCGGCGACCTCGACGTCTGGCATATCGATTGACGGGGAAAGGTCGACTTTACTGGAGAGCCTGCCACCCATCTCGACCCCGACCGCGCCAGAAAGTGATCGTCAGCAGCAGGAAAACACCCGCGATCTGCTCGAAGCCACGGAAGATGAAGTGCCGGATGCGGCACCAGAGGGTTACCGCCTGAACCGTCTACGACGGGATGCACAGGCGCGACCGCCGCCTGGTACGGGCACTGCGCCGGGGTCGATGCAACTCGACCTGAACATCGGCGATCCTGTCTCGTTAACCCGCCTCCCGCACTCCGCAAACCCCATCAAGATCGACGGCCAACTGGATGAACCGGTGTGGCGCTCCCTCCCGGTGATCTCCGATTTCCACGTCACCGAACCCGATACCGGCGCTGATGCCGATCTCCCGACCGAAGTCCGCGTGTTCTACACGGAGAAGGGGATCTACATCAGCTTCGATCTGGTTCAGCAAAAAGAGCAGCTCGTGCGATGGATCAGTTCCCGCGACCAGGTGCAGCTGAATCGCGACCACGTCGGGGTGATGCTCGACACCTCAGGTGAAGGTCTCTATGGGTACTGGTTCATGATCGCCCTTGGAGACAGCGTTGCCGACGGTACAGTTCTACCGGAGCGACGCACAACACCCAACTGGGACGGGGTCTGGTACGGGCGGTCCGCCGTGACGGACAAGGGCTGGAGCGCAGAGTACTACCTGCCCTGGTCGCAGGTCGCTATGCCGAAACATGAAGGCCAGCGGCGCATGGGGCTCTACGTTTCCCGCAAACTGTCTTCCAGGGACCAGCGTTGGGCAGTGCCCACGTTGCCGCCTACTGCGGCGCGGTTTATCTCGGCGTTCCGGCCGATTCACCTCGAAGGCGTGGATCCTAAACAGCAGTGGAGCCTCTTTCCCTATGTGGCATCGACGCAGAACGAGGTCGAGGACGGTCTGACCCACAAGGCCGGCGCTGATGTGTTCTGGCGTCCGACCACCAATTTCCAGCTGACTGCGACCCTCAATCCGGACTTCGGAAATGTGGAAGCCGATGACGTGGACGTGAACCTCACGGCCTTTGAAACGTTCTTTCCGGAGAAGCGGCTGTTTTTTGTGGAAGGTCGCGAGATTTTTGAAACCACGCCACGGTCTGATACACAGCGCAACCGCGAGCCGACGTCAGTGCTCAATACCCGCCGCATTGGTGGCCGACCCAACCCACCACGTAATGTGCCCGTTGGGGTCCGGGTGCCGACCCGTGAGCTGAACCAGCCGGTTGAACTGACCGCCGCGCTCAAGGCTACAGGGCAGATCGGTCGATTGCGCTACGGCATCCTCGGAGCCACCGAAGATGATGTGAAGTTTGATATCCCCGGTGCCAACCTCCACCAGGCGGGGTCGGATTATGGTGTTGCCCGTTTCCTATACGAATCGAGCCATCGCGGCGCCTATTACGGCGTCGGCACCATCTCCACTGCTGTAGTACATCCTGATGCGGATGTTTTCGTGCATGGCATCGATACCCACTTCCTCTCTCCAAATGCACGCTGGAAGCTGGACAGCCAGCTTCTTTATTCAGATAAGGACGGGGTAGGCAATGGTGCTGGTGGTTGGGCGGACCTCGTGTATACGCACCGGCGCGGGCTCAGCTTCAGTGCCGGATTCGATCACTACGACAGCAAACTCGACATCAATGATCTCGGTTTTCTGCGGCGCAATGATGCCACCAATGCGCGGATAGGGGGCAACTGGACACGGGTGAACCTCGGCTGGGCAAGACAGTGGGCGATACTCCCGTTCAGCCAGTTCGAGATCAACGGGGATGGTGACCACACCCGGCGCGGCTTCGGATTCAACAACGAGATCCTGCTGCCCAATCTCGCGCGGGTGGAAGCCTATCTCTCGTACTTTCCGGAGCGTGATGAAGACCGGGAGAGTTTCGGCAACGGCACCTTTGTGACCAAGGGACGCCACGATACACAATTCGACTACACCTCGGATACTTCGAAAAAGCTCTCCTACAAAGTCGGCTTCGATGTGGATGGCGAGATCAGTGGGGGCGATACGTATAAGGTGAGGGCAGGGATCATCTGGCGGCCATTGGACCGTTTGTCACTCGATCTGCTGGCGGAATACTGGGAACGGGGTGAATGGCTGCTGCATCAAGGTGGGCGCAACTTCAGTACCTTCGACAGCCGTGAATGGCGACCGAAACTTGCGTTCGAATACAACTTCACCGCACGCCAGCAGCTTCGTCTTGCCGCTCAATGGATCGGTGTCCGAGCCAAAGCGAGGAATTTCTTCCTGTTACAGGATGGTGTCGAGCGACTCGCGGCCACCACACGACCTGTGAATACGCGGGATGGCTTCTCCATTTCCAACCTCAACATCCAGCTGCGATACCGATGGGAGTTTGCGCCTCTTTCCGATCTTTTCGTGGTCTATACACTGGGTGGTGCGCGAACCCTCGCGGAACAACCCTTTGATGATCTTTTCGACAGCATTCTCGATGAACCCGACGTGGAGCAGCTGGTAGTAAAGGTCCGTTACCGGATTGGCAGCTGATGAGCAATCTTCCCCATGTGATCCTGCAGAAAGACCAGCACCGACGCCTGCTCGCCGGGCATGACTGGGTTTATTCCAATGAGATCGACAACCAGAAATCGAGGCTGAAGTCGTTTGAACCCGGCAGTTTGGTCGACTACGTGAGCCAGCACGGCAAGTGGGTGGGACGCGGCTACTTGAATCCGTACACACTCATCGCCGGCCGGATTCTCACGCGCCAGCACAACGAATCGATTGATGAGCGTTTTCTGACGAAACGCATTGAAGCTGCGTTGGCGCTGCGATCGCGTCTCTACCCTGCATCGTTCTACCGGCTGATCTATGGCGAAAGTGACGGTCTGCCGGGTCTTGTCGTTGATCGTTTCGCAGATGTGCTCGTAATGCAGGTGGGTACTGCCGGGATGGAACGTCTGGTAGAACGAGTGGTTGCGGCGCTTGTTCAACTGACCGGTGCACGCAGCATCGTGCTTCGTAATGACTCCTCAACCCGCGAACTTGAGGGGCTCAGCTCTGAAGTGCGGGTGATCTATGGGCCCGATGTCAGCCATGCGGATCTGCAAGAGGGCGGAGTGCAGTTTTCCATCCCTGTACAGACGGGTCAGAAAACGGGCTGGTTTTTTGATCAGGCGGACAACCGCAGCCGCCTTGTGCGACACCTGCGTGGTGGACGGGTCCTCGACGGGTTTGCCTATCTCGGAGCCTGGGGTCTACGAGCCGCAAAATGCGGCGCCACAGAAGTGGTCTGTGTGGATAGTTCCAAGGGGGCTCTCGCAGCGATCGAAGAAACTGCCCGCAGGAATGGGCTCAAAAACGTAAGGACCGAACAGGGTGATGCCTTCGATGTGCTCGAAGCACTGCAGACGGCCGGACAGACATTCGAAACGGTGATTGTCGACCCACCAGCGTTTATCAAACGTCGCAAAGATGAAAAAACCGGAACCGCCGCCTATGAGCGGATCAACCTGCTCGCACTCAAGCTGGTGGCGCCCGGCGGCACGCTGGTTTCTGCGTCGTGTTCGCATCATCTGCAGCGGGATGAGTTCATCCGGCTGGTACAACGCGCGGCGAGACGCGCCGAACGGGGACTGCGTTTACTCGAACAAGGCGGGCAGGGGCCGGATCACCCGGTTCAGCCCGCGATGTCGGAAACGGAGTACCTCAAGGCGCTCTACTTTCTGGTGGGTTAAACCCCTGCAGTGAGTCGGCTCAGTGGATCAATGTACTGACCGCTTCGAAGGCCGCGCATTGTCCTTGCGTTTAAGTGCCTTCTTCTCCGCCTTCCTGTCTTTGTGTTTGTCTTCTTTTTTGGGCTTCCGTGCAGCTGTGGGTCGGGGTGGCCGGTCGGCCTGAAACACCTTTTCACGGGCAACATGCAGCCGTGGTTCAGCCGCACCGACTTTTGACAACTGCAGCTGACGACCGCAGACCCAGGCTTTGGACAAGTCGTTGAAGATCGCCTTCGGCATGTCTTTCGGCAGATCGACCGTGGAATATTCCGCGTGGATGACGATGCGTCCAATGTGTGCGGAATCGAGGCTGGCTTCGTTGGCAATGGCGCCGACCAGGTTACCGGGCGCGACGCCATGATCGGCGCCTACTTCGATTCGGTAGGTGTCGATGTCCGCGTCCGGAATGCGGTTTTCGCGGGGCGGGCGTTGCCGTCGTTCAAACGATTCGGCGCTGAAGTCTTTGCGCGGCGCACGCTCTTCCAGCCTCGGTTTCTCAGACCGTGGACTGAACGACAGGCGTGACTCGTCGGCAGCCGCGACCAAAGGCCGGTTGCCGAAAACCATACAACCCAGCGCTGCCGCTATTTCGACAGATGTGACGGCATGTTCCTGCTGGTACTGCTCGATGACGTCCTGCATGAAGGGCAACTCGGAGGATTGCAGCGCATCGGTGATGCGTTGTTTGAAGCGTGCCACTCGGCTCGACGTGACATCTGCAACCGTCGGCAGTTCTAGGGGTGTGATGCGCTGACGGGTAGCCCGTTCGATGGAGGCCAGCGACCGTTTCTCACGGCTGGCTACAAACAGGATCGCATCACCCTGGCGACCGGCACGACCGGTTCGACCGATGCGATGAATATAGGATTCGGTGTCGTAGGGAATGTCGTAGTTGACGACGTGACTGATGCGATCCACATCGAGACCACGGGCTGCAACGTCGGTGGCAATGAGGATGTCCAGCGCGCCGCTCTTCAGCTTGCCGATCGTCTGTTCGCGATGGGTTTGTGCCATGTCGCCGTTCAGCGCCGCTGCGCCGTAGCCGCGGGCTTCAAGTTTTTCGGCGAGTTCCAGCGTGGCGGTTTTGGTGCGTACGAAGATCAGCATGGCTTCGAACGGCTCCACCTCGAGGATCCGGGTGAGCGCATCGAGCTTCTGCAGACCGCTCACCAGCCAATAGCGCTGACGGATGGTCTCAGCGGTGGCTGTGCGGGCGCGGATCGAGATGTCGTGCGGATCCTGCAGGTAGGTTCTGGCGATGCGTTCAATCTCCGGCGGCATCGTCGCGGAGAAGAGCACCAGCTGGCGTTCAGGCGGTGTGCGATCCAAAACCCACTGCACATCGTCAATGAAGCCCATGCGCAACATCTCATCAGCTTCATCGAGCACCAGGGTATGCAGGTTCTCGAGATTGAGCGTGCCACGGCGCATGTGATCCATCACCCGACCCGGCGTTCCAACCACCACATGCACGCCGCGCTTGAGCTGCCGGAGCTGAGTGTCATATCCCTGGCCACCGTAGATCGGCAGCACGTGAAAGTCCTGCATGTGGGCGGCATACCGTTGAAACGCTTCGGCCACTTGGATCGCCAGTTCCCGCGTCGGCGTGAGGATGAGCCCCTGGACCTTGCGGTTATTCAAATCGATGCGATTGAGGAGCGGCAGGGCAAACGCTGCGGTTTTGCCGGTACCGGTAGGGGCATGGCCGACCAGATCTCGGCCGGTCAGGAGCACCGGGATGGACTCCGCCTGGATCGGTGTGGGTGTTTCGTAACCCGTATCGGCGAGCGCTTTTTGCAGCTCCGGCGCGAGGTTCAGTGATTCGAAGGTTATCGCCTGAGTCTGGGCGTTCATCAAAGATCCTGGTTCGGAAGGCGGCTTACGCCGCGGAATAGAGGCACTCACGGACGGCCCCGGGCGGGTTCTGTCATATTCCGGAGAGGCTCGGCGCGGAAGGGTCTGCAAGCGGGGCCGCGACCATACAGAGGGGC
>VGVE01000149.1 GCA_016874135.1 Gammaproteobacteria bacterium | reverse complement strand
TGTCGACATATATGTGGGACCGAATATAGAAGGGAGTAGGCGGCAGTCCAGGATTGATAGGCGCTGCTGATTGCAGAACTGGCGCACTTCCGAACTTTACTCATCTGGAGGCCATCCCTAAGATGGCGTCCGCCATGGCAGAGCGCAGACCAGAGGACGTCACCTACCGCGAGCTCGGTGACCGGAATGCGACGCTTGCACGACGCGTTGAAGCCGGTATGCTGCCGCGCCTTGCCGAAGCCGGACGCGTGGTTAATGCCGCTGAAGCGAGTTTTGAGTTCGGACTACGCCAAGGATTCGGCAAAAAGATGCCCTCGGTCCAGGGCTCCGCATCTGTGCGGATAAACTTGCCATGCCAATGGTGCGATCGTTGGTTGGAACGCGACATTCAAGCAGAATTCTCCGTCGTGCTCGCGGTTGATGAACCAGAGGCGGTGGCACGGGATTCGGAGCCCGGCCACAACGAAGTCATCGTAGTAGCCGGTGAGCGCTTCGACCCCGCAGAGTTGATCGAAGATGAACTTCTGATGTCGATTCCGTACCGGGTTTGTGAAGATGAACATTGCCCTTCTCGGCCGGCGGCGCGAAGGGAAGTTGAAGAGCAACCCGCTGAATCGCCCTTCAAGGCAATGGCTGAGCTGCTCAGTAACAAACAGTAGCGAGAAGTGCGAGAGCCTTCAGCGCGACAGGATCGCGGATGTCGTGCGATAAACAGGATCGGTCTGATCCCAAGCGCGATCCTGTTTGACGAGAGTTTGGCTGACAAATCTATTTTGCAGCGCGCGAGCGCGACACTTTCTGGAGCACGAGAATGGCGGTCCCACAGAACAGAACTTCCCGGTCCAAGCGTGACATGCGTCGCGGGCACGATGGTTTGAAGAAACCGACGCTTTCGATCGACTCGACCACCGGTGAAACACATCGTCGCCATCACGTGACTGCGGACGGTTTTTATCGCGGTCGTAAAGTTGTCGATACTGACAACTGACATCCGCCGCCATGACGCTTGCGGTGGTTTTCCCGGGACAGGGTTCGCAGAGTGTTGGCATGCTGCTCGACATCGCTGCAGAACACCCGTCGGTCAGGGATCTGTTCGTCCGGGCGAGTGATGCCATCGGCCTGGACCTTTGGCAAATCGTTTCGGAAGGCCCGGTCGAATCGTTGAACCGCACCGAGGTAACCCAGCCCGCGCTGTTGACCGCAAGTGTTGCCGTCTGGGAGCTGCTGGCGGCGGCGGGAGTGCGTGCCACTGCAATGGCAGGCCACAGCCTCGGTGAGTATTCCGCCCTCGTGGCAAGTGGCGCCATTGATTTTGAAGATGCCGTTCGGGTTGTGCGGCGACGTGGGGAACTGATGCAGGGAGCAGTCACCGTCGGTGAAGGAGCGATGGCTGCGGTGCTCGGGCTCGATGAAGCCGAAATAGCATCTGCCTGCGCCTCCGTTGACGGTGTGGTGACTCCCGCCAACTTCAATGCCGTCGGTCAGATCGTCATCGCCGGTTCGGCAAACGCGGTCGCTCTGGCTGCGGAAGCCTGCAAAACGCTCGGTGCGAAACGTGTCGTCATGCTCGACGTAAGCGTGCCATCACACTGCCCGCTCATGCGTTCCGTGGAGCCTGAACTTGCGGCGGTCTTGCAAGGTGTTTCCCTGCGTCTTCCCTCAATACCGGTCTTCCACAACGTAGATGCCAAGGTAAGTACATCGACGGGTGAGCTCACAACGCGCCTGGTCGCGCAACTCGCTAATCCGGTGCGCTGGGTCGACTGCGTTCAGGCACTTGCGTCGCAAGGTGTAAACAAAGTGATCGAGTGCGGGCCGGGCAATGTATTGACGGGACTGATCAAGCGCATCGACCGAAATCTCGAGGGTGTTGCTGCGGGTACCGTTTCGGGCCTGCAATCGGCGCTTGGTCATGTCTGAAGGAGGATCCCGGCGGGTCGCTTTGGTAACAGGTGCGTCGAGGGGCATAGGTGCCGCAATCGCCACCCGTTTGCTGAAGGACGGCTTTCACGTGGTTGGTACTGCAACAAGTGAAGCGGGTTGTGCCGCGATTCGCGAGCGGCTCGGCAATGGCAGCAGTCAAGCCGAGATAGTGAGGTTGGAAGATGCTGACTCGGTTGCAGCGCTTTATGAAAAGCTGGAAAACACCTGCGGTCATCCAGCAGTACTCGTGAACAATGCCGGCATCACTGCCGACAACCTCTCCATGCGCATGACCGATGTGCAATGGAACAGCGTCTTGGATACGAACGTGAACGGCCTGTTCCGCATGACACGTCCGGCCTTGCGGTCGATGATGAAGGCTCGATTCGGACGCATCATCAATCTGTCGTCGGTTATTGCCAGGATGGGCAATCCAGGACAATCCAACTATGCGGCGTCAAAGGCGGCGATTGAAGGATACAGTCGCTCGCTCGCGCTGGAACTCGCGAGCCGCAACATAACGGTCAATGTGGTCGCGCCCGGGTTAATCGCGACCGACATGACAAGCGAACTCACGCAAGTGCAACAAGAACAGATGCTAGCCCGCATTCCAATGGGGCGAGCGGGACAGGCGGATGATGTGGCGAGTGCGGTTTCCTGGCTTGCATGCGACAGTTCTGCGTACGTCACCGGCGCGACAATCCCCGTCAATGGCGGGCTTTTTCTAGGTTGATTTTGCGGAAGAGCGGTCTATAGAATGCGCACCGCCCTGCATACCGGCAACAGGATTGGGAGATCCCGATAACATGAGCAGCGTAGAAGAGCGAGTCAGAAAACTCATCTGTGAACAGCTTGGGGTAAAGGAAGACGAGGTCAAGGATGATGCCTCGTTTGTTGAAGACCTCGGTGCTGACTCACTCGACACCGTCGAATTAGTGATGGCTCTCGAAGAAGAGTTCGAGACGGAAATTCCCGACGAAGAAGCCGAGAGGATCACCACTGTCAAGGAAGCCATCGACTACATCCTCGCCCATCAGTAGACGGTGGGACTCACCGGACGCCACGACAACACAGTGGCAGCTCCTGAAGAATCGGAAAGAATAAGGGAAAGATAATGGAAGCCGCGCGGTCTGAAGATTGCGCGGCTTCTGCGTCTTTGGCGTGGTCTGAGCCCAGCTGACTCCCCGGTTTTTTGTCGGGGAGAACCCGAGTGCTTCGGGTACAATCCTGGCGGAGGAAACGGGAGTTTCGGATCAAGATGACGAGACGGCGTGTCGTGGTGACCGGGATGGGGATGCTCACGCCCATCGGCAACACTGTAGAAGAATCCTGGCAAGCCGCTTTGGCGGGCACCAGTGGCGCCGGACTCAACGAGCGTTTCGATACGACAAACTTCGGCGTCAAGATCTGTGCCTCAGTCAAGCACTTCGATGCTGAACAGTACATGGAGAAGAAAGAGGCACGCCGTGTCGATCTCTTCATTCAGTTCGGCTTGGCTGCCGCCATTCAGGCCGTTGCGGATGCCGGCCTCACCGATCATGAAGCGGATCGCCACCGTATCGGTGTAGCCATCGGCTCCGGAATTGGTGGGATCAACACCATCGAAGAAACCCACGGTACGCTGGTGGATCAGGGGCCACGCCGTGTTTCTCCTTTTTTCGTGCCGGCGACGGTGATCAACATGATCTCCGGCAATCTGTCCATCCGTTATGGATTCACTGGCCCCAATCTGGCGATTGTCACCGCGTGTACCACAGGAGCACACAACATCGGACTCGGTGCGCGCCTCATTCAATATGGTGAGGCGGACGTCATGGTCGTTGGTGGATCGGAGTTCGCCACTTCACCCATCACCATCGCGGCATTTCACTCCATGAAAGCCCTGTCGACCCGCAATGAAGACCCCACGCGGGCCAGTCGCCCCTGGGATGGTGAACGTGACGGTTTTGTTCTGGGTGAAGGCGCAGGCGTGATCGTGCTGGAGTCCCTGGAGCGTGCCAAGGCGCGAGGTGCGAAGATCTATGCGGAGCTGGTCGGTTTCGGGATGAGCGGTGATGCGTTCCACATCACCTCTCCGGCTGAAGATGGTGCAGGCGGCATCGCAGCCATGCGCAATGCCATTGCGGATGCCAAGCTTACTCCGGCTGACATTGGTTATATCAATGCCCACGGGACATCGACGCCTCTCGGCGATGTCGCTGAAACACGCATGGTGAAAGAAATTTTCGGTACCGATTCCGGCGTACTCGTCTCGTCCACCAAGTCCATGGTGGGCCATCTCCTGGGTGCTGCGGGTTCGGTCGAAGCGATCTTCTCCATCCTCGCGCTGCGCGACAACGTATGCCCACCAACCATCAACCTCGACAATCCGGGCGAAGGTTGTGATCTCGACTATGTGCCCAACGTCGCGCGACAGAAGTCACTGCACGCGGTGCTGAGCAATTCGTTCGGGTTCGGTGGTACCAACGGCACGCTGATTTTCGCCCGCGTCGAGTAGTCCTTGCGGATTGCAGGCTTGATCATCCTGCTCGTCTTGTTCGGCGGAGCAGCGGCATGGCTGTGGGTTCAGCGCGAGATGGACCGTCAAGCCAACGCACCCTTGCGGATCGAGCAAGAAGACACGATCGAAGTGCCTGAAGGCGCGCGTCTGGATGATGTCATCGTTCTGTTCAAGGATCGTGGTCTCAGCGCTGAAGGCTGGTGGATCAGGCGTTTCGCGATTCGTGAAGGCATCGACCGCCGGCTGCAATCGGGTGAGTACCGGATGTTGCCGGGAGATTCTGCGCGTTCGCTGTTCGAACGAATGGTGCGTGGCGATGTGATCCGCCGCCGGTTAACCATCGTCGAAGGCTGGACGGTAGCGCAGATGCTGAATGAATTGCGGTCAGCCACACTCCGTCAAACCGAAGGGCTCTCTCCTAGCAATCTGTCTGCCGCGCTCTGCATCGACAAGACGAATCCCGAGGGGCTCTTCCTGCCGGATACCTATGACTACACTCGGCGCGACAAGGACGTGGACGTACTGCGTCGTGCTTACGACGCGATGCAGGAGGCGTTGCAGGCAGCCTGGGCCTCAAGGCAGCCGAATCTTCCCTACCAGGACGCTTATGCGGCACTGATCGTAGCGTCAATGATCGAAAAGGAAACCGGCATCGGTTCGGATCGCCCGCTCATTGCCTCGGTTTTTGCCGGGCGACTGCGGGCAGGAATGAAGATGCAGAGCGATCCGACCGTGATCTATGGATTGGGAGCGGCTTTTGACGGCAATCTCACCCGGCTGCATCTCAACACGCCGAACCCCTACAACACGTACACCATCACCTCGTTGCCACCGACACCGATTGCATTGCCCGGACAGGAGTCGCTGCGAGCAACGTTCAACCACCCGGAACTCGGATATCTTTATTTCGTAGGTCGAGGCGATGGCAGCAGCCAGTTTTCCGCTACGCTGCGCGAGCACAACAAGGCTGTGGATACCTATCAGCGCAGGCGGAGACCCTGATGGAAGCTCGTGGTCGTTTCATTACGCTAGAAGGTTCTGAAGGAGTGGGCAAGTCGACCAATATTGCTGTCATCGCGGATACGTTGCGATTGCTTGGTATCGACTGTGTTACCACCCGTGAGCCGGGTGGCACGCCGTTCGCAGAAGAGATCCGTCAGCTACTTCTCTCAGTGCGAGCGGAACCCGTATCACCTAATGCCGAGTTGTTGTTGATGTTTGCTGCCCGCGCACAACATCTCTCGGAGCTCATCGAACCCGCTCTCGCTCGAGGGCTCTGGGTCGTCAGCGACCGTTTTACCGATGCGACTTTCGCCTATCAGGGTGGTGGCCGTGGCATGAACACAGCGGTGATCGAGCAGCTCGAACGCATCGTTCAAGGATCTCTGCGTCCCGACCTGACTCTGTATCTGGACCTCGATCCAGAGGTCGCGGCGAACCGGCTTGCAGACCGGGAGCGAGACCGGTTTGAACTTGAGAGCCGTCCGTTTTTCGCACGGGTGCGCAACGCCTATCTGGAACGCGCACGATCCGCGGAACGTTATCGCATCATCGATGCCTCTGAATCACTGGAAGTAGTGGGTCAGAACATCCGGGCCGTGATCGAAAGATTCGTGCAGCAGTCGCGTGCGGGATCATCGGCATCTTGATGATGGTGCTGCCTTGGTTTGATTCAACGATCAGCACCCTCCGGCGTGTCCTCGGCGAGGATCGGCTTCCGCATGGATTGCTCGTGGTCATTCCGGAAGGCTGGGGTCGTGACGATTTTCTGCGCGAACTGGTCCGAACGATGCTCGACCTGCGATCAGTGCCTTCGCAACTCGATACCTTTGCGCATCCGGATTTCCGGTGGGTGCAGTCGTACGACGAGGATGGTGAGCCGAGCAAGGTCATCCAGGTTGGTGCGATTCGGGATCTCGGAGAGTTCGTGGTGCAACGGGTCGCATCTGCGCCACGCAAAGTCGCCGTTTTGCCGCAGGCCCATAACATGACGATCAACGCAACCAACGCATTGCTGAAGACTCTTGAAGAACCGGTCAGCAATTGTTGTCTGGTGCTTGAGACAAGCCGCCCGGGGCAGCTGCTTCCAACCATCCTCAGTCGTTGTCAGAAACTGCCTTTCCGGTTCCGACGGGCGGATGCACTGCAGTGGCTTGAAGAGTCCCTTGCCGGGAAAGTGAACATCGGCAAAAGGGCAGAAGCAGCCGAGGGTGTTGCCTATGCCATGGGTGAAGCACTGGAGCTCTGCGGTGGCGGACCGTTACACGCCCTTGAGTTGCTGACCAGACCGGACGCAAACCTGCTGGCAGTGCTAGGTTCAGCCGGTACCGGCCCATCACGAGCGAAGTTCCTGGATCAGCTGGCGGCGGCAGGTGACCTGCCATCACTCCTTGACCAGTGGTACAGAATCGCGCTTCGGAAGCTGGCGAAGGGAAACAAGCGCTCGGCGGAGCCACTGCTGGCGTTCGCCGACGAACTGCTTATTTGTCGTTTTCAGATCGAAAGCACCAAAGGGGTGAATGTGCGTCTTCTGCTCGATCGCCTGTTGTTTGTGTGGGAAGGTTACGCCGACTCGTGACGGAGCGTACATACGGCGCATTGATACGCTTCGCGGGGCTGGCGATGATCCTTGCGCGTCAAACCGCTGGCTCAACGTTCGCGGTATCTGGCGTCTCCTCCTGAACTGCGGGAAAAGATCATAGACACGATGTCTGCAAAGCGCCCTGGACGAAGCGGGATCCTTTCGCTCTCCATCAAGGACAAGACCGTTTTTTATGCCGCGTACATGCCGTTCGTCAAAGGTGGTGGTTTGTTCATCCCGACCAAAAAGGAATACGCGCAGGGGGATGAGGTGTTCATGCTCCTCAATCTCATGGATGAGGTAGAGAAAATTCCTG
>VGVE01000148.1 GCA_016874135.1 Gammaproteobacteria bacterium | reverse complement strand
ATGCATCCAGTACAGCGCCACCAGTTCCATCCCGAGCTTGTCGGTGAAGAACTCGATCTGCGACTTCATGTCCGCGGTGCTGATGGCGAGATGGTGCAGACCTTCTACCTTGTTCATCGGCTATCTCCGGAAAAAGAGCATTGATTCAAATACGAGGTGACCGAGTATTGCTCGACTCGCCCGGTGACGGAAGGAACCGGGCTACTGACCTGCAGCCTGCAGCGCATCATAGGCATACACGGCCCGAAGGCGGTCGCCCACAGCACGCCCGGCTGCCCGGTTGCGGACCCAGGCCTTGATGCCGCGCATATGAAACACCTCGGCATTGCGACGGGACCCCGCCTGGATCCATGCGGTACGAGTCTTGCGCAATTCCGCATAACGTTTGAGCGCCTGAGGCGCCCCGTCAGCGTTCTGCAGACAGGCGGCGAGCACCACTGCATCCTCGATCGCCATCGCCGCGCCCTGGGCCATAAAAGGCAGGGTTGCATGACAGGCATCACCGAGCAGCGTCACCCGCCCCGTTCCCCAGGATGTCATCGGCGGCCGGTCAAACAGCGCCCATTTGAACAGCGTATCCCGGCGTGCATGGCTGATAAGTGCGCCGATCTCCGGGTGCCAACCGGCAAAGGCAGCAGCGAGTTCCTGCGGGTCGCCGGGCTCCGTCCAACTTTCGACTTCCCAACCGCGTTGTTCACGAATGAACACACAATTCACGAGTTCACCCCGACGCAGGTAGTAGTGCACCACATGCGCACCCGGCCCCCACCACGCCGTCGTTACAGGGCGGACCTGGCCCGCTGGCAGAGCCGCCGCCGGCACCAGCACACGCCAGGCAATGTTGCCGGTGAACTCCGGTTTTTCAGGTCCTGCCACCGCCGTTCGCACCACAGAGCGAATGCCATCAGCACCGATCAGGACATCCGCTGTAAAGGCGCCCGCCGCACTCTCCACAGTGACTCGAGGACCTTCATCCTGCTGCGCGCTGACTCGCGCGCTGGTATGCAACCGGATCGATGGGGATGCGCGTACGGCCTCCTCCAGCACCGTGATGAAATCGCCGCGGTGAATGTGAAAGTACGGGAATCCATACGTCTGGGTCGCAGTCTCTCCCAATGGCGAACGAGCGATCAGGACACCGGTTCGCCATTGGCGCATCTCGGAGGCCTCGGGACTGAACGAGACTGATCGCAGCGCATCTTCCAGCCCCAGATGGAAGAGGACACGGGTGGCGTTGGGTGACAGCTGGATTCCGGTACCGATTTCGCCGATGGCAGAAGACTGTTCAAGCACCGTGACGTCAAAGCCGCGCTTGGCAAGGCACAGCGCCGCAGTCAGTCCACCGATTCCCCCGCCGGCAACCAGCACGTGCATGATCTCGCCCCTTCATGAAGAACACGTGAGCTTACCGCAGTGACAGCACTCCTTCCGACTGCCACACTCCTGCGTGCAAGAGATCCGTGACGAGTCGTGACGAGCAGATGAAGAAAACCCTGTGTTTCGCCATACCAGCCGTGCTCTGGCTGCTGTTCTTTCTCTGGTACACCGACCTCGGCGGCCCGCTGACCCGCGAAGAGATTGATCAGTTCCGCGCGCAGCTCATTCTCAACGGCGCCAACGACCCGCGGCTCGCCATGGTCACGAAGTTCATGGAAGCGGACACCGGTGATGACTTCGTCATGGTCAACGGTCTCGACATGAAAGATGCGCCGCCGGAATTGCCAGCAACAGGCACTGGCGCCCCAGCACAAGCTCTGCTGGATCACTACATGGAATTCATGCTGCCGGAGCTGCTGTCCCGGGCCTGTCACCCGATCTTCGATGGCCGATCCGTTTTTGGGCCACTCGACAATGTGGCCGTGGATAACCCGCCGAGGTGGGACCGTATCGCCCTCATGCGGTATCGAAGCCGGCGCACGATGATGGAGATCACCACTAATCCCGCCTTTGGCGACCGGCATGACTACAAGCTCGGGGCACTGGACATGACCCTCGCGTATCCGGTTGAACCTGCGCTCAACCCGGCTGATCCGCGGTTTTTGCTCGGTCTTATCCTCGCAGTGATTGCGCTCGGCTCGCATGCCGTCGTCGCGCGTACCACGAAGTAGTCCTGTTGGGAGGCAACCGTCCGATTCATTTCAATCCCTGATCCATCTGGAGAAGAGTACATGCCGGCAGTCAAACGGGGTGGCACCGTCGCAGTGACGGGCGCTGCAGGCTTCATCGGTGGCTGGGCCGTACGCCGCCTGCTCGAACGGGGCTATCGGGTGAGAGCCTGTGTGCGCAACGTCGACGATGACCGACGTACCGGGTTTCTCAAAGCCATGCCTGGCTATGCATCCGGTCGACTCACCCTCCATGCGGCTGACCTCGATACACCGGGATGCTTCGATCCGATCTTTGCGGGCTGCCACGGTGTGTTGCATATCTCCCACGTCAGCAGCTATGACGATCACGCGTACGTGCGCCGCACCTGCGATCATATCATCGCGTCGATAAACAAATCAGCCACCGTCGCACGTGTGGTGGTCACCTCCAGCATCGCGGCGGTGATCTCGGAAGTGGACATCTCCGAACTCGAACGTCGACCGGTTTGTTATGAAGACCGCTACCCTGATGAGCAGAACCCGAAACGCACACCGGAGCGCGGCCAGGGTTACTCCATGGGCAAGGTCATCGCCGAACGTGCTTTTGCGGAGGCTGCGGAAGCCAACGGTACCTGGGACTCCATCACCTGCTGCCCCGCAGACAACGTCGGGCCCATCCAGTCAGCGCACCAGAAGGACATGGGGCCGTGGCAGCACATCATAGAAGGCATGCTCACCGGGAAATACTTCCAGACCGGCGCCTATCGGCCCTGGATCGTGGTGGATGTACGCGACGATGCGGATTGCCACGTCGGTTTGCTGGAGAGCATCAAAGTCAAGAACGGCGAGCGTTACATCGCCTGGTCGACGGAGACGCGCAAGGTCGAGGACATCTGCGCCAGCATCGATCGTTTATTACCTGAGCTCCGGCATGCTGCTCCAGAGGTTACTGATCCGTTTCCGGATCGCATCAAGGCGCGGGAAGCAGAACTGCGCAAGGTTTGGGCAGGTATCGAACTGCGCAATGACCGCATGCTTTCGGTGGTGCCCATCACCTTCCGGCCGATGGATGAATCCATCCGCGACTGTGTCGAGTCGCTGATCAGCGTTGCTGGCGTAACTGTTCAGAGGCGGGCAAACGATGCGTGAACCCACCTCAAGACCGCTTCGCATCATCGCTTTCGGCGCCCACCCGGATGACTGCGAACTCTGCGCCGGTGGTACTGCAGCCAAATGGGTGGTCCAAGGTCACGCGGTGAAGTTCGTATCGATGACCAACGGCGACGTCGGTCACTTCACCAAGCACGGTCCGGAACTCGCTGCCATCCGTAAGGCCGAAGTGGAACACCGCGCTCGCATCCTCGGCATCAGTACTGAGGTGCTCGATATCAACGACGGTGAACTCGAGCCCACCCTCGCCAATCGCCGGACTGTCATCCGGCTCATCCGCGAATGGCGCGCCGACATCGTGCTGTGTCACCGCACCAACGACTATCACCCGGATCATCGCTACACGGGACAACTCGTGTAGGACTCTGCTGTGTTGCTGGTGGCCAAGTTCTATCTGCCGGGTGTTCCTGCACTGGATAGAAATCCGGTGTTCCTCTACTACGCCGATGAATTCCAGAAACCGGCGCCGTTCGAACCCGATGTCATCGTCGCCATCGATGACGTGATCGAAACCAAACGCGCTGTGATCGATGCCCTGCCCTCGCAGTTTGCCGACAAGGATTCGTGGATGGGCGAGAAGATGCAGGGACTGCCGCCGGATGATGACGGCCGGAGGGTTCATATCCGCGAGTGGCTGCTCGGCCGGGACCGGCGGATTGCGACAGGTTTTCGCGCTTTGCTCAGCGAACGTTACGGCGACAGCTCAGGCAAAGGTGTCGAATTCGCGGAGGCGTTCGAACACAGCGAGTACGGATCACAGTTGTCAGCGGAGAAACTGCAACGCCTATTTCCGCAGTGACGAGCCCCTCGGAGCTGTCGTCAGCCGACTGACGTTGCTTCTGCAGACAATCGTGCCGAGAGGCGCTGAACACTGTCCGTGATCACATAACGGTGCGGTGAATACCACGGCGGCATGCTGATGAACCGTGGTGTGAGTCGCGCGATCAGCTTGAGCACCTGGTAGATCCCTGTCAGCCGGCACGCTTCGCCATGCCGCTCGATATCGACGCGCATCATGATCGCCGTGCGATCTTCGATGAACTTGGCCATATGGTGCTGCGCGACCCAGCACATGCGGGCACGGTTAAGCCAGTCACCAAAGAGATGCTGATAGAGATCAAAGGCCACCAGTCGATGCTCGATCTCTTCGAGCATGTGCCACTCCCACAACCGGCCGAGCGTCTTATCAGTCTTGGGATGCCGCAGGAGACCGATCTTCAGCAACCTCAGCGCACCCTGATTGGTATTGGCTTCGAAGCCTTCGACGAATCCGATCCGGAAGCGGTCATCCTCCTCTGCAAGGAACCGCTCGAAATCGCTTCGCAACCGCTGATAACGCGCCTAAAGCCCGGGATAGCCTTGCGCAAAAATCAGCGCGTTAAATCGTTCGTGTTGCTGGTAGTGCTGTGCCTCCTGCCGGCAGAAACAGTCTGCCGCCTCTTTGAGATCCGGGTCGTTGATGCGATCGAGCACGCGCCGGACGGACTTCACGATGAACGGTTCCAGTAGAGCCACGTACAGACCCAGGCCCGTCATCCGGTACGAAGCGGCCGGGTGACCGGCGATGTAAAGCGGATGAAAGCCGGCAGCATCCGGCACTGCAAACGGCATGCGGCGAACGGGAATTTCAGGCGTAGACATTTGGGCTCCTACCTGGGACACGCAGGTCCGGGGAATCGGGTATTGCGGGCCAACTCATGCACACGCTGACAATGGTGGTTGGGCTTTCGCGGTTGAGCTATTTTCACTGCCTTCACTGGAACCGGACAAGAACATGGGACGCCGCATCGTCGATCTCTCGATCTTTCTCGAAAACGACATTCCGTCCGATCCACCCGGCATGGCACCGAAGATCCGCTATTTCACCCATGAGAACACGTTCCCACAGATCGAACCGTTTTTCCCGGGGTTGCGCAAGGGAGATCTGCCTGATGGAGAAGGCTGGGCGGTGGAGGTTGTAAACCTTTCCACCCACAACGGCACCCATCTCGACGCGCCATGGCACTTTCACAGCACCCAGGATGCGGCGCTCAGCAATCGTAAACCAGCCATGACCATTCACGAAGTACCCCTCGACTGGTGTTTCCAACCGGCGGTAAAGCTCGACTTCCGCCACTTTGCCGATGGTTACGTGGTGACGGCAGATGACGTAGAGGCGGAACTCAAACGCGTGGGACACACCCTCTCGCCCCTCGAGATCGTGGTGGTGAATACCCGCGCCGGGTCGCGCTACGGCAATCCGGACTACGTGTCTGCCGGTTGCGGCATGGGCTACGACGCGACGATGTACCTGCTGGAACGTGGAGTGCGCCTGACGGGCACAGATGCGTGGAGTTGGGATGCACCGTTCGTGCACACCGCAGTCAAATATGCGGGCAGCAAGGATCCGTCACTCATCTGGGAAGGACACAAAGCGGGGCGTGATATCGGTTATTGCCATATCGAAAAGCTGCACAACCTCGAGTCGTTGCCAGCGGATGGATTCTTCATCTCCTGTTTCCCGCATAAGATCCGCGGGGCATCCGCCGGCTGGACGCGTGCTGTGGCAATTTTCGACGACGCCCTGCAGGCCTCCGCATCCGCTTAGAACCTGAAGTGAACACCACCCCACCTGACCAGGCGCCCGTTTTTTGCGGATACCGGGTCCTCTGCGGCAGGGTCTCGGTGAACGCCTGCTGCAGCGCCTGCCGCAGTTCATGACAAGTCAGGATGTGCTGGGCCGTCGCCATCGACTCAGCCGGTGGCTACCTCGCATCGGCGCCTTGCTGTTGGAACCGGACGACCGAGCCTTGTACCGCCGCATGATCTCTCACCATCCGACACCCGAGGTGATGATCCCGGGCGCTGCGGAACTGGCGACGGTTTACAACGACCCGGCCCACTGGGTGTACACGCTGCCATCCTGGCGTGCTGTGGCACTCGCCGACACTCTCGTGTATTTACCGAACGACATTCTGACCAAGGTGGATCGGGCCAGCATGGCTGTGTCACTTGGAACGCGGATTCCGCTGCTTGATCACCGTCTTGTCGCCTTTGCCTGTGCGTTGTCGAAAACGCAGGTGATCGACGCTGCGGGAGGCAAGCGGCCGTTGCGGAGAATCCTGCAGCGTTTTGTGCCCGAATCATTGACTAACCGCCCCAAACAGGGTGGCGGGGTACCACTCAACCGTTGGCTGCGAGGTCCGCTCAGGACGTGGATCGGTGATGTTCTCTCCGAATCCCGGTTGCGGGCACAGGAGCTGCTCCACGTCGACACCGTTCTTGCCATGCGGGATGCGCATCTCGCCGGGCAGGCGGATCTGGGGCCCGAACTCTGGGACTTCGCGATGCTGACCGCGTGGTTTGATCAGCGCTGAGTAAGCCTGTTGGTGGATGTTTGCACCGACTTGAGCACCTCGTCCTACGCTGCAAAAAAACGGGTGTCGCTGAACTCATCGGTAACCCTCTGCGCCGCCTCTGCCAGTCGATGCCGCAGCGCGGTGTCGTCCGCCAACGCCTTCAACCGCTGTGCCAGAAGATGAGTGTCACCCACCGGCACCAGAAAACCGTTTTCACCTTCCCGGATGATCTCCGCCGGCTCTGTCTTACAGTTCCATGCCACACACACAACACCGTGTGCCATTGCTTCGAGCAACACGTTCGGAAAGCCCTCGAACCGTGATGCGGAAACAGCGACCGCCGCACGCTTGTGCCACCCACCCAGATTGCCGGCTTCACCGATCAGGTGAAGGCGTGCGCCGAGCCCCGTACGTGCGATAGCTTCGGCAATCAACGGCCGCTTTGGTCCTTCACCAATCACCACACAATGCCAATTGGGATCACTGCCAAGACCTTCCGCAAACGCCGCGATCACAGCTTCCGGACTTTTCGGCTCGGCCAGACGGCCCACGTGCAGCAGCACCTGTGCGTCACGCGGCACCACACTGTCCACTTCGATGACGGGCTCTCGATTCGCATCCGGCAGAGTGATCCCGTTGGGAATCACGGCAAGATTCCTGAGGCCAAGACGCTGCAGGTACCAATCCGCGCCTTCCTGCGTCTGAACGATGACACGATGCGCCTGAGCGTAGTGGCGATCCCTGAA
>VGVE01000147.1 GCA_016874135.1 Gammaproteobacteria bacterium | reverse complement strand
GAAAGACCAGTGTCCAGGAACCCGTGGCGGCAAGGATCAACCCACTCACGGTAACTCCAATGATCCCCGGAATCGTTCCTGCCGTATTGGTGATGCCCATCAGTGTGCCGGCATAACGTGGCGCGACGTCCATGTGATTCACCGCAAATCCGCCCGAGACAAAGGCACCGAGCCCATTGCCAATCGTCATGATGGTGATGGCGGCCCAGACCGAATCCACATAACCCACCACCATCAGCGAGACGATGATCCCGCCAAAGCCGATGGACTGCATGAGTTTACGTACGAACGTCACGTCGCGTCCTGAGGCAATCATGCGATCTGCAAGTGCACCTGCCACGTTGAGACTTACGAACGATGCCAGGTGCGGGATCATCGTCAGCCAGCCGACGGAGGCGTAGTCGACATCCAGACCTTTGTTGATGTACGTGGGCATCCAGGACAACAGAACGTAGAGCGACCAGTTGTTGCAGAAGTGCGCGATGATGATCGCCCACACGGCCCGGTTTGAAAGGATGCGCTTCCAGGGCGCCGCTTCATGCGCATCGCTCGCGACCGTACCCGCAGCAATGAGATCAAGTTCGGCGGTGGTGATGCCATTCTGCGCCGCAGGGGTGCGGGCGATGGTGGTCTGCCAGGCGATCCACCAAAGAAGCCCCAGTGAACCAAATAGGTAGAAGGCCCACTCCCAGCCCAGTGACACCGCGATGATCGGTGTCATGATCGTTGCGAATACCGTACCGCTGGGGATGCCGCTGTTGGCGAGCGCCACCGCACGGCTGCGTTCGTTCTGCGGTACCCAGCGGCTGTAAAGGCTGTAGATCGCGGGGAACGTCACCGCTTCGCCAAGACCCATGGCGATCCTCGCCATGATCAAGAGCGGCAGGCTTGCGAGCGCTGCGAGCGGCGTGACGAACGTGAACGCTGACCAGATGAGCACACCAAGTCCCAGCACGATCTTGCCGCCAAAGCGGTCTGCCAATCGGCCACCGCCAACCTGCATGAGCAGGTAACCCACAAAGAACGACGACAAAACCATCGTCTGGGTTTGTACATCCCAACCCAGGTTGTCGGACATCGGAATGATGGCGAGCGAAATGGCCACCCGGTCGATATAACAGATGAAGACCGCAAAGAAGGACAACAGAACCAATCTGTGCCGGTGCGCGAACGCCATGAAACCCCCTCGATTTCAGGAACGTCAGGATGTGAATACACTCATGCTGCGGCTTTTGAGGAACGCAACCCACCCGGATTTGCGGGCAGATCTGCAAAACGTTTGGCATCCCGCGACTTCGCATATTCCCTCACCACAGGCTCCAGATCCGCTGGCGATGCTCCGTGGAGAATCACGCCATCACAGCCGAGATCAAACTGATGGCGCACCGCCGCTGCACACTGCGCGGGGCTGCCCATCGCCGCCGGTGCCAGCCATTCGCCGGGGATCAATGCGGCAATGTGCTGGAGCTGCTCCGTGGTTGCGATCTGGTCAATGGCGCCCGGAAATTTCGCGACCAGCGGGTCTTCTCGAAACCGTTTGAGCACTGCCGGATCCCACTGATTGGTGCGCACCATCAGGTTGCCATAAGCCTGCAGATAGGTTGCCATCCGTCCAACGGTTTTCTTCAGGCGCACGGGCTCCGGGATATGATCCCCGATGGTGGCAAAGCACGACCAGACGCGCACGGACCCAGGATCACGCCCTGCTTTCTCTGCTGCGGACTTCACCGCCCGCACACAGCGCACGGTGGTTTCATCCGTAAAAAACGTGTGTAACACCACCGCATCACAATAGCGTCCGCCAAACTCGAGCGAATTGGGACCGAAAGCGGTGAAGGTGACGGGGATGTGTTCACGGAATGACGGATCCAGCCGCAGCACCGGAAACCTGCCGAGGCTGCTCTCATGGTTCATCACCGTTTCGCCGTTCCAAAGGCGACGCATCAGTTGCACGAAGTCTTCCAGATCGCGGGTCTTGATGTGCGCCAGACCCATGGCATCAAACATCCGGTCCATGCCGCGACCGAGCCCGAGCGAAAAACGACCACCAGTCAGGAAGTGCATCGTCGTGGCGTACGCGGCAGTGACTGTCGGATGCCGCGTATTGTGATTGGTGGCTGCTGTGGCGATACCAATCCGGCTCGATATGGCGCCCACCGCACCGGACAAGGTCGCGGCCTCCTTGATGTTGAATCGCTCCGAGATGAAACAGGCGCCGATACCCATCGCTTCCGCCGCCTGCACTTCGGCGATGAGATCACGGGGTGAACGCGGCGCTCCAGCCAACGTATAGAACGCGAGTTCATTCATGGCGCCCGGATTCAACGCGCCGTCTGCTGTCTGCATACGCCCTCCCTTTGCTTTACACCCCGGAATGTACGGTTCACTCTGGTATCCTACCAGCGAGTGATACCGGCTACGCGACAGGCACGCATTTCGCGCACGTTGCGGTCGCGTACCGGCAATGAGGAACCATCATGAGTGCAACGAACAGGGGGGGAGCCAGTGAAAGTCGTTGACACCATTGCCCACGCCATGAAAGCCGAAGGTGTTGAGATTCTCTTTGCCTATCCGGTCAACCCGCTCATCGAGGCGGCGGCTGCGGTGGACATCCGCACGGTCATCGTCCGTCAGGAGCGTGTGGGTCTGCATATGGCAGACGCCTGGTCGCGAGTCACTTCAGGTAACTCCATTGGCGTGTTTTGTATGCAACACGGGCCGGGTGCGGAAAACGCATTTGGTGCCGTCGCTCAGGCCTACTCGGAATCCGTCCCCGTGCTGGTGATCCCTGCGGGTTACCCGCGCCGCCTTGCGCACTACTACCCGAACTTCAATTCCACCGAACAGATGCGCGGCATCACCAAGTGGGCCGAGCCGGTGACGATGGGTCGAGCGGTTCCGGAGATCCTGCGGCGTATTTTTTTCCAGCTGCGCAACGGTCGTCCTGGACCGGTTTTGCTCGAAGTACCGCTCGATGTCTTCAACGAAGACGTACCTGAATTTACCTATGTCCCGAGTTTCACTGCACGTACAGCACCGGACCCGAAGGATGTTACCGTCGCCGCCAAGGTTCTTGCAGCGGCTGAACGCCCGGTGATCTACGCGGGCCAAGGTGTGCACTACGCCAAAGCCTGGCCTGAGCTACGGGCGCTCGCCGAGGCGTGGAACATCCCGGTAACCACGTCCATCGAAGGTAAGAGTGCCTTCCCCGAGGATCACCCACTGTCACTGGGTTCGGGGGGCCGAGCCAATCCTCGGCCCGTCATCGAATTCCTGAACGATGCGGACGTCATCCTGGGTGTCGGTTGCAGTTTTGCACTCACCGGATTCGGCGTCGGTATGCCAAAGGGCAAGACCATCATTCATGCCACGCTGGATCCCATGGATCTCGGCAAGGATGTACCCGCACAACACGCGCTGATTGGTGATGCGCAGCTCACTCTCTCTGCCTTGCTCGCGGCAATGTCCGGCTCTGATCTGGCACCGGCCCGCGATCGCGCGAACGTGCCAGCGAAAATCCGCGCCTTGCGTGAGACCTGGCGTGCTGAGTGGAATCACAAACTCACCCACAACGAAGCACCGATCAATCCCTACCGGGTGATCGCGGAGCTGGATCGGCTCGTTGCTAAAGACAACGTCATCATCACCCACGACGCTGGCAGCCCCCGCGATCAGCTGACGCCGTTCTGGACGTCTACCACGCCCCTTTCTTATCTTGGTTGGGGGAAAACCACCCAGCTTGGTTATGGTCTCGGCCTTGCCATGGGTGCCAAGCTCGCCGCGCCACAGAAGCTCTGTATCAACGTCTGGGGTGATGCCGCCATCGGCTTCACCGGCATGGACTTCGAAACGGCGGTTCGCGAGCGTATTCCGATCCTCTCGATCCTCTTCAACAACTTCTCCATGGCCATCGAACTGCCGATCATGCAGATCTCGACGGAGAAGTACCGGTCAACCGATATCTCCGGTCACTACGCCGATATGGCGAGAGCCTTCGGTAGTTATGGTGAGCGGGTGACGGATCCCAATCAGATTGTCGCCGCGCTGAAGCGCGGTATCGCTGCGACAGAAGCCGGGCAGCCGGCTTTGCTCGAGTTCATAACGTCGCAGGAGATCGAGGTATCCAAAGGCTGACTGAAGCGCAGCGATAGCCGCAGTCAGCTCGCTGCAACAGACTCGAGCGTAATCACCGCTGAGCGGCTCGTCCGCGGATTGCCGATGAAGAGAATCCTGCCATCGGCAAAACGCAAGGCCATGATGGCTTCGCGATCTCCGGCAAGATTCACCACCTCGTCGCAGGCGAGGTCCTTTTCCTTTGCATGCTGCAGTAGCCGCTTGCCAAGCGCGTGCAGGTGCATCGGCGTCAGAGAGCTCACGAACACTGACCGGTCGCCGCAGGTGCCCACCACCGAACGAAAGAAGGGCTGCCGCTCCATGTCGCGGGGCGAGATATCGAGATTGCCGGCCTCAACCACGCCGGGGCCGACCTGAAGCGCCGAGTGATACAGCCCACGTTCGTATTGCAGGTGACCCACCACACCCATACGTCGATCGCCGACGCCGAGAACGCGGGTATAGCCGTGCCGCTGAATTCGGTTGACTACTTCCCCGTTGATCTGCAGCAGCCCGAGTGGGGTGAGCGCCATAAGCTCGGACACAAAACCGCTGCCGATGAGCAGTGCGAGTGCGTCGTCGCGCAACATGTCCTCGGGCAAAGCGCCTTCCGCATTGTCCGACGTCACACCGCGCAAACCCGGTTCCAGCAATTGCAGGCGGGCAACCGTAACCAGCATCGTGCCATCGTCATCCTCGACGAGTTCCGCCGAGAGCCCTGGGCGCAGGTCCTCACGTAGCAATGATCCGATATCCGCAAGTTTGACCGGGCTCGATGACTTACCGGTGTAGAGCAGTGCCGAGAGTTCCCGAGCGGGCTCCTCCGGGATCCGCCGGCGCGGCTCGTCCTCGCAGCCTGAAGCCAGCGCGATAAGCAGCGACGAAACTATCCAGGAAAAAACAGGGCGAACTCGCATGGGCCGCGAGTGTACTTGAATTGCGGAACGAGGCGTTCCCCACTGGTTCGGAAAAACGGCGGGGAAAAAGGTGCGCGGAAAATCGTTCAGCGAAGTCGATGCTGAATTGACGGCCTGTGACCTTTACGTTCAACTCTCCACTTGCACCATTCAACAGGACACCATCGCAATGACCGACTACGCCTTGCCCAACATCAACTTCGATCTGACCGGCCAGGTGGCACTGGTCACCGGTACTACATCGGGTCTGGGCTGGCGGTTCGCCCGTGTCCTCGCCAAGGTCGGTGCGAACGTGGTCATCACCGGTCGGCGCAAGGAACGGCTCGATGAGCTGAAGGCGGTTATCGCGCAGGAGGGCGGCACGGCTCTGCCTCTCGTGCTCGACATGACCAATAACGACGACATCGTCAAGGTGGTGCAGCAGGCGGAAGATGCATTTGGCACCGTGACGATCCTTGTCAACAACGCCGGAATTCCTGATGCCCAGCGTGCCCACAAGATGGCGAACGAGTTCATCGATAAGGTATTCGATACCAACCTGCGCGGCCCGTTCGTGCTGTCCTGCGAAGTGGCGCGTCGCCTGATTGCCGCTGGCAAACCCGGACGCATGGTCAACATCTCTTCAGTGGGTGGATTCCGCTATGACGGCAACGGCGCAGCGCTCTATTCCATCACCAAGGCGGGCATTGCGCGCATGACCGAGTGTCTCGCCGTGGAATGGTCGCGTTACAACATAAACGTCAATGCCATCGCACCAGGCGCGTTCCACTCAGAAATGATGGACGGCATGGTGAGTCGCATGGGGGATATCACGCGCGCATTCCCGCGCGGCCGGATCTGTGATCCCGCCCAGCTGGACTCCACCCTGCTCTACTTCTGCAGCCCGGCAAGTGATGCGGTGACCGGTTCCATCGTCAAGGTGGACGACGGTCAGGGTGGTCGCTGACCGCTGACGGGGCCGACTGTGCAGGCATCAGCAGGTTGCTCGTTCAGCGCCCTGCTAGTCCGGCACGCGACGCACAGTCGATTTGTCACGCCACTCCCGCCCGTCCGGCGCCCGCGCCTCGTCGTTGATGTAGTGCGCGGAAATTGCCCGGCGGAACTGGTGGCTGCGGTTATGGCCCGACCCGTGAATGAGCAGCGGATGGAACAACAGCGTGTCACCCGGTGCGAGTTCTACATGCACGCGATTAGAGATGTCGACGTCTTTGACAGCATAAAAACCGTGATTGACGTACTCCCAGTCCGGCAGCGCATGTTCAAGCGGACCGCGAAGGTGTGAACGTGGCAACACGCTAAGGCAACCGGTTTCCCTGAGCGCCGGATACACCGCCGTCCAGGTACCGACGATCATGTCTGCGGGGCGCGCGCGGAAATACCGCAAGTCTTGGTGCATCGGATGCCGACCGTCGACTTCCGGTGGTTTGTTGAACACGTTCGTGGATACGGAGTGCAACCGCGGCCCGATGAGCTGGCGCACGCAGCGCAACATGTAAGGATCCGTCGTATAGCGCATCAGGACCGGATCGGCTTCGAAACAGAACAGTTTGTTCACCGCATGCAGGGGTGAGCGCGGATCGACCGCACCTTTGACCACCATGACATCGCGCATGACCTGGAGCCCGTCGCAATGCGGCAGGCGACCCTCGATGTAATCGAGGAAGCGCTGGTCCCAGGCAGCCACTTCGGTTGCAGGGTACATACCCCGGACGATGACAAAACCTTCACGCCGGTAATGGGCGATGTCTGCCCCGGAGAGTGATTCAGTCGAAGACATGCATGAACCTCACGTTCTGTTTGGCGACGCCTTCGATGACGACATCAAGCCCACCCGTCTTGATCATCCACTCGAGACGATGATCTCGATACTCCCGCTTGAAAAGCCCCTGGTCGATGGCTTGTTTGACAGCATCGAGGCTGATGGCACGGCTCGTAAACGCCACCGCCTCCGCAGACTTTCGACACGTCTCCACACTGGGCCGCTGGTTAACCCGCTGGTGCCACTCAGCGAGTGTGCCTTCCGGGTGGACACCAAATCCGGTCGCACCGTTCACAAACGGCGCCACGCAGAGGTCACCCCAGCCGAAAGCATCGCCATTGAACCAGGCGCGATTGCCCAGCTGGTTCGCGAGCCACCGATACCAGCCGCGGATCTGCTCCTGCCCTTTCGCGTACAGCGTTTCACCAAGCGGCCCCGCCCCGCGGCCGAATAAACGCACTTCACTCAACCCCCAGGTGATCGCCTCAAAATGGGTATCCATGACGTCTTCGAGCAGTCGCACCCGAGCGCGCTCCGCAGGTGAAACCGGCAGCAGTTTCGGTGCCGGCCATTTGTCCTCGATGTATTCGAGGATTACGGTCGAATCGTAGATGGCTACGTCAC
>VGVE01000146.1 GCA_016874135.1 Gammaproteobacteria bacterium | reverse complement strand
TCAGAAGACAGGTTGTCGAGCGACGTGCTCAGGATGTTCAGCGGGTTGTTGATTTCGTGGCGCAGGGTACGCGGCATGTTCTCGAGGAACGTGTTGTGCTGATGCAGTTTCGACAACATGCCGGAGACGCTGCGGGCGAGATCTCCGATTTCGTCTCCTGATGCCATCTCAGCACGTAACGAAGGTGTGCGCAGACGACCATAGGCATCGATGGCCTTGCTCGCTTCACGCCTGAGATTGCGGATCCGCCACGCAAGGCGTGCGGCGTAAGCGATCAACGCGACCACCATGAGGAGCAAGCTGACCACGGATACAAACACCACCTGTTCGAGGCTCGACCGCTGGAAGTCGATGATGGTGTCGATGTTCTCTTCGATAACGACTGAACCCGCTACCTCGCCGCTGGAAGAGGTGATCGGGTGGGCGGCCATGATGGTGGCCTGCTGCTCACTCAATACACGCCGCCTCGCAATTGGCTTGCCTTGCAGGGTAGATTCAATGACTTCGCGTGCCTCACGCTCCGATTTTGAATACAGGGCCGCACCGGCGTCATATCTATCGCCAGTTGTTATGAAGTGCAAAATCGGACGGATGGGATCGAACAGACTGCGTAGCCGGTCCCGAAAACTGGTCGGATTGATGACCACGTCTGGAACTGGCGTGGAGCCGGTTTCCGCACGTACGCGACCGCTTTCGTCGAGGACGAGAATGCGTGCTCCGGCATAACCTAGCCCATCGACAATACGGCGAACTTCCGGGGACTGCAGGACGACGAGGTCAAATCCAGTCTTGTCGGAGGTGGGCAGCGTATGGGTGATGTGGGTTATTTCACGGGACCCGGCATCGTCCACGTCCACAAACGAAACCCCGAAGTGACGTTGTGAACCGAGCATCTCGAGGGGTAGACGGAATTCGAACTCGAGCCCGTCTGCTGTTTGAGCCGTGGCCGCCTGCACACGAGGTTCTGGCGTGCCGGCTTGGGCCGCGAAGCGCCACAGCTCATCCATGGCGTAGGCGGTGAGGGCAGTTTCGGGGGCGCCGACGAGGGCAATCCTGCCATCTTCACCGTCGTTGCGAATGAAGCTGATGCGCAGGTGATCCGACTTGTCCAGGCGAAGCACCTTGTCGTCACGGAAAACCTTTTGGCTGTCGATGACCCGCACGAATCCGTACAACTGACCCTTGCGTTCACCGAGCACCATACGAACATCCGCATCCTTGTTACCGTCAGCTGAACCGAAGGCCATCAGGCTGCGGGAGAGATCAAGGCCCCAGTCATCCGCGCGCCCGTCAATGCGAATCACGCTGGCGAGAGGCTGCACGAAGAGCGGTTCGTATTCGGAGGTGGTGACCGGCAGATCGTTGAACAGGTTCTCGCGACCGTTGAAAAGTGTGGCGATGCCCTTTGCTTTAAGAAGCTGCGTGTTGCGCTGCCCTTCGAGCAGGAGCCGCTCCATCTCGATCACCTGCCGATAGCTGAAAAACGGCACGATCAACAGCAGTGAGCCGAGCAGGGCGAGTTTGGTGCCGATACGCGGGCCGCGCAGGCGGGCGAGCCATTTCTTCACCTGACTTACTCCACCCAGCGGTAGCCGAAACCGTATTCGCTCTTGATATGGGCGAATTCCGGATCGATCTTCTCGATTTTCTTGCGGATGTTGCGCATGTGGGTATTTATGGTGTTGTTGGTGACGAGACTCTGCATGGTCGCATTCATCAGTGTCTCGTAGTTCACCGCATGGCCTGGATTGCGCACCAGTTTCGCGAGCATGCGAAATTCCGTTCCCGAAAGATCGATCCGCTTGCCTTTCCAGGCGGCGAGCAGCGCATCCTGGTCAAGGGTCAGATCACCCACCTTGCGGATATTGGCTGCGTGCTCCCCCTGATGCTCTTGGCGGGCCTGGTTGATGCGCAGCAGCGATGAAATGCGCTCGGCAAGGTAGTCCAGGGAGATGGGTTTGGGCAGATAGTCCCAGGCACCCAGCCGCAGGCCCGAGATCTTGTCGATCTCGTTGATGCGTTCTGTGAGGAAGATGACGGGCAGCTGCGGCGCCCGGCTGAGGAGATCCCGGCACAGCTGGAACCCCGCATCCACTTCTTCACCTAGAATGATGTCAAGAATGACCAGATCGGGCAGATCACGGTCGAAACCGGTCAGCGCCTCCTCCCGGCTCTTGTAGGCTTGGACGCGATATCCCTTTGAGGTGATCGCGTCGGAATAGTTGGCGCGCTGGTCAGGATCGTCTTCGACTATCGCAATGGTTTTGGCCATGGCCGAGACACCGGTTGAAGTGACGGGGCTAGTTTAGGGAAACTCCGGCCTGCGTGCTGCCCGTCCTTGTCAGCATCAACACCCACCAGGAGGCGGTGTGCTATCACCAGACCGGCTGCTTGAACTGCTCGGAATGGCTTCGGGGCTTGCCTGTGTCTGGCTGCTGATTCGCCAGAACGTGCTGACTTTTCCCATCGGCGCAGCTTACGCGCTAATTTCCGTGGCTGTGATGGCACGCAACGGGTTGTATGCAGATGTGCTCCTCAACGCCTATTACGTCGTCGTTAACGTCTACGGCTGGTGGTACTGGAACGTACGGGAAGAAGAGCAGGGTGCAGTGCTCGCCGTAACGCGTATACCTCGCACGACGCTGCTGCTTCTGATACCGGTGGCTATCGTTGCTTTTCTGGCGCTGTTTTTTGTCATCTCGAGCTTCTCCGGTGCGCAGCTCGTGCCGCTCAATTCGCTGACGACTGTCCTGAGCTTCATCGCCATGTGGATGAGTGCGCGCAAGTACCTCGAGAACTGGTCGCTGTGGCTGATTGTCAATGTCCTCAGCGTGTTGATGTTTTTCCTGCAAGGTATCTGGCCCTACTTTTTTCTGTATGCGGTTTATCTGGTGATGGCGGTGCAAGGGTATCGCGCCTGGTCGAAGAGCATGCAGGCACAAGTCCTACAACCACAGTGATACCGAGAGCGTGAAACCGCCGAGGCTCATCGTCATGACCGGTGCGGAGTCGAGTGGCAAAACGACACTCGGTGAGTGCCTCGCAGAGCGACTCGGCGCACTGTTCGTCCCCGAAGCTTCACGTGATCTGCTGACTCCCGGAGCGCCCTACGACGAGCACGACATCATCCGCATCGGGCAGGAGCAAGTGCGGCGGGAAGAGGCTGCCGTGCAAGCGACGCCGGATTGGGTGGTCGCCGATACCGATCTCCTGGTCCTACGCATCTGGCTGGCCGAACGATTTGGTCTGTGGCCGGATACGCTGGGGATACTCTGGCAAAAAGCTGCGCCGCGGCTGTACGTGCTTACTGCTCCAGAGATGCCATGGGAGCCGGACCCCCTGCGCGAGAACTCCCATGACCGGGAACGGCTGCATGCGCGTTACCGGGAGTGGCTGGTCGAGAACAACTCAGCGTTCATCGAAGTGCGCGGCAGTGTTGAAGAGCGGGTAGACCAGGTGTTGGCTCAAATCGGATTGTAACCAGTACCTCCTCAGCGCCGCTGTAGCCATTCGAGTGCAGTGTGTAGTTGCTCGCTGACTTCCTGCCGATCATTGCCACCCCGGATTGCACTAAACGCCCAGGCGTATTCACGCAGCCAGAATCCGGATACGGCGCGATTCAGCCGGTTCCGCAGAGTTGAGTCGTCAACCGCGATGGCCATACCATCCAGGTAGGCGCGGGCCATATCCGTTAGTTCCCCAAGCGTACATCCAGCCCCCAATCCGAGACCCGCCAGATCAAACAGCGGATCGTTGCGACCCACCCATTCCCAGTCGAGGGTCCGCCACCCGTTGGACTCGCACAGGATGTTCCAGGGGTTGAGGTCGTTGTGACAGGTCTGGAGTGAGGATTCATCCATAGATAGCCGCTTCCGGGCACGGCTCACAGCCGCAGGTTGTGCGCTAGCGCCAAGCCAGGCATCGACTCGCTGAGGCAAGTCGAAGGCGCGGGTGGTTGCCGGCAGGCGCCGGTGCAGCGTGACAAGGTAACGCACGAGCTGATCTGGAGGCGAAGGCAATCCGGCGAGCAAAGGCGCCTCGATCCAACGGCTCAGCATCGTCCCATCCGATTGGTTGAAGGCGACGATGGGGGCGCCCAACCCTTCAGGCAATCCGGCCAGCCAGTTCATTTCGAATAAAGCGGCCCCTGCATCCGGATCAGCTGCCGGCAGTCGGAGCACGTAGTCCTGCCCGTCGTATCGCAATCGCAGGTTCAGATGGCTGTAACCACCGGGCAGCGCCTCGATCACGGCGACGTCGGAGACCGACCAAGCCGGTACCAGCGTTTGCAGTGCGGCGTTGAGTTCGGCAGGGCGGGAAGGTGCGACCGGGGACATAGGTGCAGCTTACAATGATTCCATGGAACTCACTCTCGGCCGGTTTGTGCATGCGCTGCGGGCAGCGGATGTGGAAGTCTCGCCTGCAGAAACGCTCGATGCCTTTGCGGTCGCCGAGCACGTCGGCCTTCGCGACCGGTCGCTCTTGCAGAATGCGCTTCGTCTGACACTCGCCAAAACTGCGGAGGAGAAGGCGGCGTTCGATCTCTGTTTCCCTCGGTTTTTCGAGGGGCTGGCCATTGCCGAGCCCCTCAAACGTTCGGTCTTGCGAACAGCGGACACCGCGGCATTTCTTGACGAGGTCAGGGCGCTCGAGCACCCGGTTTTGAGTGAAGCGGTCGAGGCTGCACTCGCCGCCAATCACACCGGGTTATCCCGCCTTCTGCGAATGAACGTGGATGAGGACGCGTTGGACGACATGCGGCAGCTGCGCGATAAAACAGCGGTGATCAATGCCGCGGTGAATGCGCTGGGTTTGCCTGCCTTGGACGGATTTCGAGCTGGAGGCGGGTCACTGGCCACCACCGCGGCCCATGTGCAGCAGTACCTCAAGTCGCAGATCAAGGCCCATGTAGATCAGCAATACCGGTTGCGTGTAGACGCTTCCGGGCAGCGTGCGCTGCTTAACGCTGCGTTGGCTGCGAATCTTCAACAGCTCCCGCCGGCGTATTACGCCGAAGTGGAGCGGGTGGTTCGCAAACTCGCTGAGCGTCTGGCACGACGCCACCGCAGGCGGCGCAAGAAAGATCGGCGCGGTCAACTCGACGTGCGGCGAATGCTGCGTACCAATATCGCGTACGACGGCAGCCCGGTTAACCTGCACTGGCGCAAACAAAAACGCGAACGGGCGACCGTTTTCCTGGTTTGTGACATCAGCAACTCTGTCAGTCAGATCGCTCGTTTCCTGTTGCTGCTCATGTATCAACTGCAGGATGTACTGCCATCGGTTCGAAGTTTCGCGTTTTCGAACCGACTCGGTGAAATCACCCGGTTCTTTGGCGAACTCGAGCCGCTTCCGGCCATCGAATCGGCCATCGTGAAACTCGGGCGCGGTACCACCGACTACGGCCATGCCATGCACGACTTACATGAACTGATCGGTAAGGACATCTCGCGCCGTTCCACCCTGATTTTTCTCGGTGATGCACGCAGCAACGGTTTCCCTGCGCGGGCGGATCTGTTCAGGGGAATGTCGCGACAGGCCGGGCAGGTGTGGTGGCTGACACCGGAAACCGAAGACCGGTGGACGGTGGGTGACTGCGTACTCAGCGACTATCGGGCTTGGTGCCGGGGTGTGCTGACCTGCAACCGGCTGCAGGACATTGAATGGTTTACGGAGCGGTTGCTCGAAGGTACCCGCTCGCTCAGTTAACTCCGGCGGCGTAGCCCATGGTCACGCCGATGCCTTCATGCACCACCAGATCGGCAATCTCGTCGAGGGACGTTTCTTCACGATTGACGATCGCAAGGCGCGCACCACGCCGTTTGGCGTATTCAGGGAATCCTGCGGCCGGGTAGACCACGAGGGATGAGCCCAGCACGATCATGAGATCACAAGCCCCGGTTTCCTCTTCGGCGCGCGCCATGGCGTCTTCAGGCATGGACTGGCCAAACGAAATCGTCGCGCTCTTGATGATGCCACCACAACGTGTACAGGGATCGACCCGGCCAATGCGCTTCCAGCCGGCTTCGAGGTCCGCCAGCTCATAACGCAGGTGACAATGCAGACAATGCGCGTAGGTGGCGTTGCCGTGCAGTTCAATCACCCGATGCGGTTCGATGCCGCTGTCCTGATGCAGGTTGTCGACGTTCTGGGTGATGATGGCCGATGCTTTTCCGGTCTGGATCAGCTTCGCAACCGCATGGTGACCACGGTTGGGTTTGGCATTCTCTATGACCCGTTCGCCTTCGAAACGGCGCCGCCAGCTCTCTTGACGGGTGGCGTCGGACGCCATGAAGTCCTGGAACTGGATGGGTTTCATCTTGTTCCAGATACCGGTGCCGGGACTTCTGAAGTCCGGAATACCTGATTCGGTGCTGATGCCCGCCCCGCTGAAGAAGACGATTCGTTTCGAGCGGTCAATCAGTTCCTTGAGTGCATCTGCTGACAAACTGGTGCTCCAGTCAGGTACCCACGGTCCGGGGTATTGCGGGAAGAGGGTGCATGGCCGTGCGCGCGCCTGTCAATTTTGACGCGGGCATAATGCACGCTACCAAACCTGGAGACGCACCCATGCACAAGCTCGAGATGTTTTTCGACTGTTCGAGCCCCTGGACCTATCTCGGCTTCGAATCTCTGCAGCAGATGCTCGGGAGGGTCAAGGCTGATGTGCTCTATCGCCCCTTTCTCGTCGGCGGTGTGTTCAATGCGGTGAATCCGAGCGTCTATCAGAACAGGGAAAACCCGGTACCGCTGAAGCAGAAGTACTACGCCAAGGACCTCAAGGACTGGGCGCGGTACGTCGGTGTGCAGATCGGCTCGCCGCCGGTGTTTCCGGTGAACAGCGTGAAGGTGATGCGCGGCGCTTTTTTCGCTGAGAAAGAGGGTTGTCTCGTGCCTTATGCGCGGGCCTTTTTTAAGGCGTACTGGACGGATCTCAGGGACATTTCCCGTCCAGACGTCATCACTCCGGTGGTGGAATCATTGGGACTTCCAGTGCAGGAGTTCTTCAACGCTATCGACAGCGCCCCTTACAAGGATCGTTTGCGGGCCAATACTGAAGAGCTGATGCGACGCGGCGGTTTCGGATCACCCACCTGGTTCATTGACGGCACCGACATGTATTTCGGCAATGACCGGATACCGCTCATCGAGTCGGCGCTTGCAGTCTGAGCGGGGACTTCTCAGTGCGGGCGATCCGCCACAACATCGCGCCGCAGACAGGGAAAGACCTCTGGCGGTGAGTCGAGACGGGCAATGATCGCTTCCGCACAGAAACGCGGCGAACTGGCCGAGGTATCCACTTCGAGATCGTAGGGAACGCCGTGGGCATGCACCTGATGGAAATGGGAGATCGCTGTGCCGGGAAAACGTCCGGGGCGTTTGGCCTCTCTTTCCTGGACGACGTCACGGCTGCAACGCACGCCAATGAACCAGGTCTCCAGCCCCTCGAGGGTATCGACATAATCGAGCAGATACTCTCGTCTAAAGAGGAGATCATCGATGATCACGTTGTTGCCTGATGAAGCAAAGCAGGCGATAGCGCGACGCATCCCGCGAAGCATGCGCTCGCCGTGTTCACCGAACTGGATGTGGGTCAGCCGGCCTTCATCCGAGTCCAGCGGCACGATGTTGAGGCCGCTGGCGCCTGGACTCGCAGGTGGTGAATTGAACCCGCGAAAGCGC
>VGVE01000145.1 GCA_016874135.1 Gammaproteobacteria bacterium | reverse complement strand
TGACCGCGGTTTTCGTGGTTTCGGCAAGACCTGTTCGCCGGAGACGTTCGGCCACAACGGCGCCGGTGGCCAACTGGCGTGGGTGGATCCGGCGACCGGTGTTTCGATCGGCTATCTCACCAATGGTCACGACCGTAATGAGATTCGTCAGGGGCGACGGGGTGTGGCCATCGGCAGTCTGGCGGCACTAGTCGCCTGACGCGGGTATCGTCTTGCGTAGCCGCTTGCTTGCACTTGTTGCCGGTCTCGTATGCTGGTGGTCCACCGCATCGGCTGGCTGGCGCCAGGATACGCAGCCCATCATGGGCACACGGGTGCATGTGGAGTTCTGGCTCGAGTACGGGGATCGAAGGGGCCCGGAACTTCTCAAACGCTGCATGGCGGAAATGCGCCGCATCGAGTATGCCTTCAATCCGTGGAAAGAAACGAGCGAACTTTCGCGGCTGAACCGGGACGCGCCAAAGGGCTTCACGCCGGTCAGCGCGGAGATGAAGCGCCTGCTGGATCAATCCGCCGCTGCCTCGAAACGTAGTGAGGGGGCCTTCGACATTACCTTCGCATCAGTCGGCCGTTTGTTTGACTATCGTGCCGGGCGCGTGCCCACGGCGGAGGAGAAAAAAGCGGTCGAAGCCATCAACTGGCGGTTTGTTCAGCTCGACCACAATCGGCCGCTGCAGCTTGTGCCTCGCCACTTCTTCGAATCCGGCCTTGTCGTACATTGACTTGGCGCCGAACCACATGAACCCGTCGCTTGATCGCGTGTCCTTATCGATGGGGTAGGCTTCGACGATTCGCGCACCGTTCTTTTTGGCCCATCCCACGGCGGCCTTGAGCAGTGCTGCCGCAATACCCTGATGACGGTACTCCGACGGCACCACGAAACAGATCACCGACCACACCGGCTTGTCGTCCACGGCCTTCATGACCGATGAGCGCTTGAGGCGCCCGTACTCTTCCCGTGGTGCCAGGGACACCCACCCGACCGGGGTTTTGCCGTGATAGCCGATGAGCCCTGGTGTGCTACCGCTTTCAACCAGCGCTTTCATAGCCCGCCGGTTTGCATCTGCGGGTGATTCGCCGGCTTTTGGAGTTGGCCGGTTACGATCGTAGCGATACTCCATGCACCAGCAGTTGCGGGCGAAGGAACAGCCCCGTCCGTTGAACACGGTTTCAAGGTCGGCCCATCGATCCGGGGTCAGCGGGGCAACGGTCAGCTTCATCAAAGTCTCCTCGCGAGGGCGAGATTCTGGATTCTCAACTGTGCTCTGTCACCGCTCGGTGAAGTGGATTTTGAAGGGATGCTAGAACTTCTCGGGCCGGAGCACCCGGACATCTGACTCGAAGGCGATCATGCCGAACCGCGGAAAACACTCGTTGGCGAGGCGCTCGAGAAGTATCTGCGCAGCATCCGGCTGCAGGATCACTTCGATCTGGATGTTGGCGTATTCCGGAATGTCTGCTGGCCTCTTGCCACCGATACCGGAGCCCTCTACCTGGAACAGCGTCCACCCATGCGCACCAGACCGGTCGAGCAGCCGAGTCACGGTGTCGCGAGCATGGGCTTCGCAGATGATGGTGACCAGTTTGAGCGGGTGTGTATTCATGAGTGTCTCGGTTCTTCAGCCAGCGGTGTACAGGGCGAACTCGTAACAGATCGGGATGCCGAGAGCGATGTTGAAGGGAAAGGTAATGGCGAGTGAAGACGTGAGGTACAGCGTCGGATTCGCGTCCGGCAGTGAGGTCCGAAGCGCGGCCGGCGCGGCGATATAGCTCGCACTGGCGGCGAGCACCGCGAGAAGTGTGGTACCACCGACCTCCAGTCCTGACCAGCTGCCAACCAGCGCACCCAGAAAACCGTGAATGACCGGCATGACGATGCCGAAAGCGACAAGGAAGGGCCCAACACGCCTCAGGTCTTCCATTCGCCGTCCAGCCACCGTGCCCATGTCGAGCAGAAAGAGCGCCAGAACGCCCTGGAACAACGTAACGAAAAACGGCTCAACCTTGGTCATGCCCGCGTCACCGGATAGCGCACCAACAACAAGGGAGCCCACGAGCAGCACGATGCTGCGGCCGAAAAGCGCTTCGTGCGCTGCGGACTTCATCGAGGAGGATGGATCGCTCTCATTCCGTTGGCTCGCCATCTTACCGAGGATCACGGCCACCAGGATTGCAGGAGACTCCATCACTGCGAGGAACGCCGCGGCGTACTCCTCGAAAGATTCACCGATGGCCGTGAGGTAGTTCATGGCGGCAATGAACGTCACTGCGCTGACCGAACCGCAGTGGGCTGCGATGGCCGCGGCATCCACACCCGACAGGCGGCCTGCACAACGCAGGATCGGCCAGGTCCACAATGGAATCAGTGCACCGAGCAACATGGAGGCAAGGGTGGGCAGCCATACCGCTTCGAGGCCGGCTGCGGAGATGGCTACGCCGCCTTTGAATCCGATGGCGACTAGCAGATAGATCGTAAGGGCCGTATAGAGCGGTTCAGGGAACTTCAGGTCACTCTTGACGACCGAGGCGAGAAAACCCAGTGCAAAAAAGAGCACCGCGGGCGAAAGCAGGTTGGCGGTTATCGCATCGACGGGGTTCATGTCAGTTCAGGATGAAGACGAAAGATTCGGCAGCTCGGCGAGTAAACTACTGCAGATGCATCCAGCCGCGAAAAGACTGTACAACCGAAGTGCGGTGCAATTGGCTGAAAGGAATGCCTGTTCAGTCCTTGAGCAGCTCCAGCATCAACGCGCCTTCAATCTGTGCCAGCACGGAGGCAGCCTGGTCTTTCTGGCCTGTACGCAGACGTTCGCTGATCCAGGACTCCCACCGCTCCAGAATGTGGTTCACGGTTGAGCGATACGGTTCCTGGCCGCGAATTGCGAGACCGATGATTTCGAACCAGAATCGAAGCACTGCTTTCTGGTCGCGGTGTCTTGCGGACTGCACCATCACTTCAACGATGTTCGCGGCTGCAACCGGACGTGGTGGAAGCAGTGCATCGAGTCCGGCGGACATGTTGTCGGCGAGCACCATCAGGGCGCTGGCGATGAGGTCGTCCTTGGTTTTGAAGTAGTACATCAACATGCGGTCGCTGATGCCCGCACTCTCGGCGAGTGCGCGGATACCGCTGTTAGCAAAACCTTCACGTACGAGGTGTCCCGCTGCTGCGAGAACGATCTCATCACGCTTCTGGCCGGTTTCGGAATGATCCCTGGTCAAACGATCCCTCTCTTCTGCTGGTGTGCTGCGGATGTCTCGTCGGATGCCCGGAATCGAACCGGTGTTGACGACGGTTTATATGTAGCATACGCTACATCAAAGTGTAGCGATCGCTACAAGTCAAACAGGCACCTGAGGAGACCGCTGTGACCGCAACCGCCACCCGACCCGAAGACGTTGTACAGGCGTTTCTTACCGCGATGGAGAAGATGGATTATGACGCAGGGCTCGCGCTTGTGGCGAACGACGTCGAATACATCAACGGCCCCAATGCGCCGCGGCGCGGCCCCCAGGGTATTCGCGAAGAACTGGAGCCCTTCTTCACGCCCATCATCGAAAACCGGTTCATCGTTCATCGACGCGCGACTGCCGGGAATGTGGTTTTCGTCGAACGTCTCGACCGCCACCGGATTGCGCAGGGCTGGTTCGAGTTACCGGTGACCGGTGTGTTGGAGGTGCGCGACGGCAAGATCACCTACTGGCGCGAGTACTTCAACCTGGCCACGGTGGTCGAGGGCATGACCCAACTCATGCAGGGTGCGAAGTGAGCGCCTTTCGCGGCTTGCTCGCAATCCTGCTGGTCACGGTTGTCGTGTACACCGTACCCGTTATCGCCGAACACGGGTTGCTGTCGCTGATGCCCGCTTTTTTCGGTGACATGGCAAAGATGGGCTGGCCTGGCCAGTTCAATCTCGACTTCAGCGGATTTCTCATTCTCTCCGCGCTCTGGGCAGCATGGCGCAACCACTTTTCAGCACCCGGTCTGGGGCTTGCGGTTCTCGCGTTTTTCTTCGGCATTCCGTTTCTGACGACGTATCTGCTGATCCTGAGTTTCCAGAGTGGTGGCGACATCAAGGTGATGTTGCTTGGTGCACAAAGGGCGCGCAGTTGAGATTCGTGGCTCGGAAAAAAGAAAGGAGAGAGGAGAAAGGAGAATGACCATGCAGGTGATCTGGCAGAAGTCCCTCATGCTCCTCGGACTGCCCGGGCCGCAGAATTCAGAAGTGTTCGAGGCTTCCGCTGCGGGTGAACTTCGATGAAAGTCACCACGCAGTCCCACCGTCGCTGGCTCAAGGTCGCGGCACTGATCGTCGGTGGATTCGGTCCGGTCTTCTTCCTCGGAACGATGGAAGCGACCTCGGAACTGCCACGGCTCAGCCTCGATATCCTCAGCTGGCCGGTCGACGGGGCGCAGCGTTACGACGATCCCACTACGCGCTTCCTTTCCGCGTTGACCGGAGGCTTCCTGCTCGGCTGGGGCGTTCTCATCTGGATGCTTTCCGGTGCCGTATTCGATGCGGCGCCTGACGCAGTGCGCAAGGCGGTACTTGCCGGGCTCATCGCCTGGTTCTGCCTGGACAGTGCGGGATCGATTGCGTCGGACAACGTGTCAAACGCGGCATTCAATGTGGTGGTGTTGCTGCTCGCGGCCGGACCGCTGTGGTTCCGCGCAGTGGATAACCGCTAAAGCGCACCGGATCAGTCAGGGTCGATACCAGAACGCCGGCGGCACCGGGCGCAGGGCGCGGCGAGCGAGCGCCGCCCAGCGACAAAGATGCGCACGGGTTTCGCGGGGATCGATGATCTCTTCGATCTCAAAGTACTCCGCGCTGCGGAAAGGAGATCGCAGCCGGTTGAGGCGCTCCTTGATCCGGGTGAGATGCGCGTCGTAGTCCGGTACTTCGGCGAGTTCCGCCTTGTAGGCGACCTCGATGCCCCCTTCGATGGGCAATGATCCCCAATCCCCTGACGGCCACGCCATGCGGAAGTGTTCGCTGCCGGGTTTGTGGTTGGCGGCGCCTGCCACGCCGAACGCCTTGCGCACGATGACGCAGCAGAAGGGAACCGTTGCCTGACCCAGCGCTGCGAGGGCCTGCGAACCGATACGAATGGTGCTGGCTTCCTCTGACTCCTTGCCGATGAGAAATCCGGGGCAGTCTTCGAGATGAATGAGCGGCAGATGAAACGTTGAAGCGATGTCCATGAAACGGATCAGCTTGCGGCAGGCATCCGCGGTCCATGCGCCGCCATAGACTTTGGGATTCTCCGCGAAGAGTGCACAGGGAATGCCGTTGAAACGGGTAAATCCGGTGATGATGGATTTGCCCCAGCGCTTGCCGATTTCAAAAAAGGAGTCACGGTCCGCCACGGCGTTGATCACCGTGTACATGTCGTAGACCTTGCGCGGATCCTTGGGCACCAATTCGATCAGCCGTTCTTCGCGCCGCTCCAACGGATCATCGCAGGGGATCACCGGTGGCAGTTCGTCGGCGGATGAAGGCAGGTAGGAGAGGAATTGCCGGGCACGGGCGAATGCCTCGGATTCACTCTCCACTTCATCGTCGATGGCGCCGTTGCGTGTGTGGATTTTCGACGCACCGAGTTCTTCCTTGCTGACATCACCCAGGCTCGCCCAGTCCACCAGGGCGGGGCCTGCAATCATCATCTGGGCGCTGTCTTTGACGATCACCGAGTAGTGGCTGGTAGCGACGCGTGCCGCACCGATGCCAGCAACGGAGCCGAGTGCGAGCGATACCGAAGGTGCAACCGCCAGATGGCGGACGATGGTTTCCCAGCCACGCACTTCAGGGATGTAGGTACGGCCTGCGGTTTCGATGGTCTTTACGGAACCACCACCGCCCATGCCATCGACGAGACGTATATGCGGCAGTTTCAGTTCCAGTGCCAACCCTTCCGCACGCAGCCTTTTACCAGGAATCGAGGCATCAGCCGATCCACCACGAACGGTGAAGTCATCACCGGACAACACCACCGGGCGACCGTCGATGTCAGCAGTGCCAAAAACGAAGTTGGAAGGGCGGAATTTCTTCAGTTCACCGTTGGCATCGTATTCGCCAGAGCCGGCGAGGGTGCCGATCTCGTGGAACGATCCCTGGTCCGCAATGGCGTCGATCCGTTCGCGGATGGTGAGCTTTTTGAATTCGTGTTGCCGGGCGACCTTTTCGGGGCCGCCCATGGCGAAGGCGAGAGATTCACGGGTGCGCAGCTCCCCGATTTCTTTTTCCCAGGACATGCGCGAATCCCTCCCCGGGTGGTTTCAGCTGTGAGAGCGACCGATCAGGCGCGAGTTCCGCTGAATGATGCGTTACCGAACGCGCCGAGCTTGACGTTACCCGTCATCTTGTCGCCATCGACCGTGGCGGAGAACTCCAGGGTGATTGCCATCGGGCTCGTGATGTTGGCCTTCCAGGAGACGTTGTTGCCATCGACCTTGCCGTCCATCAGCTGGATTTCACCCTGTGCGCCGGAGAGCTTACCGGTCAGCGAACCGCCGCTGCTCGACAGGGTCAGAGTGCCTTGCTGGGCGCCCATAGGGGTGTTCATCGTGGTGTTCCAGGTGCCGTCTGCGCTCATGTGTACTCTCCGGATAATTGTTCTGATGGATGCATCGATGCGAGGTGTGCCATCGCATGTGTCCTCGGGTCGGGCCGGAGTATGGCATGGACCGCGTTAATTCCACCATATGAGGTGGTCGATCTGTAAAGCGCGGTGCAGCGCTTTGCGCGGATCGTTCAGCGGTACTGGAAACCGATGGTCAGCTCATGGCTCGCGAGGTCGCCAGTGACTCGTGCGCTTCGTCCGCGAAAGGACGCCGTTTCCAGCTCCCCTAGATCCATGTAGCGGTAGCGTGAATGCAAGGCCCAGTGATCACCGAACTGCCAGGCAAGTCCGGCAAACACCTGCCATGCAAAGTCATGCAAGGTCCTGTTGCTGTCGATGATGAGATCCGGTTGTGAACGTGACTGCGCACGTTCGATGTACTCGGCCGCAAACTTTTTGCGCACGATGCCGATGCCCGCACCGGCTTCCCAGTACCAGTTGCCGGCGAATGCACCCCGGCGCATACCGTTGAGCATCAACGTCGTGGTACTGAGGTTGGTGAAAATGTTGGTAACGGTACCGATGGACGGGGTGATGGCAGAGACATCCCAGTCGGAACGGTAGCGCCAGATGCCTTCGACCTCCGCGCGCCAGGCGCCGGATTCAACACCTACGCTGGCGCCGAGGCCATTCGACCAGTCACGCACATCGTCTTCGACCAGCGCACCGTCCACGATACCGCCGATGTTCTGACCGGTGCCGATGGTGTTGCCGTGGCTGTTGTCTTCCATGAGCATGCGACCAACGCTGCTACTGACCCCCGTGTACCACTGCAAATCTTCTGCATGAACAGACGTGGTGATTACAAACAAGACGCAGGCAATGGACGTCCGCAATGGCATCGGGCTATCTCTCGGCGGTAGGCGGGAAGGCGGCGTATGGTAGTGATCAATCCGCCATGAGACCAGCCGGAGAGATAGCCACCTTCAGCGCATCTTCAAGCCGGTCAAGCAGTGTAAAGTTCATCTCGCCTTTGACGGCTTCAGGCAGTTTCTGCAGGTCGGCCTCATTGTCGCGTGGCAACAGAACATGGCGAATGCCGGCGCGATGTGCGGCCAGCACCTTTTCCTTGATGCC
>VGVE01000144.1 GCA_016874135.1 Gammaproteobacteria bacterium | reverse complement strand
GCATCAGCAGGGATGACACTACGCCGCTTGCGGCGAGGAGATACCCCGCTTCAGCGACGGTCCAGCCGGTTCGTTCCATCAAGAGTAGCGGAGCGGAAAATGACACGCCGGTGGCGCAGGCAAAGTCGAGTGCCATGATCGCACCGAGGCCGACCACCATCGGGTTGAGCAGCACATGCACGAACCCGGAGTGACTGGCCCCGCTCTGCACCACGTCCTGCTGCAGTGTGTCTGCAACCCAGTTTTTTTCCTCGGGTGTAAGCCAGCTCACTTGGGCCGGCAGATCCGGCAGTAGCCAGAGCACTACGCCGGCAAGAATCACCGCCGGCAGTCCTTCGACCAGAAAGAGCCATTGCCAGCCTTCAAGGCCCAGCAAACCGTCGAGCCCGAGCAGCCAGCCGGCCAACAATCCCATCAATGCCGTCGACAGCGGTACGGCGATATAGAAACGGCTCACTGCGCGGCCGCGCCATGCTGCCGGGAACCACTGGGAGAGGTAGAACAGAACGCCGGGAAAAAAGCCGGCTTCCGCAACCCCCAACAGAAAACGCAGCACATAGAACTGCATCGGCGTTTCGACAAACATCATGGACGCCGAAATGAGACCCCAGGTCGCCATGATGCGTGCGATCCAGCGGCGTGGTCCGAAACGTAGCATCACCAGATTTGAGGGAATCTCGAACAGGGAATAGCCGGCAAAAAAGAGACCGGCGCCAAGACCATACACTGTTGCGCTGAAGCCGAGATCGACGTTCATCTGTACGGCGGCGAAGCTCACGTTCGCGCGATCCATGTACGCCATGAGGTAGGCGAGGCCGATCAGCGGCAGGATGCGCCACGACATCTTGCGGATTGCGCTCGAGGAAACAGTCAGGTTCTGTGCGGAGTTCACCGGGCTTACCGTTGTGTCTTGGTAAAGGATATTCCACCCGCGAGGTCGGGTCGTGTTCAGAGTTCGGGTGCAGCGCATGCCATGCTGTACCCAGTGCAATCATTCCGGAAAATCGAGAGTTCGATGACCACCAACTGACGAAGGACAGGGGAACTCAGGATGGCTGCGCTTCGCATACTCGGTGAGAATTCGAGGCTTCACCAGCAGAGGCGTCGATGGAGGGGTGTGCGACATGCCGGATGACGATCTGAACCTGATGTCGGCCGAAGAAATGGCCGATCCATCAATCTCGGCCCGGCGGCTGCATGCGGGGCCGCGGGTACGGTTCTATCAACGATTCGATCCACCGTTTTTCATTCTGTCGCGCTACCAGGATGTAGAAGCGGTGCTGAGAGATCCGCAGACGTTCGTCAGCGGCCACGGCCAGGGGCCGAACTTCGCACCGCCGTCCGGTGTGGTTTCCGATCCCCCTGACCACACGTTCTTTCGCGATCTGGTGCAGCCCGCTTTTCTACCACGTGCAATCTCAGAACGTCGTCCCCGGCTCGAAGCCATTGCTGAGGAATTACTCGATCAGGTGGTCGAGAAGCCGGAATGGGACCTGCATGACGCCCTCGGTTTTCCCCTGCCGGTGATGATCATCTGCGAAATTCTCGGTATTGCGGCACGCGACATCGAACGCTACAAGAAGTGGTCAGATTCGTCGGTTGCAGCGCTGTCCGCTCAGGATCCAACGCCCTATCTTGAAGACCAGCTGGCGATGCGGACGCACGTCCGTGATCTCATCCATCAACGCCGGGATGAACCGGACGACGGTGGACTTCTGTGGCGGATCGCCGCTGCGAAGCGCCGGGGTGAACCTCTTGCCGACGATGAAGCCACGGGCCTCGTATTGCAGCTCTTCGTCGCTGGCAATGAAACCACGACGTCGCTCATCTCGAACTTCGTTTGGCGATTCCTTTCCATTGCTGGACTCTGGCCGGCATTCTGTCGCGGCGAGATCGATCTCGATCGGGCCATCAACGAAAGCCTGCGTTATGACCCACCGTTGATCGGCTTGTTTCGAACCACCACGCGTGCTGTTGAAATTGCCGATACGACTGTCCCGGCGCGTACCAAGGTGATGACGCACTATCTCGCTGCCAATCGGGATTCAGCGGTCTTCGAAGATCCCCATCGGTTTGACCCGCTTCGCCAGGGCCGTAAGCACCTGTCATTCGGCCTTGGTATTCACGTCTGTCTTGGCATGGAACTCGCCAAACTCGAGGCGAGAATTGCGCTTGATGTCCTGCGCCGGCGTTGTCCGGACCTCCGCCTTGTGAATGACGGTGAGCGGATCGGCCCGTTCCTGTTCTGGGGGCGGCGTAAGCTGCCCGTTACTATCGACTGTTCTTGAGGAGATGTTCCGCCAGTGCCTGATAGATCATCGGGCCATCGGTGTCATTGCTTTCATTAGCACCGCCTTCGGCGTCTGGGCTCGAGGATTGTTTGACGACTACCAGCTTCGCCACCGGATCCATGTAGATGAACTGGCCATGGATACCAATCGCGCTCACCGCCTTGTGGGGATTGTCGAACACCCACCACTGGTCTTTGTAGGAATGGCCGACCTTCAGGTACCAGGGATCGTCATAGAACCGGCGGAAGGTCGCTGAGTCACCTGCTGCAAGAATTCGTTCCGCCACGACCCGGGGGATGATCTGCTGCCCGTTGAATGATCCGCCGTTGACGATCATCGCACCAAAGCGTGCCGCATCGCGGGCGGTGACGTTGAGGCCGCCTCCGGCCATTTCGTTGCCTTCATCATCCAGCCAGATGTAGGCATCGCGCTCGGCGCCAAGTGGCTGCATGAACCGCTCCGAGATGTTGGTGTCCACGGACTTGCCGGTGATGCGGCGGATCAGCCAACCGAGTACATCTGTGTTGGGCGTCACGTAGTGGAACCCTTCGCCGTGGGTGCCCTGTTTCGGCAGCGTCGGCAGGTAGTCATAGATGTTGAGCGCGCCCTTGTAACCCGGCTCCGGTTCGCCCCAGACCCGGAAAACGTGGCCGTACTTCCAGATGTCGGATTCCGGGTCATCGTAGATTTCCGTGTACTTGACGCCGGTCGTCATGTGCAGGACCTGCTGTACCGTCGCATCGCAGAATGCGCTGCTTTCGAGCTCAGGGAGGTACCGCGCCATAGGTTGTGACAGGTCAATCCGGCCTTCGTGCGCGAGCAGCAGAACGAGGGTGCCAACGTATGACTTGGTGGCCGAAAACATCTGATGCTGCGTGTGTCGCTGCTGGCCATTGAGGTAACGCTCGTAAACTACGGCGCCATCGTGCAGGACCACGAAACCATCGGTGTGGGACTCTTCGAGGAACATATCGAGGCTGACCTTTCGACCCTCGCGGACGGTAGCAGTGAAGGTGCCGAGCGCCTGGAATTTTTCCGGCAGGTGCACAACCGGGCCGTTGCCTCGCCAGATCTCGCGAGTGGGCTGCAATTCGCGGATGTGTTGGAACGCCCAGCGGTTGTTTGGAGGGAGCATGAAGTTGGATCGGCTCACCTTGTGATCGGCGGCCGGAGGAAAGCCCTGCATGAGTTCCGAGACATCAGGTGCAGAATCGCCATAGGCAGAGAGCGCGCACATCACGGCCACAGATGCAGCGAGCGGCCTTGCGAACCGGCGCAGAATCAGGTGAAGAGCGTTCGACATATTTTTTTCTCGGGGATGTAAGTGGAAAACGGGCAGTGCGCGGGTTGGCTGACCCGCGCCGCAGTATCATGGGCGGAGTGACGGGCACGCAAGACAATCGGTAAACCGGTTTATACAGAGCAGGCAAAACATGTCAGGCTCGAACAGTTCTGAAAGTGCTGACCTTCCGCGGGTCGGATTTGCGAACGAAGCGTTTTACTTGGCGTTCGAAGCCAAGGACTTCGCGGCAATGGACCACCTCTGGTCAAAAACCCGGGAGGTGGTGTGCATCCATCCGGGCTGGTTGGCACTGATCGGTCGGGACACAGTCATGGAGAGCTGGCGCGCAATTCTCGACAACCCGAGGCAAGGCGCAGTGAGTTTCTATGGCGCGAGCTACCACATGCTCAGCGCCGGTTTGTATGCGGCAATCTGTTACGAAACCGCAGGTAACGCGGTGATGATCGCGACCAATGTGTTTGTCGAAGAGGACGATCGGCTTTGCCTCGTTCTGCACCAGGCGGGCTATTGCGCGCAGCCGCCGCCGATTCCGGCCTGAGTGGCAGGGCAACCCGACCGGACCCACACAAATCAGCCGACAAGGCACATTGCGTAGAACTCGGCCAGCTTTTATAACAGATACCGCTGGCTTCGGAGGCGAGCCGGACAGTCAGTTGCCTTAGCAGCCAATTAGCGGATGGGAGGATTAAGAAGTGGGTGGGAGACTCGAAGGCAAGATCGCGGTAATCACCGGTGGCACCAGCGGCATCGGCGAAAGCACGGCTGAGACGTTCGTCCGGGAAGGTGCGCGTGTGGTCATTACCGGGCGATCAGCGGAGAAGGGCGCGGCGATTGCTCATCGGCTGGGTAGCGCCTGTTTCTACGTGCCGGCAGATGTGATGACCGAAGCCGGCGTGCGGGCCGGCATCGAGACCGCAGTGCAGCGTTTCGGCGGGCTCGACATTGTGTTCAATAATGCGGGTGGCCCCACCGCCGGCGGATTAACCACGATCACTGCTGAACAGATCGACTACGGTGTGCACCTGCTGCTCTCCAGTGTCATCTTTGGTATCAAACACGCCGTACCCCACCTGGAATCCCGTGGCGGTGGTTCCATCATCAACTGTTCCAGTGTTGCCGGGATTCGCTATAACCAGGGCAACATCCTCTATTCAGTGCTGAAGGCTGCAGTCACCCACTACACACGCCTCGCCAGTGTGGATCTCGGTCCGAAGAACATCCGAATCAACGCCATTTCTCCGGGTGCGATTGCAACGCCGATCTTCTGGGGTGGATCGGCCCGCGCGAATCAGCTCTCGGCCGATGACAACATCCGCAAGCTTGAAAAACTGAAAGCCAATTTGGCCAAGGCCACCCCGCTGCCGCGGGCGGGACTTGCCGATGACATCGCCCATGCAGCGCTTTTTCTCGCGAGCGAAGAAGGCAGTTATGTCAACGGGCACGATCTGGTAGTGGATGGCGGTCGCACCCAATTGTTCCGGGAGTAGCTTCCATGTCCATTCCAGCTGAATTCTCGAAGGAAGCAGTCGCTGCCGTGGCGGAACAGTCTGAACGACCCTGGGGTTCGTTCCTGGATTCAGGTGAACCGTACCGTTCCCTGCTGAAACACAACCCGTGGCTTCGGGCGCCGCGACCGGAGGATCCACTCGAGTGGGGCAAGGGCTGGTACTACGACACCACAGTTGCGCGCAAACACCCGTACTGGAAGGACAAGGGACTGCCAACTCCGACCAGGGATCTCGGGAAGCTTCGGCAGGACCTCTGGCGATGGGGTTTTGCGCTGATCCGTGACGGTCTGTCACCGCAACAGACGAAGGCGCTGCGACAGCGAGTTGCCGAACAAGCCGAAGCGGAACGTCGCCTTGGCATCGCCCACCTCAGCCCGGCACAGCAGCACGTGTGGGCGCTGGTCAACAAGGGTGATGCGTTCCTCGGTTGTTTCGAGATGAGTCCTGAAGCCATCCAGTCCGGCCCCTTGATCGAACGCCTGCATGACGACGTGCTCGGCCCCGGTTGGCATCACCTGTCCTTCATCGCCAACATTTCATTTCCGGGGTGCCACCCGCAAGGTCTGCACCAGGATCAGGGTTTTCTCGGGACGATGCTGCCGCAGGAAGCACCGGTGCTGATGAATACCATCTACATCCTGCAGGACGTGAACGAAGTCAACGGCGGTACGCTGCTGATTCCGGGTTCGCAACGGCGCAATGGCACGGACGGTGAGTACTATGGGTTGATGCCGCCCTGCATCAACCTGGAAGCGCCCGCCGGGACCGTGCTTTTGATGGAAGGGCGGGTGTTTCATGGCGGCGCCGTCAACCGGTCGGACCGCTTGCGTTACATCATCACCAATTCGGTGGTGAAGAACTGGATTCGTCAGCAGGAGAACTTCACGTTGACCATCAGCCCGGACGTGCTGTCAAAACTCAGTGACAAATCGCTGATGCGCTGCGGGTTCCAGTCCACGAGTACCCGCGGCATGGTGGAAGGCTACGGCTATACCGGCAGTGGCCGGACCGGCGACCCGAACGGTGCCATTCGTTTTGTGCGTGAGCTGATGGACCGCGGGGAATACCGGCATTTACGGGCCCTCTCGGCTGAAGATGCTGGTACGCTTCGGGCTGAAGATTTTGGCCTCGGCCGCATCCAGCAAGCCCATGAGACCCATAGGGGCGAGCGCTATCGTGAACTGCTGGCGCGTTGTGAGGACCGACAGGCGCCCATCGATTGATGGGTGTCGAGCAGAAATTCAGGGTACGACTATCAAACCATCGACCATCCGACGAACCAGGAGCGGACTGTCATGAATCACGATCTCATCATCAGCGGCGGTACCGTCGTCGACGGCACGGGCAGTGACGGCTACAAGGCCGACGTGGGGGTAACTGACGGCCGCATTACGCGGATCGGTGATCTCTCGGCGGACAGCGCCAAAGAACGGATCGATGCCTCCGGCAAACTGGTCACACCAGGGTTTGTGGATCTGCACACCCATCTGGATGCCCAGGTCGGTTGGGATCCGGAGCTGCGATCGTCGTCCTGGCACGGTGTCACCACGGCACTGATCGGCAACTGCGGCGTGACCTTCGCGCCGGTGGGTGTGAAGAATCGCCGTTATCTCGCGGAACTTATGGAAGCGGTGGAGGATATTTCTGCCGATGCGATCATGGATGGTCTGCCCTGGAACTGGACCAGCTATGGTGGTTATCTCGATGCCGTTCAGTCTCTGAAACCCGCGCTCAACATTGTCGGGCTCGCGGGCCATTCATCTATCCGTTTTGAAGCGATGGGTGATGTCGGGCTCAACGAGGGCGTACAAGCCGATGACCGCGAATTGGCCCATATCGAACAGCTGGTGCGCGAGTCTATTCGTGAAGGCGCCGTGGGTTTTTCGACGTCTCGTTTCCTCGGGCACAAAGTCCCGGACGGACGCCTCACGCCCGGTACCTGGGCGGATCTGCGGGAAACCGCTGCGATCCAGCGCGCGGTGGTTGAAGCGGGCGGGCGAGGCGGGCTGTTCCAGGTCGCGCCCGACATGTCGAGCCGTTATGCAGTCGAACACCAGATGTTTGAGCAGGGCGCAGAAATCGGTTGTCAGGTGGTCTATTCCGGTGGCGCGGGTGGCTCGGCCGATGGCGGGTATGCACGCACGCACGAGTTTCTGACGCGCAACAATGAAGTCGGACGGAAGATCACGACAATCTGTCACACCCGACCCAGCGGTGCGCTCTTCGGTTTGCCGCGCTTCAGCCCCTTCGCCACGTCGGCGTGGAAGGAGCTCATGAACCTGCCGACGATGGCGGATCGTCTTGCCACGCTGCGCAATCCAGCGAAGCGGGCCACACTCATTGCCGAAGCCAAAGCGTCAGGCTTTCGCGTGAAGCCCCAGATGCTGCATCCGCTCGGACTGGGTGAGCTTCCGGAGTTCGACCTCGATCGCAAGGCAAGCCTTGCACAGATCGCCGAAGCCGAAGGTAAAGATCCGGTGGATGTCTACGTCGAGCGACTGATTGCCTCGGAAGGGCGGGAGCTGTGGAACTTCTGGGCCTTTGGCGGTCACCTCGAAAACCAGTGGAAATACATGGGCATGGAACACTGCGTGCCGATGCTCGGTGATGCCGGTGCGCACGTGGGTCTGCTTATCGATGCCGACTCACCAACGTTCCTCTTGTCAGAACTGGTTCGGCGT
>VGVE01000143.1 GCA_016874135.1 Gammaproteobacteria bacterium | reverse complement strand
CGGGTGGCGGATCGGCTGCAGCCGGGTGGGCTGCTGCATTTTGCAACCGACTGGGAGCCCTATGCGGAATCGGCACAGGCCCTGTTTGCTGCTGAACCGACTTTGTGGCAAGTCGAGTGGCGGGACTTAGAATCCCTTCGGCCGGAAACGAGGTTTGAACGGCGAGGCCAGCGTCTTGGCCATCGGATCAAAGCACTCTGTTACACACGGACGGATACCTCTCCCCTTACGACCTGAGGCGGCCGACCCCCGTGCGATCTTCCATCAGAGAAAAGACTGCAAAACACCGTCGAGATAAACAAATCCGAGCGCAGTGGTTGCGATCCGATCCTTGCGCAGCAAACCACGCGCCACCCCTTGCGACCACTCGGGTTCAAGTACGGCGGTATCCAGACCGGTCGCTTTTGACAAATCAACAAATGGCACCCCGTCCGGCAGACGCAGCGCATTTAGCAGGAATTCAAAGCGCAATCGTGATGCGTCGAGTTCGGTGACAACCTGATGAGCCGGATCGTTCATGTAGAGGCGTGGTTGGGACGCACGAGCGGTGCGCCGCACACCGGCAGAGTCGCTGATCTTGCCGTGGGCGCCCGCGCCGAATCCTGCGTAGTCACCGAACAGCCAGTAGTTCAGATTGTGCGCGCTTTGATGGTCTGGTTTGGCCCAGGCCGAAACCTCATAACGAACGTAACCTGCAGCCTGAAGCAACGCTCTTCCCGCAGACTCCATTTCGAGCATCGAGTCTTCAGCCGGCAAAACCGGCGGCCGACGATGGAACTCGGTTTTTGGCTCAAGCGTCAGCTCATACCAGCTGATGTGTTCTGGCCCGAGTTCAATGGCTTTCCCAAGATCGTCCAGGGTCTCAGCCGGTGTCTGCTCCGGCAAGCCATAGATGATGTCGAGGTTGATGTTGTCGAAACCTGCAACACGGGCGTCCGCGAAAGCCCGTAAGGTCTCGTCGGCACAGTGAATTCGGCCGAGCCGCTTAAGGGCTTTGTCAGAGAACGATTGGGCGCCAAGTGAGAGCCGATTGATTCCCACCGATCGATAACCTTCAAAGCCGTGATACTCGCGTGTTCCGGGGTTGGCTTCGATGGTGATTTCAGGTTGTGGTCCACAATTCGTGACACCAAGCGCTGAGAGGACCTGACGGAAAGACTGCGGGCTGAAGAGACTGGGCGTTCCGCCGCCGAAAAATACGGAAGTGATGTTCCTTGATGCCAAGAGCTCACGGGATCCATCGATGTCGGCCAGGAGCGCTTGCGTATAGGGTTGTTCCTGCAGCCCGTCTTTGAGCGGATGAGAGTTGAAGTCGCAGTAGGGACACTTGTGCACACACCATGGGAAGTGAACGTAGATCCCGAGTGTTGGAATGGATGCGCCCACCTCAAGACTCCCGGAGTTTTTGCAGCAACTCTCGACAGGCGAGACCCCGATGGCTCAGGCGGTTCTTCATCTCGGGCTCAAGCTCTGCAGACGTCTTACCGAGGGCAGGAATCAGAAAGAGTGGATCGTAGCCAAAACCGTTGATACCACGAGGAGTCTCCAGGATTTCCCCTGACCATCGGCCCGTTGCGATCACGGGCTCGGGATGATCGTGGCGAAGCAGAAAAACTAGCACACAGACGAATGCGGCGCGCCGGTTGGTTTCGTCTTTGAGGGCATCGAGCAGTCGCCGGTTGTTTTGTTCATCAGTGGCAGCAGGCCCTGCGAAACGCGCGCTCAGGACACCGGGCGCGCCACCCAGAGCATGAACGACGAGTCCTGAGTCATCGGCGAGACTCGGCATGCCCGACAATTGGCTGGCATGCCGTGCTTTGGTGAGAGCATTTTCGATAAATGTGCCGGCATCTTCGGATAGCGAGGCAATGCCGGTTTCTGCAAGGGAGGTCAGAGTCCAACCCGTTGCAGCAAGCAGTGTCTGCATCTCGCGCAGTTTGCCGTTGTTGCGGGTGGCCAGTACAACCGCGCGACTCATTCTTCCACGTACATTTTCTGCGCATGACGGAACTGGTATACCCGGCCGTCTTCAAACGTCACTTCGAAGCGGAAGCGGATGGTTTCTTCCGGCGAGAACGAAAACGAACCCACGGAGTAACGCGCGATCGACTCGCGGATCTCGCGCAGGCTGACCGTTTCGACCTGACCCAGCAGGTTGGTAACTTCAGCCACCACCTTGATACTGAACGGCGTATGGGGTGGTTCATTCGAAATCGCGGAGATGTTGATGAAGCCTTTGCTTGACCCGCGGGACAATCCGTACTTTGCTGCGATGTCTGCATCAAGATCCATGCTCGAAAGCACGATGAAGTGAATGTCCGCGTCTCCAAAAACCTCTTTCTGCTCCGCGTTGACCGAAGCGCTGCACAGGATCATGCACAAAAACATGCACAGCCACTGGGGCGTTTTCATGCTGGTCGACCTAGTCGGTAGAACGCGATGGTGCCGAACAGGTTTGGCATGGCATTCGCCAACGGATGCGACAGGTAGTCAGAGCCAACGACGAATCGTTCAATGATTTGATAACGCTGTTGACGGCACAGCTGTTCGAAATCATCGAACGTGCAGAGCCTGATGTTGGGCGTGTTGAACCAGGTGTTTGGCAGGTGCTTTACGACCGGCATCCGGCCATGCAAGCCGAGATACAGCCGACAACGCCAGTGCCCGAAATTTGGAAACGTCACGATGCACTCTTTGCCGATGCGCAACATTTCACCCAGCAGCACATCTGGAAAACGGACGGACTGGAGAGTCTCTGTCATCACCACCATGTCGAAGGCGTCGTCGGCGAAGTCAGCGAGCCCGTCATCGAGATCGTGTTCGATGACATTCACACCCTTTTCGAGACAAGTGGTGATGTTCGCTGGATCAACGTCCATGCCATACCCGTTGACACCTTTGTCATGGCGCAGCCAGGCCAGGAGATCACCTTCTCCGCAGCCGAGGTCCAATACCCGGGCTGAAGGGCTGATGAGGTCGGCGATGATCTGCAGGTCAGGTCGCATCGGCTTCAATCTCCGCATGAACCCGACGCAGGTAGGTTCCTAGTACGTCCAGATACCGTGGCAGGGGCAGGAGGAAGGAGTCGTGGCCATGTTCCGAATCGATGATCGCGTGGCTGACGTTCTTGCGACCACGCAACAACGCGTGAACGATTTCTTCAGAACGCTCCACCGGAAAACGCCAGTCGCTGGTGAATGAAATCAGCAAAAAGTCCGCTTTGGCACGGGCGACCGCCGCGACCAGATCGTCTCCAAAATCTGCGGCCGGATCATAAAGATCCAGCGCGCGGGTCATCAGTACGTACGTGTTGGCATCAAACTGGCGGGAGAAGGTCTGACCCTGGTACCGCAGGTAACTCTGCACCTGAAACTCGACATCGGCGCCCGCCCGCGGATCTCCTGACTTGATCTGTCGACCGAACCGCTTGCCCATCCCGGAAGCGGAGAGATAGGTGACATGTCCGATCATCCGCGCGAGCGCAAGCCCGACATCCGGATTGATGCCCGACTCGCGATAGTGGCCGCCCGCAAACTGGTGATCACTGGTGATGGCGTGCCGGGCGATCTCGTTGAAGGCGATGTTCTGGGCGGTGAGTTTGGGTGCAGCGGCGATGACGATGGCATTACGCACCCGGTCCGGATAGTCCATCGCCCATTGCAACGCCTGCATGCCGCCGAGACTGCCACCTATAACCGCCGCAAAAGTACGCACCCCAAGATGGTCGGCAAGACGTGCCTGGCTGTGCACCCAGTCCTCGACACTGACCACGGGAAAGTCAGGGCCGTACATGCCGCTGTCGTCGGGTTTAGGCGAACACGGCCCTGTGCTGCCATGGCAACCGCCGATGTTGTTGAGTGCAATCACGAAGAAGCGGTTGGTATCGATCGGTTTGCCGGGCCCGATGCAGGTGTTCCACCAACCGGGCTTTTCATCACCCTCCTGATGCACACCTGCTGCGTGGTGGTGCCCCGACAGCGCGTGACAGATCAGGACGGCGTTGGTCGCTGTTGAATTCAGCTCACCGTAAGTCTCATAGATCAGCTCGAAACCAGGCAACGTTGCGCCGCATTTCAGAACGAAAGGCTCAAGATGGGTAAAGCGTGCCGGGGTCACTACCCCAACGTTGCCACCGGCAAAGGCGGATTCGGTCAATTAGCCAGACCCCAGAAAACGCCCGAAGAAATCCGCGAGGATCATTTCCAGCATGCTCAGACCAACGAGCACGATAAGGGGCGAAAAGTCGAGACCGCCCATGGCCGGAAGGAGGCGTCGCACAGGAGCAATCAATGGCTCCGTGATCTGCGAGAGGAGTTGCAGGGCCAGATGATGGCTGCCAGGAGCGATGAAGCTCGCAATGGCGACGATGACGATGCTCCAGCGCAGGATGTTGATCAGGAAGGTAACCGTCTTGAACAGTGCTACACCGGCGATCAGGAAACCACTCGCACCACCGGTCAGAAGCAGGACCAGGAGCGCCTGAACCAGCAAAGCGATGATGAGGGCTGCAAAATCCAGGTTGCGCCAGGGTGGCAACACCAGCCGCATCGGCTTCAGGACCGGATCAGTCAATCGCACTACGGCCTGGGAGAGCGGGTTGTAAAAATCAGCACGGGCGGCCTGCAACAAAAATCGGGCCAGAAAAAAAATGGTCGCCAGAGTGGTGACGACGTCCAACAGAAACGCGAACGCTTGGTTCATGAATTCGGGATCCTAAGGGTTCAGAATTCTCTGGCCAGCTCTGCAGATCGTTCCGCAGCTCCATGCAGCGCGCGCACTATAGCATCGGCCATACCGGCGTCATTCATGATCGCGAGCGCTCGGGCGGTGGTGCCGCCGGGTGATGTGACGTTGGCGCGCAGAGTTGCCGGAGTGGTCTGTGATTCGCGAGCGAGCTTGGCGGCGCCCCACGCTGTTTCAACGGTCAGCGTAGCGGCTACGTCTGGCTCCAGTCCGAGTTCAATACCGGCCTTTATCATGGCTTCCATCACATAAAAGAAGTACGCCGGTCCACTGCCCGATACGGCGGTAACGGCGTCCAGCAGCGACTCATCCTCCAGCCACAAAACTCTGCCGACGCTCGACAACAATGCAGCAGCCTGGGTCCTGAGCGCTGGTGTCACAAACGAATTTGCATAGAGACCCGTGATACCCGCACCGACCAGTGCGGGGGTGTTCGGCATGCAGCGAACGATAGGTTGGTCCGAAGCCGTAGCGTCTTGAAGGGTCCTGAGAGGAATGCCGGCAGCAATGGAGATCACCAACTGTTCACGGCGCAGCGATAGTGCCTTCAGCACCGGTTGCAGCACCTGGGGTTTCACTGCAACCAGAACGATGTGTGCGTCGGCGGTAGCGGCAGCATTGTCCTCGAAAGCAGGTACGCCAAGTGCTCTGAAACGATCCAGTTGAGTTGCGGAAACGTCCGCCGCCCGTAGCGCCTTTGCAGGAACACCTGCCTGGATCAGACCAGTGATCAGGCTGTACGCCATATTGCCGGCGCCGACGGTCGTTATCATCAGGTTGTGAAGGGATGATGTGCTCATGGATCCGGTCCTATGCCGTTGTAACGCCGGGCCTCTGGCTGCTCAGGGAAGTGCGTTTTTGGGTCCGACTCTGGGTCCCACTCTCGATCCCTCTCTCGACCCGAAGAGAGCAGAGCCAACCCGAACCTGTGTAGCGCCACTCTCGATTGCTTGTTCAAAGTCCGCACTCATTCCCATGGACAGCGTATCCCAATGCGGGCCACCCGCATCTCGGCACTCGTCAAAGAGACGTTTGAGACTCGAATAGCCATCGAGTGGCGGTGTATCAACCGCCAGGATCGTCATCAATCCGCGCAGGCGTAGTCGTGGACAGTTGCGAATTGTGGACATCACCCCATCGAGCCCGTCCCGGTCGGCAATGGGGATACCACCCTTCGCCGGGTCGGCGTCCACATTTACTTGCACCAGAACATTCAGAGTCTTGTCAGCAGGCGTCTGCTGACAGAGCCGCTCGGCAATTCGTTCGCGGTCCACGGTGTGGACCCATTCGAATGCCGTCGCGATCTCCCGGGTCTTGTTTCCCTGGATATGGCCGATGAAATGCCAGCAAATGGAAAGGTCCCGGAGCGCTTCGATTTTTGGCAGGGCTTCCTGGAGGTAGTTTTCCCCGAATGAACTCACGCCCAGGCCTGTCATCGCCCGGACTTCATCGGCAGTGCGGGTCTTTGAGACGGCGATGAGGCGGATGTCAGCTGCATCTCTGTTGACGATCCGAGCGGAGGCCGTGATTCGATCAAGAACCGTTTGAAGCGCTGTATTCGCAGTTGCTGACGACATGTTTGTGGCGATGACCGGTGATGTGGACTGCTTCGCAAATCTGATGCGTACTACGGCTTCTGCCGCACTTGGCGCACGGTGAAGCCCCGGGTGAAATAATACTATACGGCCAAGATGAGACTTCTCTAAACCCCGATAGCCTGAATCTGCTGTCCCTAACCAGCTGACAAGGATCGCTGATGGACATCACTGAACTGCTGGCATTCAGCGCCTAACAAGGTGCATCCGATCTGCACTTGTCTGCGGGTCTGCCGCCCATGATCCGGGTCGATAGCGACGCCCGCCGGATCAACCTGCCGCCGCTCGAACACCGGGAAGTGCATACGCTGATCTACGAGTTCATGAATGACAAGCAGCGCAAGGACTACGCGGAGTTCCTCGAGACGGACTTTTCGTTCGAAGTACCTGGTGTTGCCCGCTTCCGGGTTGATGCGTTAAATCAGAACCGTGGTGCGGGAGCGGTCTTCCGGACTATTCCGTCAAAAGTTCTGAGCATGGAAGAGCTGGGCATGGGCCAGGTCTTCAAGGACGTTTCACTGGTTCCTCGCGGATTGGTGGTGGTCACCGGTCCGATCGGTTCCGGCAAGAGCACCACGCTGGCGGCGATGATCGATTTCATTAACGACAGCCGCTACGACCATATCCTCACCATCGAGGATCCCATCGAATTTGTGCACGAAAGCAAGAAGTGTCTTGTGAACCAGCGAGAGGTGCATCGGGACACCCACAGGTTCAACGAGGCACTACGTTCGGCCTTGCGCGAAGACCCGGACATCATTCTCGTCGGCGAAATGCGGGACCTGGAGACGATCCGGCTTGCGCTTACAGCTGCGGAAACGGGCCACCTGGTGTTCGGTACGCTGCACACGACTTCCGCCGCCAAAACCGTTGACCGCATCATTGACGTCTTTCCAGCCGTCGAAAAGGACATGGTTCGTTCATAGTTGTCCGAATCTCTACAGGCGGTCATTTCTCAGACCTTGCTGAAGCACGCCACCGGTGGCCGGGTCGCTGCACGTGAAATCATGATTGGCGTCCCCGCGATCCGGAACCCGATCCGGGAAAACAAGGTTGCGCAGATGTACTCCGCCATCCAGACCAGGCATGCCGCCGGTATGCAGACGCTCGACCAGTGCCTGCAGGACCTGGTGGCGAAACGTCTGATCACTCGCGAAACGGCCTTTGAAAAGGCTAAGGCACCGGAGCTGTTCTAGTGGACTTCGACAAACTGCTGCGATTGGTCGTCGAGAAAGGAGCATCCGGCCTGTTCGTAACGGCGGGCAAGCCACCGATGATCAAGGTCAACGGTACGTTGCATGCGGTTGGCCGCAATATGCTCGCTTCGGAAGAGGCCAGAGATCTGGTTTACGGCGTTATGAACCGTGAACAGCAAGAACAGTTTCAGGCGACCCACGAGTGCAACTTCGCCATCAATACGATCGGCGTTGGACGATTCCGGGTCAGCGCGTTCTACCAGCGCAACCCAGTCGGTATGGTGTTGCGACGCATCGAAGTCAACATTCCCAAAGTAGATGAC
>VGVE01000142.1 GCA_016874135.1 Gammaproteobacteria bacterium | reverse complement strand
CGTGATGCGCTGATGATCCGTGGTGATCTCCAGCGGCTTGATGTGATCCTTGAGATTGCCCCAGGGGCCCGGCACCACGGATTGCGCCAACACCACAGCCGGCAACAGTGCGATGACCAATGTTGCTACCGCAACAGGGTTGCCTGTAACAGGTTGCCTATGCAAAAAGCCGCAAAACATCCTCATACTCTTATCCGCTGATCGTGCTCTGGCGCGGCACGGAGGCTGTTAACCGCAACTTCGTGCGGACCAACTGGCGCCTTTTATTAATGCAACTATATTGCATTTATACCGCAAAAGCAATCCTTGCCTGCCAGTGGCAATGGGAATGCTCCAGGCCAGCGCTCCACCTGAGGATCGGGATCATCCGGTAGTGGCTTGACCTGTTGGCCAGGAGAATCATGCTTTGTCGGATCGGCGGCTCAGTGCTCGCGCATTTTGACGGGGTTGATCGCATCCGATACATTGCCGTATATGCCAGTAAGACCTCTGCGACGCTCAAGCTGATGGCGGCAATTCATCCGAAGCGCGGCACCACCGCCGCAGCCCGTGTACTGAGGTTGTGGTTCGGCGCGGGGTTGGTGCTGCTTGGGGCAGCGCTCTCTGTACCTGCCCGCGCTCAGGACAGCGAGAACCTGCACGAACAGGTGATGACCATCCCGCTGTGGGATGGCGCTGTTCCGGCGGCACTGGTGGCCACGGCCTACAAACCCGATGGCCACGGCCCCTTCCCCTTGGTCATCTTGAGTCATGGCAGTCCGGGCAGCGCTGCCGAACGCGAGCGCATGGGACGTTACCGTGTGTTGAGCCGCATCCGGGAATTCGTGCGTCGCGGTTTTGCGGTGATTGTGCCGATGCGCCGTGGTTATGGCGACACCGGCGGGCCTTGGGCGGAGCGGTATGGCAGTTGCGACGCCCCGGATTTTTACGGTGCCGGTCTGGAAGCTGCGGCCGATCTGATGGCGGTGATACGCCTTGCGCGCACATTGGCGCATGTCAACGCGGATCGGATTGTCCTTGTGGGGCAGTCAGCAGGTGGTTTTGCCTCGATTGCTGCGGCGAGCCGTGCGCCAGAAGGCGTCATTGCCGTGGTGAATCTTTCTGGCGGACGCGCAGGCGACCCGCGCACGCATCCCGGTGAGCCCTGTGCGCCGGACCGGATGGCGTCGACCATTCACCGCTTTGCCAAAACGATCAAGGTGCCGGTGTTGTGGCACTACGCTGAAAACGACCGCTATTTCGGCCCCGCACATGTGCGTGCCTGGTTCCAGGCTTTTCGTGATGCCGACGCACCCGGCACGCTGGTCATGCGGCCGCCATTTGGTGCAGACGGCCACAGCATTTTCGCATCGCGTTCGGGTTTGCCGATATGGACATCCGCAGTGGATGAATTTCTGCGTTCGATAGGAATGTCGTACTCCGCAAAATAAAAATATTCAATAAAATCATATACTTAAAAAACCCAGTTCCGCAGTGAGATTGTGCCAGTTTAACGCCAGCGGCACCTGCGCCAAGTTCAAACGTCCCCGTCATGCGCAGCCGCAAGTGGCGCTTCTCTATCACCAGCACGGCAGAAACATCTTTAACACTTCGCGCCGTGCCACCTTCGTCACGGGCAGCACCTGCGGCCACTGAGGCCGAAGAACACGCGCACGCGCGCCGTGCACAAGTTGTCATCGCGAAAGATGCGAACTACGGCGAGTCGAGAGCCAACCTTGCAACCGAGTTGCATGTGCGTTATAAAAGTGTCCCGCCAAGAAAAGCGAGACGCTCACATGAAAAAAATCCCCGTCACCGTACTCACCGGCTTTCTCGGCTCCGGCAAGACCACGCTGCTGAACCGCATCCTCACGGAGAATCACGGCAAGCGCATTGCCGTGATCGAGAACGAGTTCGGTGAGATCGGCATTGACCAGGCGCTGGTCATCAACGCCGATGAGGAAGTCTTCGAGATGAACAACGGCTGCATTTGCTGCACCGTGCGTGGCGATCTTATCCGCATCCTCGGCAACCTGATGAAGCGCCGCGACAAGTTCGACCACATCCTTGTCGAAACCACGGGCATGGCCGATCCTGGCCCGGTTGCGCAGACGTTTTTTGTCGACGATGACCTGCGCGATCTGTTCTCGCTCGACGGCATTGTCACACTCGTTGACGCCAAGCACGTTCAGTTGCACATGAACGATTCGAACGAGTGCAAGGAGCAGATCGCGTTCGCGGACGTGCTCATCCTGAACAAGACCGACCTCGTTAGCGAGGGCGAGCTCGAAATTCTGGAGCGCCGGGTCAAGGGCATGAACTCGATGGCCAAGGTGCTGCGCGCCCAGAACGCAAACGTTCCCATCCCCGCAGTACTCGACGTCGGCGGTTTCGATCTCGACCGCGCTGTGGCGCAGAAGCCGGCGTTTCTTGAGCCCGAGTATCCCTTTGAATGGGCGGGCACCTTCGAGGTTAAGGAAGGCACGTACGGTCTGGAATTGAACGATGGGCCCGATCCGACCATGGATCTGGTGGCGACGTACCTGGCAGACGGAGAGCAGGCGCATGACAAGCCCGCCGCCGAGCGCGCGCTGCGCATATGGTCCGAGGCGGCGCTGGAGACCACTGTTTCCTCGGTCATTGAGGCCGGCGCCTCGCAAGCCGTATCGCTTCAGCTGCAAAGCGCGGGGACAAAGCACTTCACCCTTCGTGCGCCGAAGGCCGGACGCCTCGGCCTCTACACGCAACACCTGCCTTCTGAGTTCGGGCTGCGCCTGCACTGGGGCAAGATGCCGATGGCGGCGGTCGCGGAGCGCGAGTTCACCGCCGGACACACTCATGACGAACAAGTGACATCTGTGGGCATCCACCTTGAAGGTGAACTCGACACCGAGCGCCTCAACCAGTGGATGTCAAAGCTGCTGCGGGAGCAAGGCACGGACATCTTTCGCATGAAGGGCATACTCAACGTCAAGGGTACTGACAACCGCTTCGTTTTCCAGGGCGTGCACATGTTGTTAGACGGGCGCGAGGATCGGCCATGGGGCACGGCGCCGCGCGCAAACGATCTGGTCTTCATTGGCAGGAAACTCGACCGTGAAAAGCTCACCCGGGAATTCACGCAATGCTTGGCTCGATGATGGATGCACTGCGCGGGAAAACTGCGCTTGCGCAGCGCTGGAAGTGTGACGCGGGCGACTATGTCGCAGCGGTGAGTATTTCTAAGGACGGGCGTCTCGTCATTGCCGGAGCCGGGAACGGCAGTATGCTCGGCATTGATCTCGAAACTGGTCACGAGTGTTTTCGCCATCTCGCACATGAGGGGGGTGTGTTTGGAGTGAGTCTCTCACCCGACGGTGCCCAGTTCGCTACGTGTGGGCAGGAGCCCAACGCCAAACTTTGGAGCGTCAACGGTGAACTGCTTCGTGAGCTGCCGGGCGGCGGAGCGCAATGGGTCGAGCACGTGTGCTGGGCGCCGTCCGGCGGGCGCATCGCAACCGCTGCTGGACGCAAGGTTCGCGTCTGGAACAGCAGCGACGAACTGCCGCTAGAGATCGAGCCGCTGCCGAGCACGGTGAGCGATCTGGCCTGGCGAGCCGATGGCACCGCCCTCGCCGCAACTTGTTACGGAGGAGTCCACATCTGGCCATTCGTTTCTGGTGCCAAGGCACGGCACCTGGAGTGGAAGGGCTCGCTCATCTCGCTCGCGTGGAGCCCGGATGCAAAAGTCATCGCTTGCGGGAGTCAAGACAGCTCGGTGCACTTCTGGCGCCTTGCATCGGGGAACGATTCACAGATGAGCGGTTATCTGTCCAAACCGAAGGCGTTGGCCTGGGACAGTGAATCTAAGTTGCTGGCAACCGCGGGGGATTTACACGTCACGGTGTGGGACTTTCGCGGCAAGGGTCCAGAAGGAACCCGCCCCATTCATCTTGAGGCGCACAAAAAAATCTGCACGCGCCTTGCGTTCAGTCCGCGGAAGGGCGTGCTTGCAAGCGGATCACAAGACACATCGGTGCTGCTGTGGGAGCCGCGCCGGGGTACGCAACCTACCCGCTACACCCACCTCGAGGACGAGGTCACCGCGCTGGCTTGGCATCCCGAGCACCGTGGTCTGCTCGGCGGCGATGCTAGAGGAAACCTCTGCTTCTGGGACGTGAACTGAGCGCTCCTGTCTGGGTGTGCTCCGAAAAAATTAACGTCGCGCGTTACTGGGGGCTCGTGCAGTCGAGCGTGCGACAGCGGGTGCCTCTCAAAAAATCACAATGGACGAGTAGCCTGAGGACCAGGTATGCGGCATCGCGGGTCCGGGTCGGCGCAAACGATGGCGCGGGTTCGCACCTTCGATCTTTCAGGTGCCCTTGCGGAATAACCGGCGTATACCAAGAACAATTCCAGATACGCTGAGGAAAAATCCCATCAGGGCCAGCACAATCATGACGATGTCCCACGCGGGCCGATGGCGGAGCAGGAAACCGAAATCCAGACTGTGCATGCCGTTGTACAGCCAGCGCTGTAGTCGATTCGCGCGCATCAGACGCTCCACGACCTGCCCGGTCTGGGGGTCTATGTGGTACCAGGTGGCAGCAGGATCGTCGAAGCGGACGCGCAGTACCGGCAGCGTACGCGAGGTTTCCCGATGTTCGCGCGAGTACCAGTATTCGTCGTATTGCGTCAGCCATTCCGTCTGCACCATGCGGGCGTCGGGCATGAGCGACTGCGACCGGTTCACAAGCTCGGAAGCGGCAAACCGTGCATTGCCCTGCCCCGGAACATCCGCGGCATAAAGCAGGCTCCCTCCCGTTGTGCCGTAAAAGACATAGTAAGGGCGGCCCGCAAAGCGCACCCATACAATCTCCTTCACCACTGACGCGTGCTCGCGTAGTGTGTCCCCAAGGTTGCGCGAAAATGCCTTGGCGTTCAAATCGCCTCCGTAATAACGCATTAGCGCATCCACTGGCGGGGATTTGCTTGGAAACAGTTTCCATGGGTTCATCGACATCAGACCGCTGAATATCCACGTCAGCACAAAAACGCCGGCAACCAGCCCGGCGATATGGTGCCATCGCGCCCAACCCTGATAAGGTGAGCGCCGGCCATTGCGATACCGCCGCGTGACCCGCCAGCGCAAGAGCCCCACCGTAATGCCTGTAATGGCCAGCACCGTTCCTGCTATCGAAAGCCAGACCACAATATCGGTCCATAACGCGCGGTGACGTACGAGTTGAAACGGATAAATCCAGTGCAGGTTAGCGCCCAGCCAGTTCCAGAAGCGCTCGTGCTCGGTCGTGTCACGAACGACTTCGCCGGTTCGGTCGGCTATATACAGTTCGGTTCCTGCTGCGTCATGGAGCGCCACCCGGTGTAACGGGCGGAAGGGTGAGAGGCTGCCTGATACGGTCCATTGATCGATATCATTACGCGCCAGATGCGCCGGACGCGATCCGCCTCTGAACCGTTCGGCGGCCTGTTGCGCCTGGGCGGGGGTTACCGTTTCAAGACGTTCGCCGTTATCGGCAAAAACGCTTACCCAGCTTCCGTCCTGTGGCTGAAAGTGATAGGCAGGACGTCCCAATGCGTTGGTCATGCGTATGCGGGCGGGCGCCGCTGACAAGCCCGATGCGGCGTAAGCCGTTTCAATGCCGACCTTGATCTGCGCCGCGTGAAGAGGCTGCAGCCCCGCGAATCGCTCTGCCGGGCTGAGACCGGGAAAGGGCACATACATCATCACAACGCCCGTTGAGAACCACATGGCGAAAAACAGGCACAGGACAATGCCTGCCCAGCGATGTGTAACAAACAAGCCGCGTTTGACGCTCATGCACGCCCTTCAAGAATGATCCGCCACCGCGATCCGCAAGCGGTTAGCAATGGACAGTGGATTCAATCATGCCCATTCCTTTATTGCAACCGTGTTGCATTTATAGAATGCACACGTTACCATTTCGTTTTCATGCTGATTTAGGGGATGGCGATGAACTGGGAACGCGTCGATTTGCACGCCCGCGCTGATGACTGACTCGGCCTGTGACTACATCACGATGAGCGGGAGAGATGTGCCGGACATTACTCGGGGCGGGCGCCAGGCAGGAAGCCGTAGCAAATCGGCGGCGGCACCTCGAACGTGTACATCTCCCAATATCGGGGCCCTTGCCATCGCCGGTGAAGCAGACCGGGACGGGTCAAAAACCTTGTAACCACGATCGTTTCGGGCCCATTTGAGTCTTTTCACGACGGTATCGAGTACTGCGTCCGTCTCCCGAATTATTGAACATTACATAATAAATGACATTACCAAAGCTCAGCCTGCTTCCAACAAGCGACGATGATGGACTGTCGGCGCTGTGCCGATTTGAGCTTGTTGCGGGCGGTGACTTTCAGTTCGCTCAGCGTGTCGGGGCAGAAGTCGGCCAGCGCATGGCGCTTGAGCCATGCCCAGAGGTATTCCACCGGATTGCAATCCGGCGCATAAGGCGGCAAGTAGGCTACTTGTACAGCGCCATGGGTCGAATCCAGATACTCGCGTACCGTTCGAGAGCGGTGTGCGGGCAAGCCATCCCAGCTAATCAGCAACTGGCGACGCAACTGGCGACGCAGAGCCTTCAAGAACTCGACAATCTGCGCGCTGCGAATCGCACCATCGTGAAAGCGAAACAGGCAGTTCATCCGTGTCAGGCCTGCAATCACCGACACCAGCTTCCAGTTGAAGTGGTATTGAATAACCGGAGTCTGTCCAATGGGCGCCCACGTGCGCACCCGGGTGGGCCGCTCGCTCAGTCCGGATTCGTCGATGAACACGATGGCTCTGCGCTCCCGGATCGCTTTTTTTTAAGCCGCGGCAACTGCTTTTTCTTCCACTCGCGAACTGCCGTGTCATCACGCTCCAGCGCGCGCCGTTCGGGCTTTTGGCTGGAAAATCCCAGGCTGCCCAACAGCCGCCAGACGTGTACGTCGCTGTATCGGATGCCAAACTGGCGTTTGATGAGCTCGCCCACGCGCTTGGCCGTCCACAGATCGGTGCCGAAACCATGGGCGTGTGCACCTTGGCGCAAGGCCGCATCGAGCCATTCGAAGTCAGCTTCGCAAAGGCGACCCGGACGGCCCGCATCACCCATGGCACGCAAACCGTCCACCCCGCTTTCACCAAGCACCCGTTTCCAGGTGTATACCGTCTGGCGCGCCACCCCGACTGCTGTTGCCACTTCTGCCGCCGACTTGCCCCCGAGCAGCAACCGTGCTGCCCGAACGCGTTTGCGCTGTGCCTCGCTCAGCTTCGCTACCATGGTCCGACCTCCCTATCGTTACGATAAGGATCAAACGTACCACTTCGCTATCGGTTGTCATGAATTATGTAGTTCTCAATAATTTGCGAGGCTTGTGCCGATCGCACCAATGGGCCCGGAATTGATACCAGAAACCGCACCTTACCCGCGACAAATTCTTGTTGTAACTCATCAGCCCGCAAAGGAGCACCACCATGTCACTGCATGACACCCATACGGCCGACTCACACCGCACCAGACTCGTCGGTTTTCATGATCTACAGGGTCGCGAGTCGCTACAGGTCACCCTGCAAGGCGACTGGTGTTATGTCGGGCACTTGCCAGGCTGCCTGCCCAATCCGCTTACCGGAAAGGCTGAGCATAACGGCACGTCAATACTTGATGTCTCTGACCCCGGCACTCCGACCTTGGTGGCGCACATCCCCAGTGGGCCGGATGCCAATTGCCGAGCGGTGCAGGTGATTAACAGCCCGCGCGACGGCAAGCGTTACCTTGCGCGCAATCACGAAACTGCCAGTGCCTGCAGCTTTCAGATTTTCGACATCAGCGACCGTGCGCATCCGGTGATGGTGGCCGACGTTGCCTCGACCCCGGCT
>VGVE01000141.1 GCA_016874135.1 Gammaproteobacteria bacterium | reverse complement strand
ACAAACCGGTGCCTATGGCATGACAGAAGTGGGCGGTGTTATTGCCTTCAATCATCCGTCAGAGACGCTGGAACAGCGCCTCGATGCGTGTGGTACGCCGTTTCCAGGAATCACCGTAAGAGTTGTGAATCCGGAAACGCTGGAAGATCTGCCCGTTGATGAGCGCGGCGAACTGTGGATCAAGGGTTACGCGGTCTTTGGCGGTTATTACAAGTCGCCGGAAAAAAACGCCGAGGCGTTTTACGAAGGCTGGTTTCGCACGGGAGATCTTTGCAGCCTGGACAACCGTGGGGCAATCCGCTTCCACGGTCGCATCAAGGACATGCTCAAGGTCGGCGGAGAGAACGTCGCGGCCCTCGAAATCGAATCCTTCCTGGCGCGACATCCCGCAGTGAAGATGGCTCAGGTGATCGGCGTGCCGGATCCGCGACTACAGGAAGTCGCTGTCGCGTTTATTGAGTTGCTACCCGGTCAAACAACGAGCGCAGAAGACCTCATCGGCTTCTGCAAGGGACAACTGGCGAGTTTCAAAGTTCCGCGCGCGGTTTACTTTATCTCCGAATGGCCCATGTCGAGCACCAAGGTGCAGAAGTTCCGGCTTCGCGAAATGATCACGTCGGCCTGAACAATTCGAACAAGGGGCTCCACCTGAAAGAGCCCCTACTACCTTCCGATTACCAACGTCGGACTATTTTCCGCGCAGCGCTGCTAAGGCCGCGGCCATGTCGGCCAAGACAGGCGCTACATGCGGGTCCTTCTGCACAGCGGTGAAATACCCTTGCATGCTCGCTGACATCAGATCATCACGAGCGAAGACCGTGGCAGCAAAATTGGCAACGAAAAACAGGGTCGGCGCGAGTGCGGCATCAGCCAGAGTCAACCGGGAACCAATGGCATAGATGCCGGTCGCGAGACTCGAGTTGGCCCGGTACTGATCAATGGTCTCAAGCCCCTTTTTCAACTCTGCCAGTCGCGCGTCCACAAACGCCTGGTCTCGCACCTTCTTGCTGGCATGTGCGGTGGTCTGGAACATCGGTGCACAGACATAAAGATCCGTTGCGCGCGTTATCAGCCGCGCCTGCGCGCGCGCCAGAAGATCATCCGGCCATAAAGACGGTGTGGGGTAACGGTCTTCCAGGTAATCACAGATCGTCTGCGATTCGGCAATTGCCACACCATCCACCATCAGAACCGGAATCTTTCCGGTGGGATTGATTCGTTTGAACTCATCACTACCCGTGCCGCCGGGTGCCTTCTCAACGGCTATGCCGGTCAACCCTTTGGCGCGGATCTGGATGCGTACGCGACCGGCGAACGGCGACAGATCGCTCTGATACAACGTCGTCGACATGGCAACTCCTCTACGGAACAGATGAAAATCCTCATGGCACGCAGGCACTCACTCAAGGCAACTACTCTCAAGCGACCTTGAATCCGGTGTAGTCGTCCGCCTCGATCTGCCTGAGGCGCTGCACATAATCCGGCCAGCCGAGATACGGCATGAATACCCGCGGTTTGCCGGGAACGTTCGCACCGAGATACCACGAGTTGCAGTGCGGATAGAGCGTCAACGAAGCACGTTGATTCAACGTATCGACCCACTGATCCTCCGCGGCAACATCCGCTTCGATACGTGTGTGGCCCTGTTTTCGCAGCCACTCGATCTGCCGGCTGATGAAATCCGCATGGTGTTCAACCCCGGTGATCATGTTTGCAAGCACCGATGGACTGCCCGGCCCGGTCATCATCCAGAGATTTGGAAACCCGGATGTGGTGACGCCGAGCCAGGTGCGTGGACCTGCCGACCATTTGTCTTTCAGCGTCAGACCGCCTTCGCCGACGATACCCATACGCAGCAGAGCCCCGGTCATGGCGTCAAAGCCGGTCGCAAACACGATGGCATCAAATTCGTAGTGATTACCGCCGGTCTCGAGACCGGTGGGATTCAATCGCTCGATGGGTTTCTGGCTGACATCCACCAGCTTCACGTGAGGCAGATTGTAAGTTTCAAAATAACCGGTGTCGGCACAAAGCCGTTTGCAGGCGATGATGCCCTTTGGGCAGAGCAGTTCAGCTGTGCCCGGGTCTTTCACCGTTTCCCGGATCTTCGAACGAACAAACTCTGCTGCATGGGCATTGGCGTCGACATTCATGACCAGGTCGCCAAAGGCGCCGAGGAACATGAAGCCGCCCATGACCCAGTACCTTTCGAATCGCGCCTTTCTCTCCTCCGGTGTCGCAGTCAACACCGAATCCGGATTGCGTTCGTAGTAGGCGCCAAACGCCGCTGGCTGATTCCAGTTGCGCTCACGCAGCTCACCGTAGTTAGCCTTGATCGCTGCGGCAGTCTCTTCGGGCAACGGCGCGTTCTGCGCCGGAATGGAATAGTTGGCTGTGCGCTGGAAGACGTGCAGGGATTTCGCCTGCCGTGCAATGATCGGGATGGACTGAATCGCCGACGATCCGGTACCAATCACCGCCACCCGCTGACCCGTAAAATCCACACCGCCATGGGGCCAGGCGCCAGTATGGTAGGTGCGGCCCTTGTAGTCGTTCAGTCCGGCAAATGCCGGAATGTTTGCGGCTGAAAGACAGCCTGTGGCCATGATGAGATAGCTGCAGGTCAAGGCTTCTCCTTCACGAGTACCGACGGTCCAGGTCGAGTCCGTTGAATCGAAGACGGCGCTCACGACTTCACGGTTGAAGTGGAACAACCTGCGGACATCAAATCGATCTGCAACGTGTTGTGCATACGCGAGGATTTCCGGCTGCGCTGAATAACGCTCCGGCCATTGCCACTCCTGCTCCAGTTCCTTGGAGAACTGATAGGAGTACTCCATGCTTTCCACATCACACCGACACCCGGGATAACGGTTCCAGTACCAGGTGCCGCCAAAGTCGCCACCACGTTCGAGGCCAACGACATCGAGACCCAGCTCCCTGAGGCGAAGCGTCATGATGAGGCCACCGAAACCAGCCCCGACGACCACAGCGTCGCATCGTTTTGGCAACATCGTCATACCTGTGCGTAGGCCGCTTTCATCTCATCGAAGAATGCTTGGATACATTCGGCATAGAACTCGGGATCCGGCAGGATCTCGCGACAAGACGTAAACGACACGGCGATTTCTCCGCAATAGCTGAAGATTGTGTGAATCAGCGCCATGCCGTCCTGGATCGGACCCAGCCCGACCATCTTCACGGCTTCAGCGCCTGCAAAATACAGAGGTCGCTGTGGCCCCGGCACATTGGTGACCACATAGTTCATCACTGGCGTCGTGTAATCCGCCAAGCCCATCTCTGTGTACATCCGGGCGGCGAGTGCCGCGAGGGATGAGGGAATGAGCTGCGAATAGTCGGTCATCGTGCGTGCACTAATCGCCGCCGTCATCGCCTTGGAGTTCTGTGCCTCGCGATGCACATGTGCGAGGCGCTCCATGGGGTCGGCGATATGTGTACCCAGCGCCACCAGCATGCCGGACACCTGGTTACCTGCTGTGCCGCCTTGTGCGGATGAACGCCCTGAAACCGTTGCCATGGCAATCATTGAGTCACGCGGCAACTCATCCTTGGCCTTGAGATAACGCCGTAGGCCACCACCGACCAGCGCGAGCATGGCGTCATTGATGGTCGCTCCAGACATCGCGTTCTTGATCTTCTTCACGTCGTCGATCGCAAACGAGCGCCCGTCATTCACGCGGTGCCCGGTGATCTTGCCGTTGAAGCGGGTTCTCGGCACAACACCCGACGCCTTGAGCTTCTGGGTTGAGAACCCGGCACCGAGTTTCATCTTGCGGGTTGTAGACAAAGAACGAACCGATATGCATCGGCGCTTTCGGCGTCTCAAAGTACAGGAACGACGCGTCCTGGCCTGACAACTGCTGCATAACGGCTCTCCGCGAGTGGCGTGGTTACTTCTTCGTGGTTCGGTAGTCGCCGAAATCCTGATCGCGCTTCGACAACGCCGCGGTGAGCCCTTTGCGCAGCTCCTGCAAATGTGCCTGTGTGCTGGCGGTAAATGTCGCCAGTGTCTGCATTTCCGTTCCTGCACGGATTCCGGCACGAATACCCATGGCATCCATTTGCCGGTGCACCGCACGCTTGTTGATCTGCTGGATGTCGGTCGGTACTTTCGCCACCCGTTCCGCGATGTTCAGAACATTTTCTTCCAGGTCCGCGGGCGGGAACGCGCGGTTGGCAAAACCGCACTCGACAGCTTCCAGACCTGACATGTGATCACCGGTGAGCATCAGCTCCATGGATCGCCGGAGACCGACGATCCACGGATAGAACTGGTTATCCGGTGGACTGATGGAACGAACGACCGGGTAGCCGATCTTTGCATCTTCCGCGACGTAGACGAGATCGCAGGCCGTTGCGAGTTCAGTACCACCAGCCAGGCAATAGCCATGCACCTGAGCGATCACCGGCTTGGCCAGATCCCAGATCTTGAAGAACCCGTCGACGACATGACGCGGCCAATTGCCAAGACCCCCCGCGGAATAAAAAGGCTGCTCCGCTGCGACGTTCGACTTGAGGTCATATCCGGCGGAAAAACATTCGCCGGCGCCACGCAGGATCATGACCCGGATCGCGGGGTCCTGATCGCCTTTTTCCAGCGCATCAAACATCTCGCTGCGAAGTTCATTCGACAGCGGATTACGTTTGTCAGGGCGGTTCAGCGTGATGCGACGCACCTGGGGCCGTGGTTCATCGACGATGATCTTCTGGTAGCTCATGGGTTTCTCTCCGGCTAGAAGCGGAAGCTCTTCTCTGCAAAGGCTTCAAACGTACGCTGCAGGTCTTCGGGTTTGCCGGCCAGCGGCGCAATGATCGAAGTATGCACACCACCTGCGGCGTCCTCACGGATACGTTCACGCACTTCGTCAGCGCTGCCGATGATGCCGATTTCATCGATCAGGGCGTCTGACAAGGCACCCGACGTCTTGTTTCGGTCTTTGGCAGCCCACCCTTCGCGAATGGTCGCCGCGGCTTCTTCATGACCGGCCCAGGCGAGGAAGTTGTTGTAGACGGGTGTCGCGTAATACGGCGCAAACGCTGCGCGGAACAGGTTGCGGCCATACTCCTTGTCGTCGGTAACGAGGACCATCGCCCGGTTGACCACTTCGACGCTCTTCCAGTCCTTGCCGGCTTTGGCCGCACCGATCTTCACGTGTTCGATCATCTTCGGCAGCGCGCTCTTCGGCCACAGATTGAAGATCACCCCATCACCCACTTCTGCGGCCATCTCGATCATGTTGGGGCGCAGGCAGCCGATGTAGATGGGCGGCGGATTTTCGGTCGGCACCTGTCGATAGCCGTTGCTGCGCAGCGTCTCTCCGTTGAAGGCGGTCTTGTCACCGGTGAGCATGGTCCGCACCAGCTGTGCGGTCTCCTTGACTCGGGTCAGCGGCTTGTCGAGCGGAATCCCATTCCATTGACCCATGATGGTCTGGCTCGATGAACCGAGCCCCATGATGAAACGCCCGGGCAGAACCTGTGCGATGACCTGTGCGGAGGCCGCTAACACCGAAGGGGAACGGGTATAGACCGGAGTGACCGCAACGCCAATCCGCAGCTTGTTCGTTCTGTGGCCCAGGGCCGCGATTTGCGTCAGCGTGTCAGGAGCACCCGAGTCCGAGAACCACGCATCCGGAATGCCGTTGTCTTCCGCCCACTTGAGCCGGGCAGCCGTATGTTCGAGTTTGGGTCCCGCAGGAACGGTTACCGCGACCCGTTTGGTCAACGCCATGAGTGATCTCCTGAAGCTGGAAGCGTCCGGGTCGTTCCCCGGTGCTGGATTGGATGTGTTTCCCCGCGACTAGACTCGCAGATCGGCGCGGGGGGAATCAACAGCCAGGGCGGGTATTGGTTGGTGCAATCGCCTAAAACCGGCTGAATCGCCAGCTCACCATCTTCCCATTCTGGTAAGGCATGACGCCGTGAAAAGGACGCGGATCCGAATCAAAGACCAGAGGCAGGAAGTGGCGGTCACCTTCCCACATGGGAAGGTCCATGAGTTCTTCCCGCAGTACCCACCGCAGATCACCTTCATCGTTGTCAGCAGGAGGTGTGCCGTCGAACGCCGTGATCAGGAAGATGAACCCCAACCAATCCTCGCCATTGGGCCCAAAACCGGGCCAGCTGATGGTGCCCCGCAGTTCCATGGCCGTGACGGTGATGTCGGCCTCTTCACGGATCTCTCGCAGCATTCCTTCGGCCACATCTTCATTATTTTCGAGTTTGCCGCCGAGGCCGTTGTACTTGCCGAGATGCTGATCGTCCTTGCGTGCATTGCGGTGGACCATCAGCACCTGTCGGTCATCCGGCGACAACACGTAGCCGAGGGTTCCGGTAATCGGTGTATAGGGCATGGGGCCTCCGTTTGAACCGCTACATTATCGGCCCGCGCCACATGGGTCGGAAACGATCACCGGAGCGTTTGTTATCATCCGCCCGCAATTTCAACTGCGCCGGTCTATTCCGGTGCCACAAACGGAACCCATCATGAGCGACGTCCAGATCACCGCGGTGCGCGATGCCCACCGCTTCGACGAATCTGCCCTGGCGAAGTATCTCGCTGCCCATATCGTGGACTTCGCCGGCCCTTTGACTGTGCGCCAATTCGAAGGGGGGCAGTCAAACCCGACCTTCCAGCTCATCACACCGAACCGGACCTACGTGATGCGCAAGCAGCCTCCTGGCGCGCTGCTCCCTTCTGCCCACCAGGTGGACCGCGAGTACCGCGTCATGGCCGCGCTGGCGAGCACTCCGGTGCCGGTGCCGAAGATGTACTGCCTGTGCGAAGACCCGGCGGTAATCGGCACGAAGTTCTACGTGATGGAGATGGTGCAAGGGCGCCTTTTCACCGAGACAAGATTGCCCACGCTGACACCGTCGGAACGCCGGGCCATCTATCTCGATCTCGCCCGGGTGCTTGCGGAGCTTCACAAGGTCAATCCTGAAGCCGTCGGTCTTGGAACCTTCGGTCGTCCAGGCAACTACTACGAACGCCAGATCGGTCGCTGGTCCAAGCAGTACATTGCCTCACAGACCGAAAACCTCGAAGCGATGAATCAGTTGATGGAGTGGCTGCCGAAAAACATTCCGGAGGCGGGACCCAGCGTCATCGTTCATGGCGACTACCGGCTCGGCAACACACTCATTCATCCGACAGAGCCCCGAATCGTCGCCGTGCTTGACTGGGAACTCTCAACTCTCGGCGACGGGCTCGCCGATTTCGGCTACCTCTGCCAGGACTGGCATGGTGATTCTTACAACGATGCGGGTCTTGCCAACGCGGATCTCAAGACACTCGGTATCCCGACTGAAGATGAGTTCATCGCGCACTACTGCAAACATGCGAATCGCGCCGCGATCGAGAACTGGAGCTTCTATCTGATCTACAACATGTTCAGGTCCGCTGCGATCATCCAGGGCGTGTACAAGCGGGGGCTCGATGGCAATGCGAGTTCGGCGAAGGCGCTGGAGTACAAGGATGCGGCCAGAATCAGGTCGGCGCAGGCGGCGATACTGCTTGAGCGCGCACTGAAAAAGTAACAACCAATGGGAATCATGGACGGCCTGCGACGTCTGCAGCCAACCATTCATGACCTGCGCGAGCTAACCGCCTTCGTCAATTTCCATTGGCTCAACGGCAACAGGCGCCGGTGTCAACGTCAGGTCATCGAGCAGCACCACCCCAGCCTCACTTCTATCGAACCGGAACTCGATGGATTCAAGCTGCGAGAGATCGAGCGGTGACAGATCTTCGGACTTGAACCGGTACCGGGTAAACAATGGCTCTGTCGTATCGGTGTCATCGAGCCAGGGATGTTTGCGGGTATGAGCGTGTACAGGCGCTGGCAATGGACCGTGGTCTGCCAACG
>VGVE01000140.1 GCA_016874135.1 Gammaproteobacteria bacterium | reverse complement strand
CAGGAACAACGCAACAGAGCCGAAACAGAGCGCACCGAGGCACACCATGATTACGCCGATGCGCTCTGGCGACATCTCGCCAAACCAGTCTCCCATCAGTCGCCGCTGAATGTTGCCGTCGTAGCCCACAACCACAAGATTCCGCTGGTGCTCAAGCGAGTCCAACAGGCGCAAGACCTGCCCCGCCAGCGAGCCGGAGTCGAGTCGTGCCGATGCAAGGAGAGACAAGGCAGAGCGATCTTCAGCCGAGAGTGCTTCAGCAAGCCCACGCTCGATCCGTTCCGGCGCAACGGCACCTGTCGGGTCATAGCGTACCCAGCCGCGACCTTGCATCCAGATTTCCGCCCAGCCATGCGCATCGTATTGGTGGACCATCAGGTGGCCACCCATGTCGTTTACTTCACCCCCGAGATAGCCCCCCACCAGACGCGCAGGGATACCTGCAGCACGCATGGCATACACGAATGCCCCGGCATAATGCGCACAGAAGCCTCGTCGGGTGTCGAACCAGAACGTGTCCACTGCGTTCTGCTTTGGAAGGGTCTGCGGTGAAAGCGTGTAGTGATAGGGTTCCGTACGAATGTGCGCGAGCAAAGCTTCCGCAAAGGCAGGAACCGATCCGCTCGATGCATGCAGCTGCCGCGCAAAGGCGACTATCAGCGGGTTGTCATCAACAGGTAAGCGCGTCTCGCGCTGAACCATCGCTTCGGAGATCCCGGTGCCGCGGACCTGCGTAAGGTCGGAGCGAACGCGGTAGCGGAAGGGAGAGACCACAGGGTGTTCGGATTCAAGGCGGAAATCGGATGAACGGCTGGACGTTCCTTCCTGACTGACCGGAACGTCGAGCGTGTACGACCAACGCTGAGCCGTCGGTTACATCAGGACTTCATAGGAAACTTCGCGTCTTGCCGGAGCAGCCATCAGATCCGGGCTCTCTTGAAGCGATGGCTGTCGACTCCAGGTACCGTTCTGGTAATCGGAATACACGATGGCGCGCCAATAAAGCTCCGGGTAACGCGGAGCCTTGCCGTCGAACGCCACCCGGAACGCAGGATCACCACTTTGCGACAGGGTAGCGATGTCCCCGGGTGTCATCTTGTCCGCCAGCCCGGTAGTCGCGCTACCGGGCAACGGCATTGACCACAGCGGCAGCAGGCGCGGAAAAAACAGCAACAGCACGACCGCCAGAGGCAACGCCTGCAAAACCAGACTGCTGGCAAGCCGGGCCGAACCCAGCGGGCGGGCATCGGTGTGCATCTGGTTGAGGCCGATCATGGCCGCGTTTACCACTACAGTGGCAAAAATCTGGTACAGCGCCAACGGGAGGAACTCCGCAGCGATGATGAAATAACAAAGAAAAATCACCAGAAACACGTCGCGTCGCGAACTCATCTCCACCAGTTTGAAGGCGAAGGCGAGTACGACTATCGATACAAACACTTCGAGACTCAAAAGCTCTGGCCCCGAAAACAGCGCGCCTACCGTACCCAGGGTTACCAGCAGCACTTTCGCACCCAGGGACGGATATCCCGCCTTCCCCAGATACACCTAGGTTCGCCAGATCCCGCACAACAAACACACGGCGATAATCCAGGGCGAAAGCTGGGCCATATGCGGAATCACCACCACTGCCTGCGCGATCGTCAGGAGCGCCAGCGAGTTCCGCGGAATCTGCGGATTGAGGCTGAGTGCGGCGCTCGGACTCATGGTGTTTCAAGCCCATACAGGGCGAGGATCCGCAACACGCCGTGCAGATGCGCATCGCCCGTACCCGGCTGGATACGCTGGCCCGGCAACGCCACACCAAACTCCCGCTCTGCGCGCGTGGCTTACAGAGCGTACCCCGTCAGTCTTGAAATACGATCTTCAACAGAACCCGGCAGCGCCTGTGACAGGAGCGTCTTGCCCATGCCGGGCAGATCTTCGATGAGCAGATGACCACGTGCAAAGAGACAGGCAAGTGCGAGCCTGATCTGACCGCTCTTGCCGAGCAGAATCCTGTTCAGTTGCTGCGTGACGGCCTGGATATCGTCGTGTACCCGGCTTCGCTCAGGCGTGATTGTGAAGCTCGGGGAAGCTGATTTCCCACTGCGGGTCAGTGTCACGGCGTTGTTTGATGGCGTCGTTTCTTCGCAATGATAGCCGCTTGAGATAAGAGTCGTCTATGTCGCCGGTCACGTAATTACCGTCGAAAACCGAGCACTCAAAGTGCTGGATAGACGGGTTGCCTTCGCGCGCAGCTTTGACCAGATCACCCAGCCGTTGATAGATCAGCCAGTCCGCGCCGATCTCCCGTGCGATGGCTTCAACATCGCCGACTTGGGCCACAAATTCCTCTGCAGCGGCAAGGTCTATGCCGTAGACGTTCGGAAATTTGACGATCGGCGCGGCAGACGCCACGTAGACCTTCTTCGCTCCTGCATCCCTCGCCATCTGGACGATGCGCGCAATAGTTGTGCCTCTGACGATGGAGTCATCCACCAGCAGCACGGTCTTGTCCTTGAATTCGAGGGGAATTGAATTGAACTTATGTCGCACACTTCGTTGGCGCTCTTCCTGGCCCGGCATGATGAATGTCCGTGCGATATAGCGGTTCTTGACAAATCCTTCCCGGAATTTGGTATCGAGCCGATGTGCCAATGGCATCGCACAGGTCCGGGAAGTTTCCGGAATGGGAATCACCACATCGATGTCGTGTCGGCCGTCCGGATAGTGCTCGAGGATTTGTTCGGCCAGGTATTCGCCCATGCGCAGCCGCGCCTTGTAGACCGATACACCATCCATGATCGAATCCGGGCGGGCGAAATAAACGTGCTCAAAAATGCAGGGTACAAGCCGTGTGCGTTCCGCACAGACCTGCCGGTAAAGCTCGCCGCTGTCAGTAATGACCACCGCTTCGCCCGGCGCCACATCGCCGATAAGTTCATACCCGAGCAGATCGAGCGCCACACTTTCTGATGCCAGCATGTACTCCGGGCCTGCGGGATGTTCGCGTCGACCAAGCACGAGTGGGCGAATACCAAGCGGGTCACGAAACCCGACCACACCGATACCCACGATGACCGCCACAACAGAGTAAGCACCCTGGCAACGGCGATGTACGCCGGCAACCGCCCGGAAGATATCGTCAGGCGCGGCACGCAGCCGTTTTTCTTGCAGGAGTTCATGGGCGAACACGTTCAGCAGCACTTCCGAATCGCTGTCGGTATTCATGTGTCGCAAATCATCGCGGAAGACTTCTGCGCGCAGACGTTCGGCGTTAGTCAGATTGCCGTTATGACCGAGGGCGATGCCGTACGGGGAATTCACGTACATCGGCTGCGCTTCCGCACTGGATGAAGTGCCGGCGGTGGGGTAACGCACGTGACCGATGCCATAACGACCTTTCAGTCGCTGCATGTGGCGGTCCTGGAAAACATCCCGCACCAGACCGTTGTCCTTGCGCAGATGCACCTTGCCACCATCGGTAGTGACGATACCCGCCGCATCCTGACCACGGTGCTGCAGCACCGTCAGGGCATCATAGAGGTCCTGGTTGACGTCACTGCGCGCAACGATGCCGACTATTCCGCACACGTCTTTGGGTTCCTCGTCGATCGCAAAGGGGCACGCGTCTTACCGGATCTGTTCGGCGATGAGACGTCGCGATTCGCCAATCAGTGTGAGCACATCATCCTCCAAGAGGAGCAAATGTTCACGCAGTTGTGATGTGAGCCACCACGTGGTTTCCGAAGCAAACGGGCGGATGGCGATCAGGACCACGATCACGATCACAACTCCGCGGGTGGTCCCGAACAACAATCCGAGCACCCGGTCGGTGGACGTAAGCCCGGTGGATTCGACCAGGCGTCGCACCGCCCATTGGACAACGCTGCCGGCGACAAGTGTCAACACGAATACCGCGATGAACCCGATTACGCGACTCGCTGTATCGCTGCGCACGAGGCCACCGGTTGGATCGCCCATCAACACGGCACCTTCAGTGAACGGGAACCAGGTGCTAAAAGCCGGGCCAAAACTGAGCGCCAGCAGGAATGCCGCAATCCAGATCACCAGGGACAGTACTTCCCGCAGTAAACCCCGGAACAACCCCATCAGCGCCGACAGCCCGATGACCACCAGCAGCGCGATGTCGAATGGCGTTAGCGCAAGGTCGGTCACATTGACATCGCCATGACGCGGGCATCAGGCGCGAGGGATTTGGCCAGTTTGCGGCGAACCTTTTCTGCTTCGCCGCCATCAAGATAGGGCCCGATGGCAACCCGGATCATCACGCGATCTTCTTTCTTGATCGACGAAAGAAACGCTTCGTAGCCTTCCGCGCGCAGTTCATCTCGCAAGGACAATGCGCGCGTCTCTGAACTGAAACTGCCGACTTGGATCGCCCACACCCGCGTGTCACCGTCGGGTTTGCTGAGTACGGCCTCTCCCATGAGCGTACCGTGATCCGTGCTGAACCCCTCGGCATCAACGGACTTAGCCAGCGCTTCAACCTTTTCGACGTACGGGTTTTTTTCGACCACGGGCGGCGGGGTCGGATTTTCCGAAAGCTTGGGCTCCGGCATGGGTTCGATCTTCACGGGTGGCAGGCCATCACCATCGAAGATCATCGGGAATACGATTACGGCGAGCGCGATCAGAAAGATCGACCCGGTGACCCGATATCGCCGCGTATCCTGTTCCACTTCTCTGGTCCTTTACCTCTAGTCCTTCACCAACAGCGACGCACCTGCCTGGAGGCCAATCGCGTCGTTATTGACCCGAATGCCCGCTTGCTGCAGGCGCATTCAACAACACCTCCCGCGCCACGCCCACTGCGGCAAACGAGCCAAACACCAGAATTACACCACCCTTCCGGCTCCTCTGCACCGCGCTTTCCAGTGCTTCGGTCATTGTGGCCATCTGCAGCGTTTCAGCTGCACCACTGCTCTGAATACCCATCGCGGTAACCGAGGCTTCCTGGCCCCTCTGACCGGACGTCGAGACCGCGATCCAGCACGGGATCCTGTCGACCAGAGTCTTCGCAATTCCTGCGGTGTCCTTGTCGCGGAGATTGCCAAGGATGGCGACTTCTGGATGGAGCCCGAGCCCGGCCAGCCGTTTCGCGAGAAATCTTGCTCCGTCGGGGTTATGAGCGATGTCCACCACAACGTTGCGTTCTTGCCAATCAAATGACTCTGTTCGCCCCGGCAGGTCAGCGCGCGCAAGTCCGATCCGAACTGCGTCCGCCTCCACCGGCTTTAGCGCAGCGGCGGCAACCACAGCCAATCCCGCATTGTGCGGCGAGAGCCGACAAGCGGCGGCGGTCTCGAGTCCACTCGGCAGCCGCCACACCGGCGGATGGTTCACCGTCATTTGCAACGCATCCTCCCGGTCATCCACCAGAAAGTCCTCGCCACTCACCGATGTGTGACAAGCGAGTTCACGCGCTCTCGCAATCACACTGTGTGGCATGTCACGACCGAGAATCACACGTTGCCGATCCCTGAACACGCCAGCTTTCTCGTTGCCGATGGCTTCGCGGGTATCTCCCAGCATTTCCTGGTGATCAAGTCCTATGCTGGTCACAATGGCCACTTCCGCATCGATGATATTGAAGGCATCGAGCCGACCACCGAGGCCAATCTCGAGCACCGTGCAGTCCATGCGAGTCTCGCGCCAGACCCACAGTGATACGAGCACGGCATATTCGAAATAGGTCAGCAGCGTTGGTGGCCGTGAGCGCTCGACCGCTTCGAAGGCCTGCACGAGCAACGCATCATCAGCCTCTTCACCATTGACCCTGATCCGCTCGTTGAACCGGTGAACATGCGGACTGAAGCCTGCACCGGTCGAATAGCCTGCGGCGCGCAGAATCGAATCTGCAGCGGCGGTAACGGAGCCTTTGCCATTGGTTCCGGCGACGATGATCGATGGGATGGTCCAAGGCAGCAGTCCCATCCGGATGGCGACGTCTCGCGTCCTGCTGAGCCCCATCTCGATGGAACGCGGATTGATCGTCTCTGCATACTGCAGCCACCCATCGAGCGTTGTTTTCAACGGTCGATCGCCATCCTGAATTCTGCCACCCGGGCCTTGAGAGCCGCGGCAATCGCATCCGGTCCACCAGGGGTTTCGGCCATGATCCGGACCAGCGAGGTACCAACCACGACGCCATCTGCGACTTTCGCAACCTTCGCGGCGGTCTCACCGTCCTTGATGCCGAAACCGACACAGACGGGAAGTGGTGTCGACGACTTGATGGTCGCGACTTTGTTCGCCACCTCATCCACTTCCAGACGATCCGCACCGGTGATGCCCTTGAAGGACACGTAGTACAGGAAGCCGGATGCTGCACGGGCGATGGTTCCGATCCGCCCATTGGTGGTAGTCGGTGCAATGAGGAATATCAGGTCGAGTTTCAAACCGGCATGCCGCCGGCGGAAATCATCCGCTTCTTCCGAAGGCAGATTCACCATGATCAATCCATCGACACCGGCCGCTTCCGCTCTCGCAGCAAAGTCCTTCTGTGCTGTAATCGTGTTGAGATACCCCATCAGCACTACCGGTGTGTTTGCATTTACCTTGCGAAACGCGGTGACTGCAGCGAGAACATCGGTGAAGCGGGTGCCAGCGGCGAGAGCCCTTTCCGACGCTGCCTGGATCACAGGACCATCTGCCTCAGGATCTGAAAACGGAATGCCGAGTTCGACGATGTCGGCACCGCCGGCCACGAGTGCGTGCATTGCCGGCACGGTTGCGTTGATGTGCGGATCGCCGGCGGTAATGAACGTGACCAGCTTCTTGCGTGCGCTGGCTTGTTGCGAGCCGCGGCCGGTGGCAAATAAGGCTCCTAGTCGGGTTGTGCTCACAGGCTGATTCCGTCTCTGCGTGCGATCGTGGGGATATCCTTGTCTCCCCGTCCGGACAGATTGACGATCATGATGGAACTCCGACTCAGGCGCGGCGCTTCCTGCATGACCCAGGCGATCGCATGACTCGACTCCAGCGCCGGCAGGATGCCTTCCGTACGATTCAGCAAACGAAACGCTGCGAGCGCTTCGTCATCCGTCGCCGCGGCATATTCCGCACGGCCAATATCCTTGAGGTAGGCGTGCTCAGGTCCGACACCCGGATAATCCAATCCCGCAGAGATACTGTGCGTAGGCAGAATCTGCCCGTCGTCGTCCTGCATCAGGTAGGTACGGTTGCCATGCAGTACGCCGACGGTGCCATCGTTCAAAGGTGCCGCATGCCGTTTCGTGTTCATGCCATGGCCTGCCGCTTCCACACCCACCATGCGCACATCCACGTCGTCGATGAACGGGTGGAAGAGCCCGATGGCATTGGAGCCACCGCCGACACACGCCACCAGAACATCAGGCAGCCGCCCTTCCGCAGCAAGTATCTGAGTTCGTGCTTCGCGACCGATCACAGACTGGAAATCCCGTACGAGCATCGGATAAGGGTGTGGACCAGCCACCGTTCCGATGATGTAGTGGGTGGTATCCACATTCGTCACCCAGTCGCGCAGCGCTTCGTTCATCGCATCCTTGAGCGTACGCGTGCCCGACTGCACGGCAATCACCCTCGCACCCAGGAGTTTCATCCGGTAGACGTTGAGGCTCTGCCGCTCGACATCTTCCTGCCCCATGTAGACATCACATTCGAGTCCGAGACGCGCCGCAATCGTTGCCGTAGCAACACCATGTTGGCCGGCTCCGGTTTCGGCGATGACTCGCGGTTTTCCCATGCGTTTCGCGAGCAGTGCTTGCCCGATCGTGTTGTTCACCTTGTGGGCGCCGGTGTGGTTTAGGTCCTCCCGCTTGAGGTAGATTTTCGCGCCACCGAGATAGGTCGTTAGGTGTTCTGCTAAATACAGCGGTGAAGGCCGGCCGACATACTGCGCAAGGTCCCGATCGAGATCCCGCTGGAACTCAGCATCGCCCTGCATGCGGGTATAGAGCGCCGCAAGTTCATC
>VGVE01000139.1 GCA_016874135.1 Gammaproteobacteria bacterium | reverse complement strand
ATAGCAGTTCATTCGTCAAGGTGACTACCCGCGAAATCGCGAAGTACTTTCCGGAGGTGCTGACACAGGTGGAGATGTTTGTCCCCCACACCAACATGGATGCACCAATCTTCGTTAACGATGTGATGACAGAAAACTGGCGACCGCAGAATCGCACAGCGGCCGAGAACCCCTTCCTCGGCGGTGACTTTGTCATGAATCCGATGCACGTAACGTCCATGGAAGGCGCGACCCATAGCGGTCGCATGGCTGCAGAAGCGATTCGCAAGCAGTTTTTCCCGGATAAGTCGCCGGTCGATATCCTGCCCGTTCAGCCCATGCCGCCCGAACTTGAGGCGATCATCAAACTCGCCGGGAAAGACCCGGTGGAAGCGCGCCTCGCCTGCCTTTCGTGGTTTTCGCGAATGATGGCCGCGGCTCGAATGACTGCCTGAAGCCCTAGGTCCGCCACATGGCGGGCCACCCCTTCACCTGATCGTCAGGCGTCGCGCCGGAAGAGGTGCTCGGTGAGAAATTTGATGAAAGGCAGTTTCAGCTCATCGGGATGCGACAGCCACAGCCGATAACGCAAACTCCCTTCGTAGAATGAACGGCTCCGGGGCGTCTCGATCCGGGACAGGCTCTCGCGGGCTCGCCTGAAATCGCCCAGGCAGTGATGGCCATACGCCACCATCAACCATACGAAATCCACCTCGGAGAACCGCGGGCAGCGGTTGAATGACTCGATACCACGTTGGTATTCACCGGCGGCAATGTAGGCATTGCCGAGCATGTAGCACAGGAGCGGCTCCCGCGAATCGCGGGGTGAAAGGCGCATCGCATACAGACATCGGTCGAGACCTTCTCGGATGCGTCCGACGTGGGCCGGCAGATAGCCGAGAATGCCGTGGTACATCGGATTGCTCGGTTCCTGATCGACTGCTGCGCCCACATAGTCGATGACCGTTTCGAGGCTGTCGCCACCGACAAAACTGAGCATGCCGAGGGCATACATGACTGTGGCATTGCCCGCTGGCAGTTGCTTGCTCGCCCTCTCCACGTGCTGGCGGGCTTCAACGATGGCCTGCGGACCCATACCACCCCAGAGCAGTGAGGTACTGATGACGATGAACAGCCCAGCATGTGCGAGGGGGCAATCCGGTTCCAGTTCCAATGCGTCGCGAAAAAGTTTCAGCGATCGCTCCGGGCGAGGCTGCGGCGCGTCTACGAAGAGTCGATACCAGCCTTCCTGCCACATGCGCCACGCAGGTGTCGATTTGAGAGAAGCACCCAACTGGATATCGCTGATCCGGATCCGAGGTTCGAGTTGTGCACAGATCGCGAGGGCCAGCTCATCCTGCACCTAGACGAGGTCTTCAGCTTCCCGCTCGATCACATAGTTGGAATCGGTGTGTTTGAACCAAGCGTCAACCCCATGGACAGAAATCGGCTGACCGCGGGCAGTCATCGTTTCGGCAAGTTTCGGCCGGTTGTGCACCTCTGCCGACATTCGGGAGTCGAGCAGCGACTACAACTTGCGAGTAGTGAATATGCCTTGGGTACCGGGCATGGGAGGTGTGGGCGGCGCCAGACTTGGGGAGCCGCGATGGTAGACACGCGACGCCGGGTTGTCATCGTGGGGGGTGACGTTCCTGGAGCTGTCCTGCATTTCGCCACCAGACGCCGCGTAAGGCGATTGTGCGCCTCCTATGGATATGCAAAAAAAGCACAGTAAAACCGTCAGCGTTGACTTACTATGCCGCGCTCCCAAGCGTCTGTAAGGCCATGAACACACAGGAACTTTGGCAAAAAACCAGTCACGTGGTCCGTTTTGCCGGCGACTCCGGAGACGGGATCCAGTTGCAGGGTGCACAGTTCACGCAGGCATCCGCACTTACCGGCCACGATTTGGCCACCTTTCCCGATTTTCCCGCAGAAATCCGTGCACCGGCAGGCACCCGCTTCGGGGTCTCCGCTTTCCAGATCCAGTTCGGCGGTGATCGAATCACGACACCGGGTGACGCACCGGACGTGCTAGTCGCATTTAACCCCGCCGCACTGATTGTCAATCTCAGCCAGCTCACCCCCGGCGCGCTGGTCATCGTTGACGAGAGTGCATTCAACGAACAGCGGCTCAAGCGAGCTGAACTCGCAAGCAACCCGTTGAGCGACGGCACTCTCAGTGACTTCCAGGTCTGCGCCATAGATATCGCCGCGCTGACACTGGAATCCGTCAAGCCGTTCGGGCTGGGCGCCAAGGATTCGGGCCGCTGCAAGAATTTCTGGGCGCTGGGATTGATCCTGTGGATGTTCGACCAACCCAGGGAGCCAACCGCTCAGTGGATCCGGCGGCGATTCAGTCGCGAGCCTTCGCTGGTGGATGCCAACCTTGCTGCCCTTAACGCCGGTCACGCGTACGGCGAAACGGCAGAACTTGGCGCGGTACTGGCGCAGCACCCCATCCCGTCGGCCCCGCTCGAATCTGTGGAATACCGCACCATCACCGGCGCTGAAGCCCTCGCGCTCGGGTTGGTTGCCGCCGGAGAACTCGCCGACATCGAAATGATGTTCTGCAGCTATCCGATCACCCCGGCATCCTCACTGCTGCATCAACTCACCGGGCTCGAAGACGCGGGCGTCACCACCTTCCAGGCCGAAGATGAGATCGCCGCCGTCTGCTCCGCCATCGGTGCATCCTACGCAGGTAAACTCGGGCTCACCTCAAGCTCTGGTCCCGGCGTGGCCCTGAAGACCGAAGCACTGGGTCTTGCGGTCGCCGCAGAATTGCCGCTGGTGCTGGTCAATTCGCAACGCGCGGGTCCATCCACGGGCATGCCGACGAAGACGGAACAAAGTGATCTCTATCAGGCAGTGTATGGCCGCAATGCAGATACGCCCATTCCGGTTGTTGCGTCGCGCTCTCCCGGAGACTGTTTCGACACCGCCATTGAAGCGGTTCGCATCGCACTCCAGCATATGACGCCGGTGATCATGTTGACCGATGGCTACATCGCGAACGCTTCGGAACTGTGGCCCTTGCCCGATATCGACCAATACGCATCGATCAGCACTACCCGGCCTGATCCCTTGATGGACAAGGACACGAAGGTTTTTGCGCGTGATCCGGCCACCGAAGCCCGGTTATGGGCCACTCCCGGTGATCCGAATCACATCTATCGTGTCGGTGGCATCGAAAAGGACTACAACACCGGCAACATCTCCTATGACGCCGCCAACCACCAACGCATGACTGACATGCGTTCGCGCAAACTCGCTAATGTCGCGAAGTTCATTCCGAAACAGCGCATAGAACAAGGCAGCGCACACGGCCTTGCCGTCGTCGCCTGGGGATCGACCTATGGCGCCGTCTTCCAGGCTGTGAAAGAGATGCTGCGCGAAGGGTTTGATGTCGGCCAGATTCACCTGCGTCATCTCAACCCGCTCCCGTCGAACCTCGGCGCGCTACTATCCCGTTTTAATCAGGTGCTCGTTCCGGAACTGAACGCCGGACAACTCGCGACAGTATTGCGTGATCGTCTGGTCCTTCCGGTGATCCAGCACAACCAGGTGAACGGACAACCGTTCGCCGTGGCTGATCTCAAGGCGGTGATCCGCGCCCACGCCACGCGCAGCATGAAGGAGACCAGCCATGGCTGAGGCACTGATCCTCGAACCGAAAGATTATGCGACCGACCAGGAGGTCCGCTGGTGCCCGGGTTGCGGCGACTATTCCATTCTCAAGGCAGTTCACCGCGCACTCGCCGATACCGGTGCAGATCCTGCCAACACTGTCTTCGTGTCCGGGATCGGCTGCTCATCGCGGCTCCCGTACTACGTCGAGACTTACGGCTTTCACACCATCCACGGCCGCGCTCCCGCCATCGCCACAGGTGTGAAACTCGCCAATCCGCAACTCGATGTCTGGGTGATCACCGGTGACGGTGATGGACTGTCCATCGGTGGCAACCATCTGCTGCATGCACTGCGCCGCAACGTCAATCTGAACATCCTGCTGTTCAACAATGAGATCTACGGCCTCACCAAAGGCCAGTATTCTCCGACCTCACGTCCCGGTACCCGCAGCCCAACGAGCCCGGGCGGCTCTTTTGATACACCGGTGATTCCCGGAGTGTTTGCCATCGGCGCTGGCGCCACCTTTATCGCACGCGCAGTCGACATCGACCAGAAAGGACTGCCGCAGATTCTCGCCGCTGGTCACGCGCACGAAGGAACCGCGTTCATCGAAATCCTGCAGAACTGCATCGTCTACAACGAAGACGTCTGGGAGTCGGTGAGCAGCAAAAAAACCGCGGCCGACAGCCAGGTCGTCTGCGTCCATGGCCAACCGCTTCTCTATGGCAAGGATCTCAAGAAAGGCCTGCGCCTCAATACGAAGTCTTTGACTCTTGAAGCGGTGACCATCGGTGAAGACGGTGTCACCAAGGACCAAATCCTCGTGCACGATGAAACCAGTACTGCCATGGCCCATCTTCTGCTCGGCATGAGGGCGCCATTGCCCATGGCCATGGGTATCATTCATCGGCGCCCCGGCGAAGCGTTCGACAGCATCTACCGCAAACGCAAGCCCGAAGGGCGACGCCAGCGCGTGAAAGCACTGCTTCGCTCCAGCAACGTCCTCGACCGCCGTCCTGCTGCCAACAGCTGACGACCAAGCTAAGGGGCTGGTAACTTGCTTAGCTACCAGCACGGTTATCACGCCGGCAATCATGCTGATGTCCTGAAGCACCTGGTCCTGCACCGGGTGCTCAGCCATCTGAATCTCAAATCCCGAGGCTGGACGTTTCTCGACACTCACGCAGGCGCTGGCCAATACAATCTCGGTAGCGACCAGGCACTGAAAACCGGTGATGCGCGTACCGGCATCCTGAGGATCCGCCAGGCCGAAGGCAAACCGGCACCGGTGAACGCATGGCTCGATCACATCAAAAAGGATGACGATCGCTATCCGGGTTCACCACTCCTCGCCGCATCTCTCGCCCGGCCTGTGGATCGGCTCGTTTTCTGCGAACGCCATCCGGCCGAATACCGCGAACTTGAATCATCTTGCCGTTCATCGTCCGCTTCCATTCGCACGATCGAGGGAGACGGTTTCGCTGCCGTGAAGTACACACTGCCGCCACCCTCCAGGCGGGGGGCGGTTCTGATTGACCCGTCTTATGAACGGGAAGAAGACTGGACAGCAGTCATCGAATCGATTGCTGCGGGATTGCGCCGGTTTGCATCAGGTACCTTCATGGTCTGGTACCCACGACTCAGAGCCCGGGACAACGCACGTTTCATCCGGGCGCTCGAAGCACTGGAAAGCACTGAGTGGCTGCATGCCGTACTCGACGTCAGCAAACCTGAAGAGAAGACGTTTTTCGGCAGCGGACTCTTCGTAGTCAATCCACCTTGGACGTTGGCTGCGGAACTCGCCCTGTCGCTACCGTGGCTTGCGGATGCCTTGGGCCAGGACCAACAAGGCACTTTTGCATTACGTCATCCAAGCGCTGGTTAATCGCATGCCAACTACAAGACTCAGTGGTGATGACCACCGGGACCATGCACGTGACCGTGGGACAGTTCGTCCATGGTCGCCGCCCGCACTTCCACAATCTCTACAGCGAAATTGAGATGCTTGCCGGCGAGCGGATGATTGGCATCAAGGTGAATGTTGTCTGCATGCACTTCCGTAACCATCGCTGTACGCGGTCCTCTTGCCGTAGGCGTTTGGAATCGCATCCCCACCTCGATCGACTCAATACCAGAAAACGCGCTGCGAGCAACCACCTGGATCAGATCAGCATCGACCTCACCGTAGGCGTCCTTGGGCGCCACCCGAACCTTCAGCGCATCGCCCGCAACTTTGCCCGCCAACTCCGACTCAAGCCCACGGATCAGATTGCCGCGTCCATGCAGATAAGCCAACGGATCGCCGCCAGCTGAAGAATCGATCGCTTCACCGTTGTCCCCGGTGAGCGTGTAATGGATCATTACAACGGCGTTGTTGCCAACTTGCATGAAAGCGTGCCTCCTTCGGCACATGAAGATTGTGTCCGGGAATCCCCTCTACAGGATCGTTGGATCAGGCAGGCGCTCAGGTCCCGCCGGTGACATAGAGACACTGCCCGGTCACCCAGCTCGAAGCCGATGACGCCATGTACACCACGGCATTGCCGATATCTTCAGGTGTGCCTAGTCGCCCCAGCGGAACGCCGATGATCTGTTCAATCGGCCGATCCTTGGGAAAGCTCGTCGACAGGTTGAAGTTCTCCGTTGGGATCGGCCCTGGCGCCACGGCATTGACGCGGATCTTCGGTGCGAGTTCGAGCGCAAACGTCTGCGTCAGGCTGTTCACTGCCGCCTTGGATGCCGCATACGGACCATTCTTGCGATTGCCACCCATGGCGGCGCGGGAAGAGATGTTCACGATCGTGCCGCCATTCGGCATGTTCTCCGCGGCAATCTGACAACCGACGAAGACCGCTTTGAGATTCAGGTCCATCTGCGCATCCCAGCGATCAAGGGGTGTACGGGTCAGGTACCGTGGCGTCGCGTCAGGCAGTCCGCCGGCATTGTTGACCCAGACGTCGAGCCCGCCGAGTTCTTTTGCCGCAGCAACGGCCATCTGGAGCTGCTCTGAAGAAGTCACGTCGACACTGACTGCCCGAGCACGTCGCCCCATGCTTTCAATCTCGGCGGCAACGGATTTCACATCACTCAGCGTACGCGCACACACCACGACATCGGCGCCCGCTTCGGCAAGACAGAGTGCAATACCACGCCCGATACCTTTGCCACCGCCGGTTACGACAGCGACTTTGCCATCCAGCCTGAATGCTTTCATCCGAACCTCCCGTTTTTTCCCGAAACAGTTTTATTGTGCTGCGATCATAGGATCGACGCGTTTTCTATTTCGCCTTGAAGCCGATATGCAGTTCGCTCAACGCGCGCAGGGCGAAATTCGGCATCACCTTGAAATCGTTCCTGCCGGGCTGGAACCAGAGTTCATCCACCCGATCGATCAGCGCTTTGAAGCTCCAGTACAACTCGCGTCGTGCCAGTGGTGCGCCAAGGCAATGGTGAATGCCGGATCCAAACGCTAGATGGCGACCAGGCTTCTCCCGGTCGAGATCCAGCTTTTCCGGACAACTGAATTCGCTGGAATCCCGGTTGGCGGCAGCGTATCGGACGTTGATCATCGAGCCTTTCGGAATATGTACACCGTGCACCTCGAGGTCCTTGGACGTGGTGCGAAACAAACCCTGAACAGGGCCTTCAAGGCGCAACACTTCTTCGACGAACGTGCGCAGATACTTCTCAGGATCTGACTTGAGCCGGTCCCACACATCAGGATTATCGATCAGCAGTTTGACCCCGTACGCGATGGCATTGGTGGACGTTTCCGAACCACCGACGAAGGTGTCGGCCATCATTTCCGCATGCAGCTCGTTGTCGTTGAGCGGGCGGCCCCATTCCGGAATCACCCGGTTCACCATCTCGGAGACCAACGTATCGTCCGGTTCCTTGCGGAGCCTTTCGAATATCGGCTGGAAGTAGTGTTGTGCCTCGATCTCCATCTCTACGGACCAACGCTCTTCCTCCTCCGTTTGCATCATGCCAAGGCGCTGTACCCAGGCGTCGGTCCACGCCTTGATCTTCCAGATGTCTTCTTCTTTCACACCCATCTGTTTGCCAATGATGATCAAGGGCAGGGGCACAGCAAACTGTTTGACCCAGTCACACTTTCCATCACCGATGAAGGCATCGATCAGCTTGTAGGCGGTTTGTTCGACCAACGGGTCCATCGCGTCGATTTTTTTCGGCCGGAACGCTTCGTTGAACATCGCCCGCATCTGTTTGTGGTTGGGGTCATCGCGCCCGGCCAGAGTTGGCGCCGGGACCCAACCTTTGTCCTTGTAGAGCTGCAACATGCGCTGCGCGCGTTCCGAATCGAGACGCCCGCGACCACCGCCCTGCCCTTCAC